>NZ_JBIRXG010000031.1:0-80064 GCF_044388685.1 Streptomyces sp. NPDC020192 | reverse complement strand
GGCCGGTGACGGCGTCGGGGTGGATGCCGTGGTGTTGCCAGAGGGCGGCGAGGGAGATCATGACGGCGAAGAGGACGGGTTGGAGGACTTCGATGTGGTCGAGTCCGGGTGCGTCGTCGTTGCCGCGTAGGACGTCGGTGAGTGACCAGTCGACGTAGGGTGCGAGTGCGGTCTCGCATGCGGTGATTCGGTCGGCGAACACGGGTGAGGTGTCGAGGAGTTCGCGTCCCATGCCGGCCCATTGGCTGCCCTGTCCGGGGAAGACGAACACCGTCTTGCCGCGGTGGCCGACGATGCCCGTGACGACCCCGGCCCCCGGCTCGCCCGCGGCCAGGTCCGCGAGGCCAGTCAGAAGACCGTCGCGGTCCTGTGCGACCACCACCGCTCGCTGATCCAGAGCCTCTCGCCCGGTCGCGAGGGTGAACCCGACATCCCTCAACGAGAGGTCGGGGCGGTCCGTGACGAACGACCGCAACCGCTCCGCCTGTTCACGCAGTGCCCGCGGGTCGGAGGCGCTGAGGACCAGCGGAGGCGCGTCGGAGGCCGCTGCCGTACTCGGGACCGGCGTACGGTCCCCGCCGAGGTCCCCGCCGAAGTCCCCGTCCTCCGGCGTGTGTTCGAGGATGACATGGGCGTTGGTCCCGCTGATCCCGAAGGAGGAGACGCCGGCCCGGCGAGGGCGGTCGACCGGCTGCCAGTCCACGGGTTCGGTGAGCAGGGAGACGGCACCCGCGCTCCAGTCGATGTGCGGGGAGGGTTCGTCCACGTGCAGGGTGCGGGGGAGCACCCCGTGGCGCATCGCCATGACCATCTTGATCACGCCCGCGACACCCGCGGCGCACTGTGTGTGCCCGATGTTGGACTTCACCGAGCCCAGCCACAACGGGCTGTCCTGCGAGCGTTCCCGGCCGTACGTCGCCAGCAGCGCCTGCGCCTCGATCGGGTCGCCCAGCCGGGTCCCCGTGCCGTGCGCCTCCACCGCGTCGACGTCGGCAGGGGTGAGCCCGGCGTCGGTGAGGGCCTGACGGATGACGCGCTGCTGCGCGAGGCCGTTGGGCGCGGTGAGGCCGTTGCTCGCGCCGTCCTGGTTGATGGCGGATCCGCGTACGACGGCCAGGACCCGGTGTCCGGCCCGGCGGGCGTCGGAGAGGCGCTCCACCAGCAGCATGCCCACGCCCTCGGCCCACCCCGTGCCGTCGGCAGCGGCCGAGAAGGACTTGCAGCGGCCGTCCGGGGACAGCGCCCGCTGCCGGCTCAGCTCGACGAACATGCCCGGCGTGGCCATCACGGTCACCCCGCCGACCAGGGCCATCGTGCACTCGCCGGTCCGCAGCGCCCGGCCGGCCATGTGCAGCGCCACCAGCGAGGACGAGCACGCCGTGTCGACGGTCACCGCGGGGCCCTCCAGGCCGAGCGCGTACGCCACCCGCCCCGACGCCACGCTGGGTGTGCCACCCGTCAGGAGGTAGCCCTCGGTTCCCTCGGTGCCCTGGTGCAGCCGTGGGCCGTAGTCCTGGAACGTGGTCCCGACGAACACGCCGGTGCGAGAACCGCGCAGTGACCCGGGCGCGATGCCGGCCCGCTCCAGCGCCTCCCACGACGTCTCCAGCACCAGCCGCTGCTGCGGGTCCATGGCGAGGGCCTCGCGGGGGGAGATGCCGAAGAACTCGGCGTCGAACTCGGCGGCCCCGTCGAGGAAGCCGCCCTCGCGCACGTAGTTCTTCCCGGTCCGCGTGGGATCGGGGTCGTAGAGGGCGTCCATGTCCCAGCCCCGGTCGGCGGGAAATCCGGAGATCGCGTCGCCGCCCTCGGCCACCAGCCGCCACAGCTCGTCGGGCGAGGTCACGCCGCCGGGGAAGCGGCAGGCCATGGCCACGATCGCGATCGGCTCGTCGGCCGTGGCCGGGGTCGCCGGTACCTCGAGCGCGTCCGACGGTTCACCGCCGAGGACGAGCGAGCGCAGGTGCTCCGCCAGCCGGGCCGGTGTCGGGTGGTCGAAGAGGAGCGACGGCGCGAGGGCGAGCCCGATGGCCCGGGTGAGCCGGTCGCGGAGCTCGACCAGGGTGAGCGAGTCGAAGCCCAGCCCCTTGAAGGTCGTGCGGGCGTCGATCTCGTCGGGTGTGTCGTGCTCCAGCACGGCCGCGACCTGGGCACGGACGAGGTCCAGTACGGTGCGTTCCTGATCGGCCGGGCCCAGTTTCTCAAGGCGCTGCCGCAGGGGCGGGGTTCCGCTCCCGTCGGTGCCGGGCCGGCGGTCCGTCTCCTCCGGCGCGGGCGTCGTGGCGTACGACACTACGGTCGGCGTCTCGGCGTCCGTGGGCCGGGCGATCCAGTACCGGCGGCGCTGGAAGGCGTACGTCGGCAGGTCGACGCGCTCGGCGCCGCAGCCGTCGTAGAACCGCCGCCAGTCGACGGACACCGCGTGCACATGCAGCCGGGCCAGTGCTCCGGCGATCGCGCGGATCTCCGGTCGCGAGCCGCGCAGCACGGGTACGAAGGCCGTGTCCGCCGAGGTGACGCAGTCCCGGGCCATCGAGGTCAGGACGCCGTCCGGGCCGAGTTCGACGAACGTGGACACGCCCGCGGCCTCGAGGGCGCGCATCCCGTCGTGGAAGCGGACGGCCTCGCGCGCGTGGCGCACCCAGTAGTCCGCGGAGCAGATCTCCTCGGCGCTCGCCGGACGTCCGGTGAGGTTGGACACCAGCGGGGTGTGCGGGGCGTGGTACGTCAGCCGGCTCGCGGTGTCCCGGAACGCGTCGAGCATGGCGTCCATGCGGGGGGAGTGGAAGGCGTGGCTGACCTGGAGACGCTTGGTCTTCCGGCCCTCGGCCCGCCAGCGCGCGGCGAGTTCGAGGACCGCGTCCTCGTCACCGGCGACGACCATGGACGTGGGTCCGTTGACCGCGGCGAGCGACAGCCGCGCCTGAAGTCCCGCGAGCGCGGCCCGTACGTCGGCCTCGGTGGCCTGTACGGCCACCATGGCGCCGCCCGGGGGGAGTTCGCCCATCAGGCGACCGCGTGCGGCCACCAGTGCGCAGCTGTCCTCGAGGGACAGCACGCCGGCCGCGTGCGCCGCCGCGAGCTCGCCGATGGAGTGCCCGAGGAGGAGGCCGGGGGCCACACCCCAGTGCCGCAGCAGCCGGTACAGGGCCGTCTCGACGGCGAACAGGGCGGGCTGGGTGTACTCGGTACGATGCAACAGTGCTGCCTCGGGCGTGCCTTCCGCCGCGAACACCACGTCCTTCAGGGGCAGTTGGTGTCCGAGGTGGGCGTCGAGCACGGCGCACACCTCGTCGAACGCCTCGGCGTAGGCCGGGAACGCCTCGTGCAGCTCGCGCCCCATTCCGGCGCGCTGGCTGCCCTGCCCGGAGAAGAGGAACGCCGCCTTGCCGTGCAGCGGTTCACCCCGCACCACCTGTGCGGAGGGCTCGTCGGCCGCCAGCGCGTCCAGCGCGGACAGGACGCCGTCCCGGTCGGTCGCGAGCAGTACCGCGCGATGCTCGAAGGCCGTACGGGTCGTCGCGAGCGAGTGGGCGACATCCAGCGGCCGGACGGCGGGCGCGGAGGCCACCGCGGCGCGGAGCGTACGGGCCTGGGCGTACAGTGCCTGCTGGGTGCGGGCCGAGACGGGAAGCAGCAGCACCGGGCTCCGGGGTGTCGGCGGTTCGGTGTCCCGGTTCGCGGGCCGCCCGAGTGGTGCCGGCTCGGACAGGACCAGGTGGCAGTTGGTGCCGCCCATGCCGAAGGAACTGACGCCCGCGACCAGCGGGCGCTCCTCCCGGGGCCAGGACTCCAGCTCCGTCTGTACGCGCAGGTTCAGCGTGTCGAGGGGGATGTCGGGGTGGGCGGAGACGAAGTTGAGGTTCGGGACGAGGTGCCGGTGGCGCACGCACAGCACGGCCTTGATCAGGCCGGCGATGCCCGCGGCACCCTCCAGGTGCCCGATGTTGGTCTTGGCCGATCCGACGCGTACCGGAGTCCCGGTGTCCCGGAACACCGCGCCGAGCGCGGCTGCCTCGACCGGGTCGCCGCGCCGGGTGCCGGTGCCGTGCAGCTCGACGTACTGCACCTCGGCCGGGGTGACGCCGGCCCGCTGCTGGGCGAGCCGGACCACCTGTTCCTGCGCCGTCGGGCTGGGCACGGTGAGCCCCTCGGTGGCTCCGTCGTTGTTGACCGCGCTGCCGCGGATCACGCAGTACACGGAGTCACCGTCGGCGAGGGCCCGGGCGAGCGGCTTGAGCACCACCAGGCCGCCGCCCTCACCGCGCACATACCCGTTGGCCCGCGCGTCGAAGGTGAAGCAGCGTCCGTCCGGGGACAGCCCGCCGAAGCGCTCCTGCATGAGCGAACTGCCGGGCACCAGGTTGAGGTTGACCCCGCCCGCCACGGCGAGCGTCGACTCGCCGTGCAGGATGCTCTGGCAGGCCTCGTGCACCGCGACCAGGGCCGAGGACTGCGCGGTGTCCAGCGTCAGACTCGGGCCGGTGAGGCCCAGCACGTACGAGAGCCGGTTGGCGATCATGCCGCGGTGCAGGCCGGTGGCGGTGTGGCGGCCGATCGCCGGCTCGCCGCCCTGGCGGGTCAGAGCGGCGTAGTCGTCCCAGATGGCGCCGACGAACACGCCGGTCGTCGTGGCCGCGAGATCGGCCGGCACGATACCCGCGTCCTCGAGGGCCTCCCAGCCGAGCTCCAGCACGAGGCGCTGCTGGGGATCCATGGCCGTCGCCTCACGGGGCGCGAGTCCGAAGAACGACGCGTCGAAGCCGCCCACGTCGTCGAGGAACGCACCCCATCGCGCGCCCGGGTCCGCCGCGCCCTCGGCGAGGGTCCAGCGTTCCTCGGGGACGCGGGTGACCGCGCTGACGCCGTCGCGGAGCAGCCGCCAGTACGCCTGTGGGTCGGGTGCCTGCGGAAAACGGCAGGACAGGCCGATCACCGCAATCGGCTCGTGCGCTGACACGTTCTCCTGCGTGCGTGCCGCGGAATCCACATGCCCTCCCGCATTCCCCGTACTCGGAAAGTCCGACGGACCTGGAAAGACCGAAGAAAAGAAGCGCGCTCCGCAGAAAAACCGATGAGCACGCCTGCTCGGAGCCTAGGAGGGAGCGGATCGGTGGACCAACCCCTAACCGTCGGACGCCGACTCTGGGGGAGATAGGGGGAAGGTCAGGGGTGGGCTGCCGACCTGCTGTTTCGTAGCGTAACCCCGCATAACCGGGCTGCCTCCCACATCGATCCCCCTGCTTGTTCTCCCCGTCCCAACGGTCCATTGACGAAAGGACTCATGGGCATGGCACAACAGCGTTTCTCCACGGTCGCGGTGGTCGGGCTCGGCATAACGGGCTCCGCTCTTGTCGCATTACTGGCGCGCGCCGGGCACCGGGTGATCGCGGTCGATGTGGGCGAGAAAGCCCTGGAACGCGGTCGGACGCGGACGGCAGACGCCGACGGCATCGAGTTCACCACCCGCTTCGCCGACGTCTCCCGCGCGGACCTGGTCATCGAGGCGGTCCCCGAACGAGCCGAGCTGAAACGGCAGATCCTCGCCCGGGCCCACGAAGTGTGCCCGGGCGACACCGTGTTCGCCACGACCACCTCGTCCCTGTCCGTGACCACCCTCGCCTTCGAGTCGGGACGGATGACGAAGACGATCGGTCTGCACCTCTTCCCCACAGCCCCGGAAGGCGGTGCGGGCGCGGTCGAGCTGATCGCCACCCCCGTCACGCCGCGGGCACTGGCCGACGACGTCCGTGACTTGCTCCACGGCCTCGGCACCACCGCCGTGTGCAGTACCGACAGCCCGGGTTTCGTCGGCGGAGCCCTCGCGATGCTGTACCTGAACGGCGCCGCCACCATGTACGAGCAGCGGTACGCCACGAAGGAGGGCATCGATACGGCGATGACCCTGGGCTGCGGACTGCCCCTGGGCCCGCTGGCCCAGCTCGACGCCATGGGGCTCGACACCGCGCACGCCACCCTGGAAGTGCTCTACCAGCGCACGGGCGACCGCAGTTATGCCCCCGCTCCCGCCCTGTCCCACAGGGTCGCGGCGGGGCTGCTGGGCGTGAAGTCGGGGCGGGGCTTCCACGACTACGGCGGCGAGACGGGCGGTGCCGAACGGACGGCGGGCCCGGCGGCCCCACCGCGCAGGGTCCACACCATCGGCGTCGTCGGCTCCGGCACCATGGCCACCGGCATCGCCGAGGTCTGCGCCCGCTCCGGGCACCCCACGACCCTGGTCGCCCGCAGCGAGGTGAGGGCGAAGGAGGCGCTGGCGGCCGTCGGGCGCTCGTTGGATCGCCAGGTCCGCCGCGGTCGGCGGACCCCCGAGGAGCTCGCCGCGACCATGGCCCGGCTCAGTGGCGCGTCCGCTTTCGAGGCACTCACCGACTGCGACCTCGTCGTGGAGGCCGTCGCCGAGGATCTCGCCGTCAAGCGGGGTGTGTTCGCCGAGCTGGACCGGGTGTGCCGGCCGGGCGCGGTGCTCGCCACCTCCACCTCGAGCCTGCCCGTCATCGAGTGTGCGACCGCCACCGGGCGCCCGCAGGACGTGCTGGGCATGCACTTCTTCAATCCCGCGCCGGTCATGAAACTCGTGGAGGTCGTCCAGACGGTGCTGACCGCTCAGGAGACCGTGTCCACCGCACACGCGGCCGCCGCCGCACTCGGGAAACGTCCCGTCGACTGTTCGGACCGGGCCGGCTTCATCGTCAACGCCCTGCTCTTCCCGTACCTCAACCGGGCGGTGGGCATGCTGCGCGAGGGGGTGGCCACCGCCGACGAGATCGACACGGTGATGACGGCCGGCCACGGATTCCCCATGGGCCCCTTCCACCTGCTCGACGTGATCGGCCTCGACGTCTCGCTGGCCATCCAGCGCACCCTGCACCGCACCTTCCGCGAACCCGCGCTCACCCCGGCCCGCCCGCTCGAGCAACTCGTGGAGGCGGGCTACCTGGGCCGCAAGACGGGGCGCGGGTTCCGGTCGTACGACAGCGTGTAGCCGATGTCGTCGCACGAGTGGCCCAGCGCGGCATCATCGTCGCGCCGGGCCACTCCTGCCCTGTCCCTCGGGCTTACCGAGGTGCCGTGCGGAACCGGTTGAGGGCCGGGAGGTGCCGTTGCCGCGTCTCCTCGTCGCGTACGCCGAGTCCCTCGGTGGGAGCCAGGCACAGGACGCCGACCTTGCCGCTGTGCCGGTTGGCGTGGACCTCGCGCGTGGCCTCACCCGTCGCCGCGAGCGGGAAGACGGTGGACAGCGTGGGGTGGACCATGCCGCGCGCTATCAGCCGGTTGGCCTCCCACGCCTCCCGGTAGTTGGCGAAGTGACTGCCCACGATGCGCTTCAGCGACATCCACAGGTACCGGTTGTCGTACTGGTGCTGGTAGCCGGCCGTGGACGCGCACGTCACCACCGTGCCGCCGCGGCGCGCGACATAGACGCTGGCACCGAAGGTCTCCCGGCCCGGGTGCTCCACCACGATGTCCGCGTCCTCCCCGCCCGTCAGCTCCCGGATCCGGGCGCCGAAGCGCCGCCATTCCCGGGGATCCTGGGTGTCCGGGTCCTTCCAGAAGCGGTAGCCCTCGGCGGTCCGGTCGATGACGAGCTCGGCGCCCATCGACCGGACCAGCTCGGCCTTGCGCGGGTCGGACACCACACAGACCGGTATCGCCCCGCCGTTGAGGGCGAGTTGGGTCGCGTACGAGCCGAGTCCGCCGCCCGCGCCCCAGATCAGCACCACGTCGCCCTGCTTCATCCCGGCGCCGTTGCGCGAGACGAGCTGCCGGTACGCCGTGGAGTTGACCAGGCCGGAGGAGGCCGCCTCCTCCCAGGTGAGGTGGTTCGGCATCGGCATCAGCTGGTTGGCCTTGACGAGTGCAAGCTCGGCCAGGCCGCCGTAGTTGGTCTCGAAGCCCCAGATCCGCTGCTCCGGGTCGAGCATCGTGTCGTCGTGCCCGTCGGGAGACTCCAGCTCGACGGACAGACAGTGGGCCACCACCCGGTCACCCGGCTTCCAGCGCCGCACCCCCGGACCGGTGCGCAGCACCACCCCGGACAGGTCCGAACCCAGCACATGGTACGGCCGGTCGTGGCGGGCCGCGTCCGGGCCGGAGCGTGCGTAGCGTTCCAGGAAGGAGAAGGTGGGCAGTGGTTCGAAGAGGGCGCTCCACACGGTGTTGTAGTTGATCGCACTCGCCATGACGGCGATGAGCGCCTCGCCGGGCGCGGGCAGCGGGGTCGGCACCTCCTGGATGTGCACGGACTTGCGCGGGTCCTTGTCCGCGATCGCGAGCCCCTCGAACATGCCCACCTCGTCCTTGCGGACCACCGCCCCGCGATAGTGCTCCGGCACGGGGAGAGCGGCGAAGTCCCGGTCGACCGCGTCCTCGGACAGTACGGCACTGATGATCTCTTCCACCCTGGTCCCCCTATGTGGCGATGGACTGGCAGTCGCTCTCGTGCAGGCTGAACTGGAGGTCGGGCGGCAGCTGCTCACGGCGTGAGATCTCCAGCTTCCGGTAGACCCGGGTGAGGTGCTGTTCCACCGTGCTCACGGTGATGTAGAGCTTGGTCGATATGTCACGGTTGGTGTAACCGCAGGCGGCCAGCGCGGCAACGCGCCGCTCCGACTCGCTGAGCTTCCCGGCGGCGGAAGCGGTGGGCTGTTCGGCCGACCAGCTCTCCTGCCCCGGCCTGGCCTGGGCGGGAACGGACTGCCGAGGGCCTTCCCACGCCGTGACCCCGCACTCCAGGGCCATGTGCCGGGCCCGGCGCTTCGCCGCCGCGGCACGGGTCGTGTCGCCCAGCGCCTGCTGCGCGTCACCGAGGGCGTCCAGGACACGGGCCATCTCCAGCCGGTCCCCGGAGGCCTGGATCGCCTCCAGCGCCTTGGTCAGCAGCCGAGGACGCAGCTTGGCATCCACGGTCATCGCGCGCAGCCGCAGGGAGACCCCCCGCACTCGCGAGTTGACCACGTCCCGCATCTGGAGCTGGTCGGTGATGAGCCGCTCCGCCTGCTCCGGGTCGCCCAGTTCCAGCCAGGCCTCGGCGGCGTCCGTGCGCCACGGCAGCAGCGTCGGCCGGTCGGCCCCCCAGCGCACGGCGAGTCGGCCGGCGTCGAGGAAGTCGCTGAGCGCCGCGTGCGCCCGGTTGGAGGCGAGGTAGTAGCGTCCCCGGGCGCGCAGATAGCGCAGGCCGTAGACGTTCTTGAACAGGGCTTCCGGCACGGACTGGTTGAGCCGTCGCGCCGCGGACTCGTAGTCGCCCATCGCGGTGTGCGCCAGCACCAGGCTCGAGATGGGGCCGCCGATGAAGAACGGCCCGCTGTGCTCCGGCACCGCGTCCAGCGCCTGGCCGGCGTACGCGGCGGCGTGGGTGAGCCTGCCCTGGTGCAGTGCGATCTCGGCGCGCAGCGAGGCGAACAGCACCTCCCAGCCGGGAGCGCCGCGCCGCTTGGACTCCGCGAGGAACACGTCGCACCAGTTCTCCGCGAGGTCCACGCGGTCGTGATGGATGAGCGACTTGATCGCGGTGATGACGGCCGTGAGCGTGGTGTCCGTCAGCGGAGACACCTGGAGGAACCGTTCGATCACCGCGGGGGAGGCGGGGTCGTGCCGTCCGGGGTGCAGGCTCAGCAGCCTGGCGTGACGTTCCTGCGTCGGCGGAGTGTCCTGCGCCGGCGCCGGGAAGTGGACGTCCCACTCCCACAGGTCCATGATCTCGGTGTCCGTCGGCAGGGCCCGGCCGTGGCCGGCCAACTCATGGAGCCGGCCCAGGGCGTGCCGTGCCTCGTCGAGGCGGCCATGGGCGACCAGCAGATTGGCCAGCGGGGTGATGAACGGCGTCGGCAGGAGCCCGGACCACAGCGCGGACAGGGACTGCGAGAGATACGGATCCTCCGCTGTGGCGGGGTTGACGCGCCAGGTGACGCAGGCGAGTCGGACCGTGATCTCGGCCCGGGTCCGTGCGTCCGTGCAGCCGTCATGGGCGAGTTCCAGACAGGCGATCGCCTCCCGCGCGCGGTCGGCGGCGAGCGCTTCCTCGGCCGCGCCCTTGAGCGCCGTGACACCCCAGGCGTCCACGGTGTCCCCGGCCGCCAGCAGGTGTGCGGCGACCTCGCCGACGGGCGCGCCGTGCCGGTGCAGCAGGGTGGCCGCCCTGAGGTGCAGGGTGCGTCGGTCGGCGGGGGTGAGGCTGTCCAGCACCGCCGCTCTGGCCAGGCAGTGGCGAAACCGGCGGTTCTCGGTGATGCCGGTGCCGTCGAGGGCGTGCTGGGCCTGGACGAGGTCCGCCGCCGACAACCCGGCGAGTGGCCCGAGTAACTCGCGGTACTCCGACTCGCCCAGGATGGCCAGTGCGGTGGCGGCGTCGCGCATACGAGGGCCGCCCCGGTGCAGGCAGGTCAGCACGGCCCGGCTGAACGAGACGCCGGGCTCGGCGCGTTCACCATCGGCGCCCGGGAACCAGTGGGCGGCCAGCTGGTCCTCGACGAGGGCGCGCAGCAGCAGCGGGTTGCCGCCGCTGGCGGCGTGCAAGTAGGCCGTCAGCTCCGCGTCGGCATCGACATCGGGATGCGCCAGGAGCATTCCGGCCACGCCGACGAGGGACAGCGGACTGAGCCGGACCCGCCGGAAATTGTGCTGTCGCAGCAATTCGGTGTCGAACGTGGGGTCTTGAGGCACCCACGACAGCGACTGGGCGAAGAGGGTCAGAATGCGGCTCTTGCGGTTGTGGCCGACGAGATGGAGGAGACAGTGCAGCGAGTCGACGTCCACGTGATGCACATCGTCGACGCTGACCACCACAGGAACACGGCTGGCGATATTCCGTACCAGCGCGGAGAACTGCGCGTGATCTCCCCGGCCGAGGTCGGCGAGGAGGCGCTCGCGCGCGCGATCGGGAAACGATGGACAGTCGATGAGCTGGCGCACGACACCCAGCGGTGTGCCGCTGGCGGACAGTGATCCCACGGCGTGCAGGACCAGGGCGCCGCGGGCGGCCGCGTGCTCGCCGATCCACTCGAGCGCCGTGCTCTTTCCACAGGCCACCCCGGCTTCGATGAGGGCCGTCCGGGACTCACCGGACACCACGTCGTCGAAGGCGGCCTGAAGAGCATGCCAATCTGTTCGCTGTTCGAAGAATTCCATGGCAGAGAAAAGAACCCCCGATTTTTCGGCCGGCCTGACACTTCAGATCCGGCTGTTTCCCGGCGTGCACTCCTCATCTTTGCCTCACGCACGGGCTTCCTCGGATTGCGCATGGCACACAGTGGCTGGAGAACCGACGGAATGGACTCCCGAGAGGTTCGTTTTTCGTCAGCCGTACGACAGGCGGATGGTTCGACGTGCGGCTGCCGTAAAGGGATGCTATGTCAGTCGACGCCGGAGCCGGGGGAGGCGGCCCGGAGCCTTAGGGGTCGATAAGGGTAGGGGTAGGGGGTGGCCTTTTGCGGGCAAAGGGAACGCTTGAGCATCGTTCCGGCGCTGGTGGCCGGACCGTGACGACGCTGTGGGCCATGTGAAGATTTGGCGTGTTTCTGGCGCCTGCGGAGCGGGAGTCCGCGTGACGTCAGTCGCTTCCCTCCCGGTTTTGCCAGCGTTCCAGCATCTCCGACAGTTCCTTCTGCATGAACTCGAAAAAGGGTAGCGTCGCCGCGAGTTTGGCCCCGGCCGGGGTGTCCCGGCCGAGCGCGTCGATACCTTCGCGCAGGCTGTCCTCCCAGCGGGCGAGTTCGCGGTCGCGGCGGCGCATCAGCTCGTACCAGACGTTGCCCTCCACCCGGAAGCGGTCCTGGCGGGCACCCGGTTCGCGCTCCCGGATGGCGAGGTTCACCTGGGTCAGATAGCGCACGGCCCCGGAGATGGCGGCCGGGCTCACCTGGAGCTGTTCGGCGAGTTCTCCCGCGGTCAGGTGGCCGGAGTCCGAGGCGAACAGCGCCACGAAGACCCGGGCGGGCATGCGGGGGAAGCCCGCTTCGGTCAGGGCGCCCGCGAAGCGCTCGATGAACTTGAGCACGGCCCCCTGGTCACGGGCCTGTGCGGGCTTGTCGGTCACCCTGCGTCGCCTCCTCGGGTCGTTGTGTACGGCTGAGAGTTTACATCATTCATTGACTTCACGAATGTGTGAAGCTAATGTCACATATGAAATGTGTGGCACGTCAGAAACAACCGAAGGATGGATGCCGACATGAGCGTCCCAAGTGCCCGACGGTGGTGGGCTGTAGGCGCCCTCGCCCTCAGTGCGCTGGTGGTGGGCCTGGACACGACGGTGCTGAACGTCGCCCTGCCCACGCTCGCCACTGATCTCCAGGCCTCGACCAGCCAGCTCCAGTGGTTCGCCAATGCCTACAATCTGGTCTTCGCGGCGGTGCTGCTGCCGGCCGGACTCTCCGGCGACCGCTTCGGTCGCAAGAAGCTGCTCGTCGCGGCACTGGTCCTGTTCGGCGCCGCCTCCGTCGGCTGCGCCTACTCCGGCTCCACGGACGCCCTGATCTGGTGGCGGGCCCTGCTCGGCCTGGGCGCCGGCTTCATCTTCCCGCTGTCGCTGTCCGTGCTCCCCGTGATGTTCGACGACGAGGAGCGGCCGAAGGCCATCGGCATGGTCGTGACGGCGAGCGCGCTCGGACTCCCGCTCGGCCCGATCGTCGGCGGCTGGCTGCTGGACAACTTCTGGTGGGGTTCCGTCTTCCTCATCAACGTCCCGATGGTGGCCATCGCGATCGTCGCCGTGATGCTGCTCATGCCCGACTCCCGCAGCCCGGAGCCCCCGGGACTCGACCTGGTCGGCGTGCTGCTGTCGAGCGCCGGCCTCGCCGGCGTGACGTACGGCGCGATCGACGCGGGCGAGAAGGGCTGGGGGGACGGTACGACGCTCACGATGCTGATCGGCGGCGTGGTCCTCGTGCTCCTGTTCGTGGCCTGGCAGCGCCTGCTCGGTGCCCGGCCGGGCGGCAAGCCGCTGGTGGACCTCTCCCTCTTCAAGTCGCCCGCCTTCACCTGGGGCGCGATGATGGCGACCGTCGTGTCCTTCGCTCTCTTCGGCCTGCTGTTCACCGTGCCGCAGTACTACCAGGCCGTCCTCGGTGCCGACGCGCTGGGCACCGGCCTCAGGCTGCTGCCGATCATCGGCGGCATCATCGTGGGCGCCCGGGTGGGCGGCAAGGTCGCGCCCAAGGCGGGCGCCAAGGGCCTGATCTCCACCGGGTTCCTGTTCATGGCGGTCGGCCTGTTCATGGGCTCGGTGACGGACACCGGCACCTCGTACGGGTACGCGGCCACCTGGATCGCGCTCGTCGGCCTCGGCACGGGTCTCGCCCTGCCGCTGGCCGTGGACTCGGCGCTCGGCGCTCTGCCGACCGAGCGCAGCGGCGTGGGGTCGGCCGTCATCCAGACGGTCCGTCAGGTCGGCGGCACCGTCGGCGTCGCGATCCTGGGCACGGTGCTCACCAACGCCTACCACAGCCAGCTGGAGGTCGGCGCGATCCCCGCCCCGGCCGCGGCCGCGGCACGGGAGAGCGTCTCCGCCGGCGTCGTCGTCGCCCAGAAGCTGCACTCACCGAGCCTGCTCTCCTCCGTACAGGACTCCTTCGTCCACGGCATGAACGTGATGCTGATCGTGTGCGGCGCGATCGCCGTGGTCGGCACGGTGCTGGCGGTCGCCTTCATGCCGCGGCAGCAGGAGCGCGCGAATCGGGGCGGGGACGCCGTCGCCCACTCCGACGCACAGGCGGGGGGCGCGCTCTAGCGAGCCCCTGTCGACTGCCGACGGTCCGGCCGGAATCCCCCGACGGTCGGACCGTCGGTGCCTTCCGTGGCGTCGTGCACGAAAAGTTAGGGGTTACCCGCCATCCGCTTCCTGGTTAGCCTCGCCGCGAGGTGTTCGGAACTTCCTGGAGCGGGGGCAGTCGGTTGAGCACATCAACGGTGGACAACGGCGCGTGGATACGGCAGTACCGCACGGCCTCGCCGGGGTCGCCGCGCCTCGTGTGCTTCCCGCACGCCGGAGGCTCCGCCAGCTTCTACTTCCCCATGGCCACCGGACTGAGCCCGGACATCGACGTCCTCGCGGTGCAGTACCCCGGCCGGCAGGAGCGCAGGCACGAGCAGCCGATCCAGGACATCCGCCGCCTGGCGGACCGTGTCACCGAGGCTCTCGCCCCCTGGCGCGACGAGCCACTGCACCTGTTCGGGCACAGCATGGGCGCGGTCGTCGCCTACGAAGTCGCCCTCCGCCTACGGGAGTCGACCGGCTCCGACCCGGCGGCGCTGTACGTCTCAGGCCGCCGCGGGCCGGCCACCCGCCGTACCGAGACAGTGCATCTCCGCGACGACGAGGGTCTCGTACGCGAGCTGAAGTCGCTCGCCGGGACGGACGCGGCGCTGCTCGCCGACGACGACCTCCTCGCCATGATCCTGCCGGCGCTGCGCGCCGACTACCGCGCGATCGAGACCTACGAGCACCGCCCCGCGGCCCCCCTGTCCTGCCCGGTGACGGTGCTGGTGGGCGACAGCGACCCGAAGGTCACGCTCGCCGAGGCCGAGGCCTGGCGTCAGCACACCGCCGGCGATGTCGACCTGCGCGTGTTCCATGGCGGCCACTTCTACCTCACCGCCCACCAGGCGGACGTCCTGAAGCTGCTCCGCGACCGGATCGGGGCCTGACACGACGCAGGCCCCGGTTGTCGGTGTCAGCGGGCGGATACGGCATCCGCGTCCCAGCGCACCAGGGCGGTGCCGATGGACATGCCTCCGCCGAACCCCGCGAGCAGCAAGGTGTCCCCGTCGCCGAGGAGTCCGCCGCGCCGCGCAGCGTCGAGAGCGAGCGGTACGGACGCCGCGCCCGTGTTGGCGTGCTCGGCCACCATCAGGTGCGTGCGCGCGCGAGGCAGGCCCAGCAGGGGCACGACCTCCTCCAGCATCGCCCCGTTGGCCTGGTGCGGCACGAAGTGGTCCACCGCTTCCGGGGCGGTGTCGCACACGGCGAGCAACCGCCCTATTCCGGCGGGCAGTTCGGCCATGACGAAGTCGCGTACGGCACGCCCGCGCATCCGGAACCAGTGCTCGCCCGAGGCGAGCGTCTTCTCCGAGGCGGGCTTGCGGCTGCCGCCCGCGGGGACACCGATCATGTCGTGGTGCTCGCCGAAGCCGGTCAGGTCCGATCCGACGATTCCGTACCCGTCCCGCACCGGACCGAGCACCACCGCCCCGGCCCCGTCGCCGAACAGCACCGCCGTACGCCGGTCGGAGGGATCGATGATCCGCGAGTACACCTCGGCACCCACCACCAGGCCGTACCGCGGGACTCGTGTCGCGTCGGCGGCCAGCAGGGCGGCCACGACGACCAGCGCGTGGACGAACCCGCTGCACACGGCGTTGACGTCGAACGCGGCCGCCCCCGTGGCACCGAGGCGGTGCTGCACGAGGCTCGCGGTGGGCGGCTGCGGGTGATCGGGGGTCGACGTCGCCACCACGATCCAGCCGAGGTCCGCGGCCTCGACGGCGGCGTCGGCCAGGGCGGCCGTGGCGGCGGCTACGGCCAGGTCGGAGGTCGCCTCGTGTTCGGCGGCGTACCGGCGCTCCCTGATCCTCGTCTTGCGTACGATCCAGTCGGCCGTCACGCCGGCCTGTTCGGCGACGACGGAGTTGGACACGGTGGCGACGGGCAGGAATGAGCCGGTCCCGCGAATGCCGATGCCGGATGGTCCCCGTTGAGCGGTCACAGGCTGCTCCCAGTCGATGGTCCACGCGGGCCCGAGCGCCCTTCCGAGGGTAGGAATCGGCGGCTTGGGCCGGTAACCCCTAATGTGCGCAGGCGCCCCCTTATCGCCGTGCGATGGATGCGGTGGGCACCGGCACGCCGCGCAAGGCCGCAGGTCGGCGAAGTGATCGTCTTGCGAGCTTTCAGAGGCGTGTCGCGGCCTCGACGAGGCCGGCGACGGCTCGGGACCGGCTGTGCGGCGGCCATGCGATCACTGTCGTGACCGTCGGCGCGTCGAGCACCGGTACGGCGGCGAGATCGTCGCGCAGTTGGGCCCGGCAGGACTCCGGCGCGATCCAGCAGGCGCGGCCGAGCGCGATCAGCTGGAGCAGCTGCGTATGGTCGCGGGCCTGCGGTCCGGGGCCGTCCGGGTACGTACCGTCGCGGCCGGGCCAGCGCGGCATCGGCAGGCCGGGCAGGTCGGTGACGTCAGCCATCCGCACGTGGGTCCGGCCGGTGAGGGGATGCCCGGCCGGCAACACCACGACCTGTCTCTCCGTGCAGAGTTCCTCGGTGTCGAAGCCGGCCGTGGTGTCGAACGGCAGGTGCAGCAGAGCCACGTCGGCCCGGCCGTCGCGCAGCATTCGTTCCTGCTCGCCGATTCCGCACAGGAGCAGATCCACGGTGACCGCATGGGGTTCTGCGGCGTAGGCGTCGAGCAGTTCGGCCAGCAGTTCGCTGGATGCGCCCGCCTTCGTGGCAAGGACCAGGTCGGCGTGGCCGGTCGCGGCGAGGGCGGCACGGCGAGTACGACGCTCGGCGGCCTCGACCGCGTCCAGCGCCGCCCGGGCCTCCCGCAGCAGCACCGACCCGGCCCCGGTCAGGGTGACCGTGCGGCTGGTGCGTTCCAGCAGTGCCGCCCCGAGGCGCCGTTCGAGCTGGTGGATCGCCCGCGACAGCGGCGGCTGCGCGATCCCGAGCCGCTGCGCGGCCCTCCCGAAGTGCAGCTCCTCGGCGACGGCGACGAAGTACCGCAACTCCCGTGTCTCCACACCGTGATGCTAACTGGCCCCACCCGGGGATCGATACCCGTGAGGTATCGCTGCCCACCCGATCGGTGTTGGCCGCATGCCGCCGCGCCCGGAGAGGATCAGCCGTATGAACGAACAGACGATCGCGCTGGTGACCGGCGCGAACAAGGGCATCGGGTACGAGATCGCGGCCGGTCTGGGCGCCCTCGGCTGGAGGGTCGGGGTCGGCGCCCGGGACGAGGAGCGGCGCGAGGCCGCTGTGGCGAAGCTGCGGGCGGCCGGCGCCGACGCGTTCGGCGTACCGCTCGACGTGACCGACGACGCGAGCGTGACCGCCGCCGCCGGGCTGATCGAGGACCGCGGCGGACGCCTGGACGTGCTCGTCAACAACGCCGGGATCACCGGCAACGCGCCACAGATGCCCACCACGGTCGACCCCGCGACGGTGCTGGCGGCCGTGGAGACCAACGTGATCGGTGTCATCCGCGTCACCAACGCGATGCTGCCGTTGCTGCGCCGCTCGGCGTCGCCACGGATCGTGAACATGTCCAGCAGCGTCGGCTCCCTCACCCTGCAGAGCACTCCCGGCGCCGAAACGGGCCCGATCGCCGTCGCCTACGCGCCGTCGAAGACGTTCCTCAACGCCGTCACCGTCCAGTACGCCAAGGAACTGCGCGACACGAACATCCTGGTCAACGCCGCCTGCCCCGGCTACTGCGCGACCGACCTCAACGGTTTCCGCGGCGTGCGCACCCCCGAACAGGGCGCGGTGATCGCGATCCGGCTGGCGACCCTGCCCGAGGACGGCCCGACGGGCAGCTTCTTCGACGACGCAGGGGAGGTGCCCTGGTGACCCGCATACCGGTGAAGGACATCGACGCACCATCGACCGCTCCGACGCCTCGGCTCGCTCGACGACGTCGACGCCCTGCGCGGTGAGAGACCGCAGGCTCAGAGTTTGGCGCCGAAGTCCTGGGTCCACAGCGGGCCGCCCGAGCCGTTGTGGACGCCCACGCCCAGCTCTTTGAACCCGCAGTTGAGGATGTTGGCGCGATGGCCTGGGCTGTTCATCCACGCGTCCATGACGGCCTGTGGCGTCGGCTGGCCCTGGGCGATGTTCTCGCCGTACGTGGACCAGTGGTAGCCGGCCGCGGTGATGCGCTGTCCGGGGTCGGTGCCGTCCGGGCTGACGTGGTCGAAGTAGCTGCGGGCGGCCATGTCGTCGGAGTGGCCCTGCGCGGCCTTGTCCAGTTCCGCGTTCTCGCTGACCGGTGCGCATCCGGCGGCTGCTCGCTGCTGGTTCACCAGAGCGATGACCTGGGCGACCTGGCCGGAGGCTGTCGGCGGTGCCTGCGGCGAGGTGGGGGCACTCGTGGTGGCGGACGGCCGGGGTGTGGGTGTGGCGGTGCTCCGGGCGGGGCGGGGGCTCTTCTTGGCGGGGGTCTTTTTCTTCGTGTGCGTCGGGGACGGTGACGGGGACGCCGAGGCCGACGGCGAGGTCGGCACTGCACTGGGCTCCGCGAGGCCGACGGCCGGCTCGTCGGCGGACCGTGCGGTGGTGGCGGTGTGCGGCTCGGGGTTCGGGGCGGCGTACCAGATGCAGACGCCCGTCACGCAGGCCACCGCCACGGCTCCGCCGACAGCCCGCCGCCGTATGCGCCGGCGCCGCCGGGCGTTACTGCGGGACGCCTGTCGGCCGGGCTGCGCGGGGTACTCGGCCCCGCCCGGGCCTGTGCCGGACGGGTAGGCCGGGTCGGCGTGGCTCGCGCCGGAGTCCAGCCGGGCGACCGCGTAGTCGCCGCCCGCATACGGCTCGGGAGCAGAAGGGACGCCGTACCCCGTACCGCCGCCGACCGGGGCGGAACCCGGCACGGGGAGCGGGGTGGTCGCCGCGGCCGAGGCCGCCACGGCCGAACGGGTGGTGGCGAGCAGCGCCGACGACACCGCGACCAGGGCCAGCCCGGCCAGCAGGCCCTCGACGGGCAACAGGCCGTGCCACAGACCGCCGCATCGGGCGCAGTCCCGGGCGTGCCGCGCTATCCGCTTGCGCCACAGTGCCGAGGGTATGCCGTCCCAGGTGGCCAGCACGGCGCGCTGGTCCTCGCACGGTGGCCGCGTGTCGAGCAGCCGTACCACCACGCGAGCCGCCTCGAGGCGTGCCTTCATCCGCTGCACGCGCACCGCGGTGTGCTGTGGCGACAGTTCCAGGGCCGCGGCGACTTCGACGCGGGTCAGTTCACCGGCGCACTCCAGCCACCACAGCGACAGCACTTCCTGGTCGTCCGGCTCCAGCCAGCGGGTCGCGCGGGCGGTCTCCTGCCGCTGCCCGGACAGCTGGAGCCGCACGATGGTCAGGTCCACGAAGTCGGCGCCCGGGTCAGCGAGTTCACTGGCCTCCTCGACGGCGCCGGGGGCGAACCGCCGGTCCTGCCGGTGCGCCCGGACACGGTTCATGGCGATGGCCACGAGCCAGGAGCGGAAACTCTCGGGGGTGCGCAGATCGCCGAGTGCGTCGAGGGCACGGAGCATGGTCTCCTGGACCACGTCGTCGACGTCGACGGAGCCGTTCAGCGCCCGGCCCACGATGTTGTAGACCAGCGGGAGATAGGCGCTCACCAGGGCGTCCTGGGCCGATGGATCTCCGGCTCGGGCGGCGTTCACCAGTGCCGCCGACTCCGCCGTGCGCTGTGTACTCATCAATGCTTCCCTGTCCTCGACGCCGAACGGTGCTGTCCGATATCTGGGAGACCGCTCGGCGCGGCGCCGATAACAGGTACTCGGAGAATTGTTCGACTTCCTCGGTGAGTGGTCCGACGCGAAGGCTCACAGCATCGGCACACCGGCCGCAATGAAGGAGGTCACACGGATCTCCGGGAGGCGGGCGCCACGTGTGTACGACCGGTTCGACCAGCGAGGCCACGCTGCCTTCTGTGGGTCGCATCGGGCAGGGCACGGCGGACGCCGCGGCCGGCGTCCCGCCGGGCGAGCGCACCTGCCCGCCACCGGCACCGGTGAGGTGGGGGAGTGGTGGGACCGGGCGGTCGAGCTCACGGTCGGGTTTCCGGCCAGCCGCCCGGCTGCTGGCCCACCCGGGCCGCCGGTGTGGAACAGCAGGTGCGGGAAACACTCGGCACGGCACCGTCCGCGCGCGAGGTGGACCGGATCCTGCCCGCCGGCGCGGACCGGGCCGACGGCACGGTGGAGCCGCCCGCATTCCGTCTCCGGGCGTGGGACTACGGGGCGCCGGTCCTGCCCGGACTGCTGCCGGCTGCGGTGCGCCGGCCGGGACGAGGAGGAGGCCCTGCATCCGGCCGCGGAGGCCGGCCCGATCGCGGCCGCTGCCGACGCGAACGGAACGGTCATCGCCGACTACAACGGCCGAAAGGTCAACCTGGCCGAGAGCCGGCAGGGCGCCGAGGTCTGAGGAGAGGACCCCGGCACCGGCCAGGCGAACCAGGCTGCCCACGCCTGACTGCTCCGGAAGAGGACACCCCTGGCCACCGCGCGCCCGGCCGGCACGGACACCGCGGACCCGGCCGGCGGGGACGACGAGTACGTTGACGACGCTGCCGGCGACGGAGGCTCCACGAGCGCCGCCCCGGACGCATCGACAAGAACGACAGGGTCGACGCGATCAAGCACTGAACCCGCCCCGTACCGACGGCGGGGGCGGGCCCTGCCCCGCCGTTTTCCTCCGTGCTCTGCAGCCGTGCTCTGCCTGGCGGCGACGGCCCGCACCAGCGAGGCCGCCAAGCAATCCGCGACCTCGGAGAAGTTCCTCTGCTCGGACCACAGCGCGGTCGCTACACGCGACGCCGAGCAACTGCACGAGTGGGGCAAGGAGCAAAGCCGGCACGGACACCGTCCACAACGCCGAGTACCCGTCCTGACCCCCGGGCGGCGCTCGGGTACGCCTGGGCAGGCACGGTTCGTACAGCTGAACGTGCGCCGTGAGTTGCGGCTGTGGAAACTTACATGCCGGCATTCGGCGTCCCATCAGCTGTCAGCGCCCCGGGGTGGATTGGCGGACACGGTGCTTCAGATGATCTTCGTGGTGCAGGCGATGCTGATGGTCGCCCTCGCCGGACGGCTTGTGCTGGTGGCGGTCCGGACGGTGCGGCTGCATCGGCACGGCGTGCGGACCACCGGCGCCGTCGACGGTATCTGGGAGGACGAAGGCTCCGATGGCGGGATCCAGCTGCGCGCGGTCATCGGGTTCGACCTCCCCGACGGGCGTCGTGGGTGGGCTTACATCCCTGCTCGGCGCTGGGGCGGAACGCGCCATGTGGTCGGTGACCGCCTCCCCGTGGTCTACGACTCACAGCATCCGTTGAAAGCGCGGGTGATCCCGGACCGTTCACGGCGCCTGCTGGTGGAGGCGGGAGTCATGGCCGCGCTTGCGCTCGGTGCCGGCGGCTTCGCCTGCTTTCTGGTCGCGCTGGCGTCCGCAAACGCCTGACGGGCCGACAAGTGCCGGAATACTTCCGGGATCGAGCCGGACGACCCCGGCACGCCCAGGTCCTTGGCCTGGCGGGTCTCCATCCCCGTCGGGCACCTCTGGGCACACGTGGAGCACAGCCTGGCGAACCTGGCCACTGAGCGTTCAGTGCGTGTGGAACCACCACGCCGACGCGAGGTGAAGGACACCGAGGAGGCCGGCGCAGATGGCCATGCCCCTGTTGCGCTGCTGTACGCCGATCGCGGAGTCGCCGATCTGGGCCAGGCCGGCGACGGCGAGAACGGGGGCGACGGTAGACCGGTCGCCCATGGCGAACAGGGCGAGGGTGACGGCGGCGAGGGGGATCGCGCGGGCTCCGTAGGCGTTCGCGTAGAGACGTGTGCCCCCGTTGACGACCACGCCCTTGGGCAGGGCGAGGTCAGGCCTGATCATTCCGCCGATGCAGAAGCCGGCCGAGGCGAGGGAGGCGAGACCGTTTGTGGCAATGAGGATGGCTTGGACAGCGGACGAGCTCATCATTACGTCTCCCCGTGAATCATTCTCACCATGAATGGTTTTTTGAGGCTACCATTCTCGACATGAGCGATGTCAATGAGGCGACGGCCGGCGATACCTCGGGCCTGACCTCGACCGTGGTGTTCAGGCTCGGCACTCTCGGCACGGTGGTCACCGACCGGTTCGCACGGGAGATCGAGGGGCTGGGCCTCAAACCCAAGCACGTCGGGCTGATGGCCACGCTCAGCCTTGCTGCCGTGGCGTCCCAACAGGAACTGGCCGCACGGATGGGCGTCGCGCCCAGCCTGATGGTGTCGCTGGCCGACTACCTGGAGGGTCTCGGCGCGGTTCAGCGGGTCCGGGATCCGCAGGACCGCCGACGGCAGGTACTGACACTCACCGAGGAGGGGCAAGGTCTGCTGGACCACTGCACGTCCATGGCACGGACCCTGGACGAGGAGTTCGTGGCCGGGCTGGCGGAGGAGCAACGGAAGGCGCTGGACGAGGCGCTGCGCGTGATGGCGAACCGCGCCGGCCTGCCGTAGAGGCGAGGGAAATGGGACGACCCCTCGCTCATCGATGGTGAGCGAGGGGTCGTTACCGACTGCGATGCTTCGAGGCGATGGACTTCATCGGGTTCTCGCTCGGCCTCCCACCGCCGTAACTCTGAAGCGCCGAAGTCTGTGGCTTCGCGCTGGAAGTGCAGGAGTGTGCCGGGGCGGGCGCGAGCCCGTCGAGGGTCCGGTTGATGGGTTCAGTCGGCCCGTCGCTCGCGCGGTAGGCGACGCCGAGGTACGGGGTGAACCCGTCCGCGTTCTCCGGGGCCTGGGCGGAGGACGTCAGGTCGCGATGGACCAGCCGGCCCCGATCGCGTCCCTGCCGCCGGGATGTTCGCGTTCTGGCGGCTGATCGCCCAGGGCTGCACCGCCGCCGACCGGCCCCAGGCCCCTTCTATGGCTCGGACAGGCGCGGGCCGCGGCTGTGGCTCCGCTTGACCCGGCCTACTCTCACGAACCATCGCCCGACGTGAGGTAGTCGGCGACGAGGGCGGCGAACTCGTCGGGTGTGGCGAGGCGGATGCCGAGGTCTTCGGCCTTGGCGCGCTTGGACCCGGCGTTGTCGCCCGCGACCACCAGCGTGGTCTTCTTGGACACGCTGGAGGAGGAGCGGCCGCCGGCCCGTTCGATGAGCTCGTTCATCTGGTTACGGCTGAGCTGCTCCAGTGGCCCGGTCATCGCGCCGGTGACCACGACCGTCATCCCGGCGAGCGGTCCGGCGGCCGGGGCGCCGGCGGTCTCGTTGTCCGCGGCGGCCGACGGGGGAGTGGCGCCCGGCTCGGTCATGTTCACCCCGGCCGCCACGAGTTTGTCGATCAGCGGGGCGAGTTCGGCCAGTTCGGCGACGATGGAGGGTGCCTTCTCGGCACCGATGCCCTCGACCTCCTGCAGAGCGTCGGCGTCGGCGGCACGGATGTTGTCCATGGTCGCGAAGTGCCGGGCGATCCGCCGGGACATGGAGCGGCCCGTCCCGCGGACGCCGAGTGCGCACAGCACCCGCGACAACGGCTGAGTCTTGGCCTCGGTCAGGGCGGCCAGCAGGTTGTCGCTGCTCGTTTCGCCCATCCGCTCCAGCGAGAGGAGCTGGTCGTGGGTGAGGGTGAACAGGTCAGCGAGGTCGGTGACCAGGCCGGCTTCGACAAGTTGCACGACGCGGGTGGCGCCCAGGCCTTCGATGTCGAGCTGGTCGCGGCCCGCGGCGTAGGAGAGGGAGGCGACCAGGTGGCAGTTGCGGCCCTGCTCACAGCGCCAGCGTTCCTCGCCGGCGTCGATGCCGGACCCGCACCGCGGGCACACCTGCGGGAACACGATCGGCTGCTCGACGCCGGTGCGCAGGTGGGCGACGGGCGCCTCGATGCGCGGGATCACATCGCCGGCACGGTGGACCATGACATGGTCGCCCAGACGCAGATCGCGGCGGGTGATGTCGGCCGGGTTGTGCAGCGTGGCGTAGGTGATGGTGGAGCCGTCGATCTCGACCGGCTCCAGGACTCCGCGTGGGGCGATGATGCCCGTGCGGCCCACGTTCCACTCCACATCGAGCAGCCGGGTGATCTTCTCGACGGCGGGCAGTTTGTAGGCGATCGCCCAGCGCGGGGCCCGCGAGCCGGATCCGGCGGCCTGCTGATCGGCGGCGAGATCGGCCTTGATGACGATGCCGTCGATTCCGAACGGCAGCTGGGCCCGCAGGGCTGCGATTTCCCGCACCCGGGCGAGGACGGCCTCGGTGGTCGTGGCGGTGATGCCGGGCACGGCGGTGCCGGCGGTGGTGTTCACACCGAGCTCGGCGGCCAGAGCCATGAGCTCGCTGTGCGCGAGTTCGCCCAGCTGCGCGGCGAGCACGGGCTCGGTGTCGGCAAGGGGCAGCAGGCCGTAACCGAAGAACGTCATCGGTACGGTGTAGACGCGGTCCTTGGCACGCAGGGTGCCCGCTGCGGCGTTGCGCGGGTTGGCGAACGGCTGCCCGCCGTGTGCGGTGCGCACCTCGTTGGCATGCTCGAACTGGGCGGTGGTCATCAGCACTTCGCCGCGTACTTCCACCGTGACCGGCTCGGCCAGTTCGTCGGGGAGGCCCTCTAGGGTGCCGATCGCGTGGGAGACGTCCTCACCGGCGATCCCGTCGCCCCGGGTGATCAGCCGGGTCAGCCGGCCCTGGGTGTAGCGGGCGGCGATGGCCAGTCCGTCGAGTTTCGGCTCGACGCTGAAGCGTTCCGCCTCATGGCCGATCCGGCGGGCCAGAGCGGCCGTCCAGGCGGCGAACTGCTCCGGCGAGAACACGTTGTCCAGGCTCAGCATCGCCACCGTGTGGGGCACATCGCCCTCGGCGGCACCGCCGGCGACCTTCCCGGTCGGTGAGTCGGCCAGTATCTGGTCGGGATGGTCGGTCTCCCAGGCGGCGATGCCCCGCACCAGCCGGTCGTAGGCGTCGTCATCCAGGGGCGAGGTACCGCCCGCGTAGTAGGCGGCCGCGGCCTTCACCGCTTCCTCGACCGCCTGCGCGTAGGCGGCGGCATCCACAATCTGCACAACGGGTGTCGTCATGCCCGCCATCCTGCCTGCCACCACTGACAACGCCCTCGCCCGTGCGTCCCGACAGGGTCTCGGACTTTGCCGAGACCGCCGTCCGCACCAGCCGCTCGCGCACGCGCGCCTCCAGCATCACCGCAACCGCCGTCTTCGCCCGCTGCCGATGGAGCGCGCGCCGAAGCCCCCGGAATCGATGCAGCACCATCTGCACCGGCGTCCGAGCCGTCATGCCCGTGAGCGGCGGCCACAGGTGGATGCCATCACAGTCCGCTTCCGCGCGGGATTCGCTTACGTGGCAGCCGAATTGCCCGGCGGTCAGAGCCTCCCGCTGTGTCGCCTGCGCCGCACCGGCGTGCTGCACACGTGGGGCTTCGCAGGAGCCCTATTGCGCGAAGCTCCGAGCCTGGACAGGGACGGCCATGCAACTGCCCGATGAGGTCCATGCCGAGCTCAGGGACCTGTGTCAGGAGGGTGATGCCCTGGCCGGAATGGGAGAGTTCGGCGAGGCGAAACACGTGATGCTGTACGCGGCACTGACCGCGGTGGCGCTGGCCGGACACTCCAAGCCCGGTGCCGGCCCGTTCCCTACCGGGCGTCGCTGGACCGGCCGTACACCCTGGTCGTGGATGAGCAGGCGGATCCGGCGACGGTGGCACGGTGCTGCTCGCGCCGGTCACTTCCGCTCCAGCGCGGCCAGTCGCAGCTCAAGCTGGTCAACCCGGTGCCGTAGCAGGGTGACCTGGGCTTCCAGGCTGACTTCTCGTTCCGCCCTGCGCTGAATGCGCGGTGACGCGGCGGCGCGCTCGATCACCGCGTCCAACTGGACCAGGCGCTGCGGCCCGTTCGGGCCGTCCACCAGCCGGGACTGGATCTCGCCGTTGCGGTACCAGGAGCGCAGGGCCGAGCGGGAAACGCCGGTCTCGGCTTCCGCCTTGGCCAGCGTGACCCAGGGTGTCCCGTCCAACTGCTCGAACAACTCCAGCTCGTTCTGCCAGCGCGCGAGCCGGTCCTCCCAGTCCGACGGTGTCTCCATCACACCCTCCCTTCCGCACGGTGACCATATCAATAACAGTGTATTGACATGGTTGAGACCCTGGAACCATGACTTTTGAAAGGTTCACGGTGAAAGCCCGTCAGGTGGTCGTCACGGCCCAGGAGCAGGCGAGGCTGCTCAAGCACACCTACATCGGCACGGAGCACATCCTGTTGGGGCTGCTCGAGGTGCCGGACGGCATGGCGGCGAAGGTTCTGCACCAGCTCGGGTACGACAAGGAGACGGCGCAGGTCGACATCGCCGCGGTGGTCCAGCCCGGCACGAAGGAGCTGAGCGGCCATATCCCCTTCGAGCCGCGCGCGAAGAAGACGCTGGAACTCGCCCTGCGCGAGGCGCAGAAGCTGAACCACAACTACATCGGTACGGAACACATCCTGCTCGCCCTGGTCAGGGAGGGCGAGGGCATCGGCGCGAAGGTGCTTGCCGAGCGGATCAATCCGATCAGCAAGATCCGTACCGCGGTGCTGGCATCCGTGGAGGGATCGCAGAACGTCGCGGCCAGCCCATGGCCGGCCGGTACCCCGGCCACCGAGGACACCGTGTCCACCGCCAGCGCGCTGGCCGGTGGCGCACCGGTCGGCAGCCATCACCTGCTCGAGGCGATGCTGCGGGCGGAGAACAGCATGGCGGCCAGGGTGCTGCGCGAACTCGGGGTCGAACCGGACGCGGTCGCGGCCAAGATCGACGAACTGGATCCGGACACGACCACGGACGCGAACCCGGAGGAAGCCGCCGCGCGCAAGATGGAAATCCGGCTGGTCGACGACGAGGTGCACCTGATCCTGCGGGACCCGACAACGGTCACGATCGCCAAAAAGGTCACCGAGCTGTCCGACGGCCCGATCCAGGGCGCCGGGCCGGTCGCCGGCATGTTCGTCCCGCTCTGGCGGTCGACCAACCAACTGCTGCTGCAGATCCAGCGTGTGCTGGAACCGGAACCCGAGGAAGAGGACGGATCCGCCGCGAGCAAGGTGGCCAAGGTCGTGCGCACGGTGCTCGCGCCGCGGCTCCGCCGGTGAACACCGGCTGATCAGCGGGCCGGAACCTGTCGGTGGGACAGGCGAGG
This sequence comes from Streptomyces sp. NPDC020192, assembly GCF_044388685.1. Taxonomy (NCBI): domain Bacteria; kingdom Bacillati; phylum Actinomycetota; class Actinomycetes; order Kitasatosporales; family Streptomycetaceae; genus Streptomyces; species Streptomyces sp. NPDC020192. The sequence goes on along the minus strand of NZ_JBIRXG010000031.1, from coordinate 53,179 downwards.
ACGGGGCGTGGTGAGCGACGATGCGCCGGCACCGTTCTCGCCGACGAGCAGGGCGTGGTTCACAGGCGCGTTCGCCGCGCCCACCGGGGCGCGGCGCCTGGCGGGCCGTCGCCGCCGGCCAGCAGGCGCGGGTAGTCGCGCCGACCGGCTCCGGCAAGCCGTCGGCCGCGTTTCTCTGGGCGCTGGACCGGCTGGCCACCGACCCGGCGCCGGCGGACGTCGAGCGCAACCTGCGGGCGCCGTTGGCGCATCCGCAGGCCGCCATCCGGCTCGGCCGGCCAGAGCCGGCGATCACGGTCGGCATGCGCACTGGCGACACTTCCGCCACCGAGCGCAGGGCGTTCGCACGCACCCCGCCGGACATCCTGGTCGCCACACCGGAGTCACTGTTCCTGCCCTGTCCCTTGCTCGTCCGGATGGGCAGCTTGGCGAACCGGCAGAGCGGATCGGCCTGTTCGCGACGGTCCGGCCGGTCGTGGAGGTGAGCGCCTCCTTCGCCGCGGGCAGCCGGTCAGATCGTGCGGCCGGTGAACCGGAAATCGATCCGGCTGCGGGACCGGAGCGGGTCGTCCATCGTGCCGGATGCCGTGCAGCGGATTCTCGCGCTGGTCGGCGGACAGCGGTCGGTGATCGTGTTCGCCAACTCCCTTCGGCTTGCCGAGAGTCCACCGCCCGGCTGAAGGAACCCGTCGCCGAGCCGGCCGAGACCGGCCGGCTGACCAGGGTCCCGGCCGAGGCGATCGGCGAGTCCGGGATCGCGTTCGGCGCCCCGCCGGTGGTGGCCCGCGCGCACCTCGGGTCGATGTCCCGCGAGCAGGTAATACGGTGAATCGGAGGGACCGTGACCATCACCATCGTCGGAGCTGGCTGGGTGGCCTGGCCATTGCCCGTGTGCTGCACGTGAACGGCATCGACGCCGTCGTGTACGAACGTGAATCATCGCGAGGCGCGCGCGGTCAGGGCGGCATGCTTGATCTGCACTCCGGAACCGGGCAGCGAGCGATGCGCGAGGCCGGCCTGATCGACCAGTTCCACGCGATTGCCCGTCGTGCAGGCCAGGACCTGCGTCTTCTCCAGCCGGACGGCACCCTGCTGCTCCAGGAGGATACGCCCGACGACGCCCCGCTCGAACGACCTGAGGTCGACCGTGCCGATCTGCGCGACCTGATGCTGAACTCTCTCCCCGATCACGCGGTGCGCTGGGGCACGCGCTCGAGTCCGCCGACAACGGCCTGCTGCACTTCGCCGACGGCAGCAGTGCGACGTATGACCTGCTGGTCGGCGCCGACGGCGCGGACTTCCGGGTCCGCGCGCTGCTCACCGACGCCCGACCAGCGCACACCGGCCAAAACGTCGTTGAGCTCGGAATTCCCGACATCGACCGCACCCACCCAGACCTCGCGGCGATGGTCGGGCGCGGCAACTACTGGGTGCTCGGCAACGGACAATCCCTGTCGGCGCAGCGCAACGGCGACGGCCGCGTTCGCATGTACCTCAGCTTCTACAACACCGCCGAGGACTGGTCCGCGACCAGCGGGATCCCGTTCGGCGACCCGGCCGCCGCCCGGGTGCGGCTGATCGACCTGTTCACCGGCTGGGACTCACGGTTCACCGCACTGATCGCAGCCTGCGACGACACCGTCCTGCCGCGGTCGATCACCACTCTCCCGGTCGGCCTGACCTGGCCGTCGAGGCCGGGCGTGACGCTGCTCGGCGATGCAGCGCACCTGATGCCGCCGGTGGGGCAGGACGCCGACATGGCGCTGCTCGACGGCGCCCTGCTCGGCCTCGCGGTGGCCGCGCACACGGACGACTTTCCCGCCGCCGTCCTGATGTCGCCGGACGCCGGCCGGAAAATGCTCGCGTTCTTCCAACCGGGCTGAAGGCAACCGAATACGACCAGGCAACGCATGACACCGCATCGTGGAGGCTTCTTGGCCGTACCGCAGGGCAGAGCCACTCTCCGGGACGTCCCGTGAGACAACCGAGGGACCTGAACCGCGGGTTCCGCACACGTCCCGATCGGACGGCCCCGACCGACGTAACTCCGCGCACGGACCCGGGGTGTTCACGAGACTATGGCCGACCCGCACCGCCTTGGGGCTTCCAAGATCGCTTCCCGTGCGGCGCGTGACCGTTTCCCGACGCCAGTCAGGCCACGGGGGGACTAACCTGTCCTCGATCAGCGACACCCCTGCCCGGTCGCGGACCGTGGCGGGGGAGCGGGCTGGGATCATCGGTCGCCGGGGGGTATGCATGGCCGACGAGAAGCAGCGGGACCACGGCGAGGGAGATGTCGCGGGGCTCCGGGCCTGGGCCGCCGTCGCCGTTCGCCAGGCGCACGAGCTGTGGCCCCAGGCGCGGGAGAATCCGCGGCTGGACGCGTTGCGGTTCGTTACCGAGCATCTGGCCACCATCGAGAGGCTGTTACCGGCGCAGGACCCGGCCCGGGCGGCCGTTGTGCCCTGGCTTGGGCTGCTGATGCAGGCGCGACTCAAGGGCCGGCCGGACGCTGATCCGCGGGAGCGGGCGGCCGCCCTGAACCATCTTCGGTGGGCCGACCGCGTCAGGCCGCTGAACGACCGGCTCGCCATGATGGCCCGGGGCAACCTGGCCGGGCTGCTCATCCCGCCCGGCATTCCTCCGGAGGCACGCGACGGCTCGGGGCCGCCCGCCCTGGCCGAATCCCTGCGGGAGCAGCTGACCGAGGCCCTGAACGTTCTCGCCCGCATCGTCGCCGGGGACCTGACGACGCGGGAGAACGTCGTGACCGTCATGGAGAGCGTCGCGACGATGCTGTCCTCGCTCCCCGGCCCGCCCGGGGGGAGTGCTCCGTCTCCGCCCCAGGAGGGCAACGATGGTGAGGAGGCGGCGGGTCCGGTCGGTGCGGTGCCCCGCGGGGAGCCCGTGGAGCCCATGGAGGAGGCGCTGGCCGACGCCGTCCAGGGGGTGGTGGACTGGGCGCGCCGGGACGCGGTGCGGTTCGCACGCCTGCTGGAGTGGCTGTGCGTCACCGTGAACGGCTCCCAGGTCTCCACGGCGGACGCCGGCCGGGAACTGGCGGATCTGGGCCTGGACCAGCCCGAGTTCGCGCCGCTGCGCGAGGTGCTCGCCGCGCTCAGATCGGGCGGGCAGGATCCCCGGTCGCTCGTCGAACGCGTCCACCGCGTCGCGCGGGCGGCCAGGGAGGTGTTGCTCACCTTGCCCGCAGACGCGCCCGAGCGGATCCGCGTCGCCAAGTTCCACGCGGCCCTGCTGGTGGCGGGGAACCGCCAGATACCCGAAACGCTGGACTTCGGCGAGGTGGACGCGGCCGCGATACGGCCGGACCCCGACCCCGCCGCGCTTTCGGCCTGGCGGCGAGAGCTGAGCCTGGAACTGATCCTGTCCACCTCGATCGACAACCTGTGGGTCTCGAACGGCGAGATCGCACGCGTAGAGCGGAGCGCGGCATGGCTCCGGGAGTGGATCGACGCCCTCCCGGCGGACGGGGCGAACACCGCGACCGCCCGCCGGTACCTGTCCGTCCTCCTCGCCCATCGCGTCTCCACCGCCGCGAGGCTCGGAGGCAGCCTCCAGGATGGCGCCGCCGCCCAATCGATGGCCGAGGGGCTGTCTGCCGCGGATGAGGGCGACGATGTCCAAGCGCTGTTCAGCCTCTTCACCGCGTTCCAACTGGCCCGCCGCAGCCGGGACCAGGCCGCGCTGGCCCGCGCGGCAGTGGACCTGATCCAGATGCTGAGCGACCGGTACGCCGCCCCTGCGCCCGACGGGGGCACACGCTTCGTCATCACCGGCATGCTGGGCCTGGCTCACGGCGAACGTGCCGCCCACACCGAAGACCAGGCCGACCTCCGCGCCGCCGCCCGGTACCTGCGGGAGGCGGTGGAGATCGATCCGGCCACGGTCCCGCCGCTGTTCGCACCGTACTTCCCCATTACGCGGGCCCAGCTGATGACCGCTCTGGCCATGGCCGACCCCCGCCGGGAGGTCATCGACCGCGCCATCGCGGAGGTCCACCGGGTGATCGAGGAGTCGCGGACGTCGCCCTGGGACGAAGCCCAGCTGCGGCTCGCCCTCGGCCGGGCCATGCTCCGCGCGACCACCCACCGCAGTGACCTCAGCCTGCTCGACCCGTGCATCGCCGAGCTGAGCCGGGTCCGAACGCTGGCCGCCGAAGGCCACGGCCTGTCGTTGAACGTCGAGGTTCTGACGGAGCTGTCCACGGCCCACTGGATGAGCGCGGTGACCGGTGGCCCGCGCGCGAGTGAGGACCGGAAGGCGAGCCTGGACACCCGCCGCGAGGCACTGGAGCTGATGGCAGCCGATGTCCTCCTTCAACTCGGCGCCGAGCACGCCCTGTCGGTGGCCCGAGCTGCGACCGGCCACGTGCTGTGGCTGGCCCTGCGGTGCGCCGAGGACCGCCGCCCCGCCGAGGCCGTGGAGGCGCTGGAGCTGGGTCGGGCCCTGGTGCTCCAGACGGCTGCGGCCGCACACGGCGTGCCCCGGCTGCTGGCGGACCGGGGTCACTCCGACCTGGCCGAGCGGTGGCGGGTGCAGGCACCGTGGCATCCACTCCAACGGGGCCCGCGCGAGGGGGATCGGGCTGAGGGGGATGCGGGCGAGGGGCGTCCGGCTGAGAGGGATCCGCTCGGGCCGAGGAGAGCGGACGTGGTGGTGGCGGCCCCGGCCCCCGGCGCTGAGCTGCCGAGCAGCCTGCGGCGCAAGGCGCTCACCGCACTGGGGGCGGGAAACGGCACCGGCGCCCGGGAGTTGCTCGGCGCCCCGGACGCCGCCGCACTGACCGCCGCGCTGGCCGCCTCCGGGGCCGACGCGCTGGTCTACCTGGTCCCCGGCGAGGGCTTCCGCCCCCACATCCCGGGACACGCGCTGATCCTGCGCCCCGGCGGCGCCGAGCCCGCCGTGCTCGACCTGCCGCTGCTGCTCTCTCCCGGCAGTCACCAGCTGGAGCGTTACCTCGCCGCCGCCGCGGACCGTTCCCGCAAGGCGGCCGACCCGGACGCGTCGCGCGCGTCGCGGGAGGCCGCCGAGACGGAATGGCGGGCGGCGCTGAGCGAGCTGTGCGACTGGGCCTGGCCCGCTGCCGTAGGGCCGGTCCTCGACTGCCTGGAACCCCTCGGTCGGCCGCCGCGAATCGTGCTGATCCCCTGTGGCCCGCTCGGCGTCGTCCCCTGGCATGCGGCGCGCAAGCACATCCCGCTGGGGGGTTACCGGTACGCCTGTCAGGACGCGGTGTTCAGCTATGCGCCGTCCGGGGCGCAGTTCCTGCGGGCCGCCGCGCGCGACCGGCTGCCCGCCACCGGGCACCGGGTGCTGGTCACCGACCCGCGGCTCAGCCTGGTGTGGGCCGAGATCGAGACGGAGGCGCTGCGTTCGGCCTGCTATCCGGACGCCCGGCGCTACGGCGAGTTCGTGGCGGCCGAGGGCGTGCCGGATGCGCTGGGGAGCTGCGAGGACCTGCTGGCCGTGCTGCCGGGCGGCGGTCAGCAGGCGGCGGTCCTGCACGTGTCCTGCCACGGTGTGGCCGGTCCGAGTCCTACGCGGTCGGCGCTGTCGCTGGCCGACGGCGAGCTGACCGTCGCCCGGATCCTGGACCACGCCGTGGCCGCGGCGCCCGGCCCGGACGGCCCGCTGGTCGTGCTCAGCGCCTGCGAGACCGACCTGAGCACGGGCGACCACGACGAGGCACTGACCTTCTCCACCGCCCTGGTCGCCCGGGGCGCGGCCGACGTGGTCGGCTCCCGGTGGGCCGTCAACGACGGTGCGACCGCGCTGATGATGGCCGTCTTCCACCACTTCCTCACCAGCCAGGACCTCGCTCCCGCCGACGCGCTGCGCGCCGCCCAGTTGTGGATGCTCGACCCGGACCGCCGGCCCCCGCCCGGCCTGGGCGACCCGCTGCACCGCCTGGTCGCCCGCGCGGACCTGCACGAGATCTACCTGTGGGCCGCCTTCACCCACCAGGGCAACCCCGCGGCACGCTGAGCCCCGCTGACGCTTGAGGCCGTGTGAGTTGGTGTACGGGGTGCTCGCTGACCTGAGGTGTTCCCGAATGAAGTCCTTCGAAGGAGAGTCATGTCCATTCCTGAGCTTCCCCAGCCGGTGTCTGGCGCAGTGCTGTTGGTCTGCACGTGCTACGAGGATGGCAAGGCCCTGTGGGGCGGACTGCTCAACGAGCTCGAGGGCCACCGAGAAAGCGACGTGCTCGACCTCGGGGACAGCGGGGTGCGGCTCCATCTGGTCGAAGACCGTGGATGGGACTACCTGCACGGCGGTAACGTACCGGCGCTCGTCGCGGGCAGCGGCCTCGTGCCGCCGGTCGTCGTCTTGGCGGACATCCCGGTGGTGTACGGCGGGGATGGGCCGTTGCTGGTGGACCTGGCCGCGATACCCGGGCGCGGCGTCCGGGTCCCGTCGGCCCGGCTCGGGGAGATCCTGTCCGCTCTGCTAGGCGGTGCGCTCGCGTTCGACGACCTGGTAAGCGACATGGACAGGTACGGCATGTACCAGGGGGCCGGTGGCCGTCCGGCCTTTCCCGCGCCGACGGTGCCGCCGCGCCGGTCCTTCCCGGCGCTGCCCTCCACCGGCGCGGCCCTGCTGGTCCGAACCTCCTTCGACGACGGGGACGGCTGGTGCGCCCTGCTCGACGAACTGGGCGGGGCCGATGAGGACGGCTGGGTCGGCGCGGACCTGGACCCGGATGAGATCGACGTGGAGCACTACCCGTTGACGGCGCTGGTCGTCGACGACCGGGCCTTCGAGGGCCTCCTGCCGGGCCAGGTCCCGGCGCTGGTCCCGCCCGGGGAGCACACCACACTGGTCGCGCTCGCCGTCGCCCGGACTTTTGCCGAGCCAGGCCGACCGCTGACCGTCGTCGACCTGTACGACACGCCGGGGCAGTCCGCCGTACTGCCATGCCGCATGGTCGGATCGATGGCGTGCAACCTGGAGATCGCCAACATGGACTTCCACGAGTTCGTCACCGAGGAGGGCATGGAGCCGTGGTGGGAGGGATGATCAGCGGATCTCCGGCCCGATCGGGCTCGGCCGTGGCCGCAAGGGGGCGCATCGGCTCCAGGTTCCGCCCGCTCACGTGACCAGCCGGGCGGCCGTCTTGTCATGGTCGCCGAGCGCCGTCGCGATGAGCGGAGCCGATCCCGCACACCGGCAGAAGCCGAAACCAGAGCCTCGATCTTCCCGGTCTCGGCCGACAGTCCGATCCTCGGCACGATCTGCTTGGCGCGGACCGGCCCCGGCGCGTCGGCCACCACTTCCACGATGTCCCGATACGTCCTCGCCAGGACCACCGACCCCGTCCCGGGTTGCTCCGTGCTCATCGTCGATAGGAGAGCCGTGAACACGCAGAGCGACTGGTCAGCGGTCCGGGAACGCGTCATCGCAGTGGAGGAGGCAGAGCGTCGGGCCCGTGGCCGAGGGCCGTCTCGGTACCCGACGTTCGAACCTGTCCTGACTCCCGCCGAGATCGCCGAGGTCGAAGCACAGTTCGGTGTCACGCTCCCCGACGAGTACCGCACGTTTCTGGCGGAGGTCGGGGCCGGCGGCCCCGGACCGGCACTCCAGCTCACCTCGTTGCGCCGAATCGACGGGACATGGGGATGGGTCTGGGAGGACGACGAGAACCATCCCTGGCTGCTGGACCCCAGCGGGCCGTTCGTCGAGACGGAAGGCTGGGCCGACCAGCAGATAGCGACCCTTCGCGCCGCCGGCTGCGAATCCACCACCCGTGACGAAGACGACGACTTTCTGGACGACTACCGCGAGGTCTTCGGCGACGACGGCGACGATGTCTGGCACCTGGAACGCGGGCGGGGCGCGACCCCCATCAGCGACAACGGATGCGGGATGACCGGCTGGCTCATCGTCGTCGGCCCGCACCGCGGGGAACTCCGCGACCGGAACTGCGCGGTCAACCCGCCCTTCGAGCCGTACGTTGATGCGAGGGGAAACCGCCACACCTTCCGCACCTGGTACCTCGAGTGGCTCGAGCAACGCGAGAGGGCAGGTCGGTGATCAAGGGACAATGATCCTGTGCGCGCTGCCCAGGACATAGCGTTCCGGGTCGGCCGCGACGCGTTGAACGAACGCCGACATGGTCTCGTCCAGTTCCAGCTGTTGGCAGACGGCCGGTAGTTGAGCCCGAACGCTCCTGCCCTGGCTCACGAACTGCCTCGCACGTCGCCGTACCGCGTTGACGGCGATGGCGTCGCGGTCGGCGCCGTGGATGTCGTTGCCGAGGATCGTGACGCAGATGACCGCCTCGGCAGTCCTCGTGGATGAGGAGGTCGAATACCCATTGGCGACCTCCAGCGTCATGGCGCTCAGCGCCTCGATCGCTCCCCGTGCCAGGTGTGGGTACAGGACCGCCCACCATGGATGTGTATCGCCGCGGGAAGGGAGGCACGAGTGGTACGGGCCCGTGTGCTGGCAACTGAGCCGCGTCGGCGGGCTGTTGCAGATCGATCGGCTGCCGGACTCCGACAGCGGAGGTGACCGCCATGCCGGCGGCGAGGTGTACGACCGCTTCCGTGCTGAGCTGGAACGCTGCTATGCCACCACCCACCCGCCAAGCAGAACGCCTCGCTGGAGCCGGCTGGAACCTGGAGGAGATGCGTGACCAGGGCACCGATCCCGCGACCCGGTGGCGCCTCGTGCAGGAACGCGGCGAGGCGATGTCGGCCATCTGGACACAGGACGAAGACTCCTACCACGGAACGCCCGTCGACTTCGGTTCGGTGTGGTCGTGGCCGAAACCGGCGCAGCGTCCTCGCCCACAGGCCCTTGCGACTCGGTCGCCTTCCGGACCGCCGAGCCCGAGGAGTTCGACCCCGAACCGGCCGAGCGCATCACCGAGTTGCAGACCCGGCCGCCGAATGCCAAGCCCCACCCGGCCGGGATCGAGCTTGTTCGGCGTGCGGGAGAAGACAGCCATGCACTACGTCACCTGCCGCCAAGCTGCCGCGGTGATCTCCAAGCCGTCGTTGGTCGACCACACCGCTGCACCAGGCAGTTCCTCAGGACTACCAGGGCGCCGCCCTGCCCCAACTCCTCGCCGAGCACGCCCGCACGTACGCCACCCGTACCGCCCTCGTCCATGGCGATCGTCGCCTCACCTACCGCGAACTGAACCGCCGCGTCGATCGCGTGGCGGGCGGGCTCACGCTCCGGGGCATCCGCCCCGGCGACCGGGTCATCGTCCAGCTCCCGACTGTGCCCGAGTTCGTCATCACCGTCTACGCCCTCATGCGTGCCGGCGCCCTCCCGGTGTTCGTGCCCACCTCTCATCGCGCCGACGAGATCGGATATCTCGCCCATACCACTGAAGCCGCTGCCTACATCGGCCCCAGCGTCCACCACGGCTTCGACCACGCGAAAATGGCCGCGGAGATCAGCCACGACAATCCGCGTCTGCGCCGTGCCTTCACCCACGACGGCCCTGAAGGCGTCCAAGGAGGCTTCGCCACCTCTCCCAGTGGATGCCTGTTCTTCCCCCTCCGCTCCGTGGACGCTCCGAGCGACCCGGACCGCAGGTACGATCCCAACGACGTCGCGTTCTTCTTGCTGTCGGAGGGGAGCACGTCCGCACCCAAGCTGGTCCCGCGCACCCACAACGACTACGCGTACCAGACCCGAGCCGCAGCCGAAGTGATCGGCCTCGGCCCAGAAGACGTCTACCTCGCGGCCCTCCCGGCCGAGTCCAACTTCGCCTTCGGCTGTCCCGGCATCGTCGGTACCCTCGCCACCGGCGGCACCGTCGTGCTGATCGACGACCCTGGCCCCGCCGATGCCTTCCGCATGATCGAGACGGAGAAGGTCACCGTCACCTCCCTCGTCCCCGCTGTCGCGCAACTGTGGCTGGACACCTTCCGCAACGGCCAGTACAGCCTCTCCAGCCTGCGCCTCATCCAGATCGGCGGCGCACGCCTCCGCCCCGAACGTGCGGCGCGCATCCAACAGGCCTTCGACTGCCGCCTCCAACAGGTCTTCGGGATGGCTGAGGGACTGCTCTGCCTCACCCACCTCAGCGACACCGACGATGTCATCCATCACACGCAGGGTCGCCCTCTCTCGCCCGGGGACGAGATCCGCATCACCGACTCGGACGGCACCGACGTACCGGCGGGCACTCCCGGGCAGCTCTGGACGCGTGGCCCCTACACCCTGCGCGGCTACTACAAGGCCCCCGACGAGAACACCCGCGCCTTCACTCCCGACGGCTTCTACAAGACCGATCACATCGCACGCCTCACCGAAGACGACAACCTCGTCATCGAAGGCCGCATGGAGGCGGACTCTGGTCTCGCGAGCCCCGGTAACCCACACGCTGAAACCGTCATGTCGGAGGACTGACATGCGGGTTCCGTCCCCGTCGTTTGACATGGAGTGCGCTCCAATTCCTAGCGTCTTGGACAGACGGTTCCGACGAGCCCAGGAGGCAGCAGTATGACCACCGTCCCCACCCGGCACCTCGGCGAACTGGAGGTCTGCGCGCAGGGCCTGGGGTGTATGGGAATGAGTCACGGCTACGGCGCCACGGACGACGCGGAGTCGATCGCGACGCTGCACCACGCCCTCGACCTCGGGGTGAGGTTCCTGGACACCTCCGACTTCTACGGCAGCGGGCACAACGAGGAGCTGATCGGACGCGCTGTTGCCGGGCGGCGGGACGAGGTGGTGCTGGCCACGAAGTTCGGCTTCGCCAACCGCCTGGGCGAGCCCACCCTGATCCGCGGTGACGCCGCCTACGTGCGGCAGGCGTGCGAGGCCTCGCTGCGCCGTCTCGGGGTCGACCACATCGACCTCTATTACCAGCACCGGGTCGATCCGCAGGTGCCCATCGAGGAAACCGTCGGCGCCATGGCCGAGTTGGTCCAGGCGGGCAAGGTCCGCCACCTCGGGCTGTCCGAGGCCGGGGCGGGGACCATTCGGCGGGCGTACGCCGTGCATCCGATCGCCGCGCTGCAGAGCGAGTGGTCGCTGTGGACCCGCGACCTGGAGGCAGAGATCGTCCCGGTCTGCCGCGAACTGGGCATCGGCATCGTCCCGTTCTCCCCGCTCGGGCGCGGCTTCCTGACCGGCCGCTACCGCTCGGTCGAGGGGATGGCGGAGAGTGACGTGAGGCGAAGCCAGCCGCGTTTCGCCGACGGCAACCTCGAACGCAACCTGGCGATCGTGGCCGAGCTGAACGAGCTGGCCGAGGCCAAGGGCGTCACCGCCGGCCAGCTCGCCCTGGCCTGGGTCCAGCACCGGGGCGACGACGTGGTACCGATCCCCGGCACCCGGCGGCAGCAGTACCTGGAGGAGAACCTCGCGGCCCTGACGGTCGAGCTGTCCCCCGAGGACCTCGCCGCCATCGAGGCCGCCGCTCCGACCGAGCAGATCGCGGGCACCCGCTACGACGCGACCAGCCTCACCTTCGTCAACCGCTGAGCATCGGCGGAGTCTGGGGAATCATGCCGAGCAACTCCGTGGGGGAGGTGGACGGGGGCGTAGTTGATCCGGACGTCGAACCGGTTGGCCAGGGCGACTCCAACCAGCGCCACATCGCGGGCTGTTGGTGACGACAAGGCGTCGTGATGCGGCTCCGTGGGCGCTTTGATTCGGGACCACTATTCGCGCAGCAGCGAAATCCCGGGGCCGGTCACGCCGAGCACCGGAGGCAGGCGCGGACTTCGCGGCCGCCGCGTGTCTGGTGGATCTCGGTCGACTGCGCGAGGTACTGGACGATGCCGGTTCCGCGGCCGTGTTCGTCCGGGGCTACGTCGTGCGCACCGCGCTCCACCGCCGTACCCGAGTCACTGACCACGATGTACAGGGCGCCGTGGTCGAGGACGAGTACCAACGTCATGCACTCGTGGCCGTACTGGGCGGCGTTGGCGGTGAGTTCGTCGACGATGAGAACGGCGGAGTCACGCTCGCTCTCGGGAACGCTCCAGCACTCCAGCAGGTCCGCCGTGAAGTGGCGCGCGGCGGACACATGCGCCTCCTGCGCGGGCAGGGTCAGCGTCGCCCGATGGGAGCAGGGCAGTGAGCTGGTGCGCTCGGAATCGGTGACAAACATGGTCTTCTGGCTCTTCTGTGCGGGTGCGGAGGCTGGATCAAGGTGGGGGACCGCCAAGAACGTGGAGGCGGTCGGTACACCGGAACCGGTATGTGAGCACTCATCCGGTAATACGCATGGCGAGTGGCATACGGTTCGAGTGATTCGTACCTTTTCCCGGCTTGGCGGCTTCCGGCTGACCTCACGCTCGGATCGTGACCAGCTTCTGGCCGTTCCCCGCGTTGGTGATCTCGAAGCGCTCGATGGCCCCCGGAGGCAGGGGGACCGCCCCTGGAATCTTCGTTCCGGCCGGGTACGTGCCGGCCCGCCAGGTGGCGCCGTCCGCCCTGGTTCCGCCGGGCCCGATGGCCTGCAATCGGCAGATCACGCCGGCTGGCGCACCATGGGCCGAGACCTGAAGGACACTACCCCAGGCCGAAGGGAAGACCTTCACCGAGGCGGTGACGCCGGTGGTGGAATCGTTTCCGGAGAAGGTGCGCGACGGACTCGGCGCGGTAGGTCCGGGCTGCTTACCCTGACTTGTCACGGATGTGCTGGCCGCCAGCCAGGTGCCGCCGACTGCCGCCGCCGCGACCAGCATCAGGGAGGCGGCCGCACCGGCCAGTTGCAACCGCCAGGTCCTGCGGCGCCTGGCCGCGGCCTGCTGGAGCATCCTGTCGACCAGTCCTGCCTCGGGAGCCTGAGGCGCCGCAGACATGCCGGACGGTTCCTGCGGTGCGCCCTGCGTGCTCTCGGCCGCCCGTCGTACCAAGCGGTCGGTCATGTCCTTGTCGCCGGAGGGCGCCGTCTGGCCTGCCGCTTCGGCCGCTGTGACCATGGCGAGCAACGCCGGCAGTCCGGCCAGCTGCTCGTACTCCGCCCGGCATGCCTCGCATGTCGCCAGGTGGGTGCGCACCTGCTCCATTTCGGCGGGGGGCAGCGCGCTCAGGACGTAGCCTCCCAGCGCCATCCGCAGGGCGTCGTGGTCCCTGTTCATGGCCGGCACCTCCTCCATGCCTCGGTCATGGCTCGATGCCTCGTTCCTGGAGCGCGAGCCGGAGGGCGTGCAGGGCGTAGTACGACCGTGACTTGACCGTGCCCAGCGGGATGCCCAGGGCGCCCGCGGCCTCCGCCATGGTCCGGCCCCGGTAGTACGTCTCGACCAGTACGGCGCGGTGGTCCGGGGACAGCGTCCGGATGGCGTCGGCGACCGCCCAGCTCTGCAGCGCCTGCTCGATCTGGTCCTCGCCCACTGCCTGCTCGGCGGCCCGCTCCAGGGCCTCGCCGCCGGTCTCCGCAGGCCTGGCTCGCCGGGCCCGGTGGGCGTCGATGACCAGGTGCCGGGCGACCGTGAACAGCCAGGCTCGGGCAGGACCGCGCCGGGGTTCGAACGCGGTGGGGTGCTGCCACGCCCGCAGCAGCGTCTCCTGTACGACATCCTCGGCCCACTGCCTGTCTCCTGACGTCAGGCGCAGCGCGTAGTGGAACAGGGGACCCGCGTGCTCGGCATACAGAGCGCGGATCAGTTCCTCGTCCGTGGCCGAAATGGTCCCCTCATCAGAGACACGGCGCGCGGAGCGATCCGTATCAGCTGCTTGACCACGTTTGCGGGCGCTCCATGGCATAAGGCGATCATTACGCAGATGTGTCTTTTTGTCGTGCTACGTGCCGTGTGACACCTGTGGCGACTGATTCGATCTGAGGAGATCGCGAAGAAAGTCGAACAAAAGGCGCGTATCAGTCGAACCGGGCGGCTCTGTTGCCCGTGAAGTCAGGCAAGAGCCGAAACCCACGGCACATCGTCGACGAGCGTCGCTGCACTGACGCCGCCACACGAATCCCCGCTCGCAGGGCTCATTGCGGGACGTGCGGCCGCCGCGCGCGAATCCCGTGCGCGTCAGGCCGTCGTGTGTGCTCGGCCACCACCTTCCCCCTCTTCCTGATCGGTGAGGAACACACCATGTACCCGAATTCTGGTCATGCCGGCCGGCGATCACGCGTCGCGGCCGGGCTCGCAGCCGTTACGGCAGCCGCCCTGGGGTTCCTGAGCGCGTGCGGCCAGTCCCCGCACTCCACCGCAGCCGGTGCCATCACGCCTGGTCCTGGTCAGCGTGAGGTGGCCGGGATGCCCGGTGCCTCCGCGCCGGGACATACGGCGAGCACGGCGCCCGGCGCCTCAGCGATGCCCAGCATGGGCATGCCCGCGAGCCCGCCGAAGACGGGCGCAGTTGATGCGCCGGTGACCGCAGACACCGTGGCGATCAAGAACTTCGCCTTCTCCCCGACCACGCTGAAGGTCACAGCGGGCACGACGGTGACCTGGACCAACCAGGACGCCGATGCCCACACCGTCACCAGCGCCGGATCGGGCGGACCGTTGCACTCGCCCGCTCTGGCCGGCCACGCCACCTACAGCTACCGGTTCACCAAGCCGGGCACCTACGCCTATCTCTGCACCATCCATCCCTTCATGACGGCCAAGGTGGAGGTGACCCGATGACCGGGTACCGTGACGCTCAGGATGCGACCCCGGCCGGCGCCGCCGACCAGCCCGTCGGAGAACACGGCATGACACGGCGTCAACTCATCCGGCACGCGGGATGGTTCGGCGGGGCCGTCGTACTGACCGTGGCCGGCGGAGAGGTGACCAGCCACATCGCCGGCTCCCGGGGCACCCGCGCCGAGGCCGCCGCGGGAACCAGCGGCGGCCTGCGGTTCGTGCAGGTCTCCGACAGCCACATCGGCTTTCACGGGCCGGCGAACATGGACGTGGTCGGCTCGTTCACCGAAGCGATCGATCAGGTCAATGCGCTCGGGTTCCGGCCCGACTTCGTCATGCACAGCGGCGACCTGACACATCTGTCCACAGCGGACCAGTTCGACCAGGTCAGGCAGATGATGACCCGGCTGCGGACGGACCGCGTCTTCACCGTGCCCGGCGAGCACGACTCCATCGGTGATGCGGGCCGCACATACCGGAAGATCTTCGGCAAGAGCACGCTCGGCGACGGCTGGTACAGCTTCGACACCCATGGAGTGCACTTCATCGCCCTGGTCAACACTCTGAGCCTGGAAAAGCTGGGCCACCTCGGCACCGAGCAGATCGACTTCGTACGCAAAGACCTGGCGGGACTGTCATCGGACACTCCGATCGTGGTCTTCAGCCACATCCCGCTGTTCGCCATGTACCCCCAGTGGGGCTGGAGCACGGACGACGCGTTGAAGGTGATCGCGCTCCTGCGCCGCTTCTCCTCGGTGACCTGTCTCAACGGACACGTCCACCAACTGTTCACCAAGACAGAGGGCAACATCACCTTCCACTCCGCTACCACCACCGCCTACCCACTGCCGAAACCGGGACGGGCCCCCGCCCCCACTCCCCAGGTCGTGCCCGCCCGACAGCTCAAGGCCGCGCTGGGCCTTCGCACCGTGGGCTACCAGCAGGGAGACCGGGAGCTGGCGATCAAGGACAAGAGGCTGGCGTGAGCAGGGGAAGATTTCTCCCCGTGAGCGGACCGTTCGGCAGGTGTTCACCGGGGCCATAGCCAGACCGCGGCGAGGGTGACCCTGCCTTGGCAGACGTACGCTCCCTTGTCGTATCCGATTGCAGCGGCGTGGCAGCCCAGCAGGGCGTTGACGGCCCGTTCGACTTCGCTCCTACGGGCATGCCGTGCCCGCTGCGTGTTCGGCCGATCGCTTCGTCCCGCCGGTGATGGGCGGGCATGTGTTCCCGCTCCCTGATGATCGCTCATTGTAGTGTTGGTGTCACGTTACGGGGTCATGGTGCTGGATAGGCCTTCAGGTCGGCTGTGTGACCGACCGGCCGGCTCTCTTGGAAAGAAGCGCCCGCGTTCCGTGCTGGCAGTAGCCGCTCCGGCCTCGGCCGACGTGTCGATCTGTGGCCGAAGGCTCGATCCTCCTCGGCCCTCGGCCCGGCCTGAAGGGCTGGTCAGGCCCCTGAGCCCGTGACTGGCACCCGCCTGGGGTTGCCGAACGTTGCTGCCCTTAAGCGCAGGGTCACCATTAAATGTGGGTTGTGACAAAAGCCCCAAATGTCACCGAATGCTTTGCTTCCGCCAGGAATTTGGTCATCGTCGTGGGAACCCGTCGTCGCCATCCCGAAATGGCCAGCAACGCCAGGAGCAAGTACGGCATGCCGAACCCGAAATCCGTCCGCCTGTTGCGCCGTGCGGCTGTCGGCTGCACAGTTGCCGCCTCGTTCGCCCTGGCCGGCATCGGTACAACCGCAAACGCCGCATCTGGCAACAGCGCGCATGCCGCCCCTTCCCATGCCCCAAGCGCCTCGATCGCCTACAGTGCGGCGACGGGCGGTCGGACCGTGTCACTCACCTTCGATGACGGCCCGGGGGCGGCCACCGGCCAAATTCTGGACTTGCTCGCGCAGTACCACGCCCAGGCGACCTTCTGCCAGATCGGCACACAGGCTGCCGCAAACCCCGCCCTGGTCAAGCGCATCATCGCCGATGGCCACCGGCTGTGCGATCACACCGTGGACCACCCCCAACCGATGCGCACCCTCCCGCACGACCGGCAGGTCCACGAGATCACCGCAGCCAAGGACATGATCATCAAGGCTGGCGGGCCAGGCACCCAGATCAGGTGGTTCCGAGCCCCCGGAGGCGACTTCAGCCCCGATAACCGCCAGATAGCTGTGCAAGCCGGGCTACGCCCGCTGGGCTGGACCGTCGACACCCGTGACTGGGCGCGCCCCGGAGCCGCCTCGATGCTTGCCACCGCGAAACGGGAACTGCGTCCTGGCGGCATCATCCTCATGCACGATGGCGGCGGCGACCGCAGCCAGACAATAGCGGCCCTGCGCCAACTGCTCCCCTGGCTGACCCAGCAGGGCTACAGGTTCAGCCTTCCCGCAAGCTGACGTGGCTTCATTGCCACCGGTGAACTCGCCCAGCACGCACAGCCGGTGGGCTGATGGGTGGTCGCCGCACAGCAAGTCGGCCCAGACCGCGCTCGGGTAGAGCTCCGGGTGTCCGAGTGCAGCCGCGCGGCGACGTCGGGAACAGGCGGCGCAGGGCGGGGATGCGGGTGTTGTCGCGGACGTCCGCCCAGGGCTCACCGATCCGCTCCGACGTGCGGTGCTCCTCGTCCAGCCGATCAGGTCGCGGCCGGGAAGGCCGGCCGCGTGCGCGCGCTCCAGCGTTCCGGGCCCGAACGAGGCGTATGTGGCGAACACCGATCCGGACCTGCCCGCAGTGATTGCGCCACAGCCAGCCGCACAGGCCACCCGGCCAGGCCGGTCACGGGTGGCTGCGCTCACCTCGGCACAGCGATGAGGGCTGGCGGCACTGCTGCGGTCACGGGGGCCACAGGGCCGTCGACCCGGTGTTCCCGCCTGTTGTGGACGTTCGCGTGAAAACCGTGATCGTCGACACGCCCATCGGGACGCGGCCGAAGCGCGGAGGCCCCGCATGGTTGATTCGATCCCGCCGCTCTCGCCGGAGCAGCGGCCCTTCCGACTCACCCCAGGTCGAAGGTGTTGGGCAGACCCAGTCTGTAGCGCACCTCGTCGATCCGCTTCAGGGGCTCCATCTCCGGCGGCCGGTACAGCTCCCAGACACGGCACCGCTCGGCGTCCGAACGGTCCGCGTCGAGCAAGGCGTTGACGGCTCGCCGCGCGGACTCGTTCGCGCCTTCCATGGTCGCGAGGTCGACGTCGGTGCGGACGTAGTCGCCCGCGAGGAAGAAGTTCGGGATCGCCGTCCGCGCCGAGGGACGGTGGTAGAGCGTGCCCGTCGGGTGGATGAGGAGTTGTTCGCGGTTGCGCGGGTCAGGGCCGCCCAGGCCCGTCACCGCCGGGTCCATGAACCAGCCGAGGCGGTCCTCGTCCCTGAGCGTGGTCTTGCCCGCGTCGTTCAGCCCGTCCTTCAGCTGCGCCCACAGCTCGGCGACGATCTCGTCCCTGGTGCACTCCTTGGCCGTCTTGCCGTACAGGATCCCGGGCTTGTCCCACTCCGAGATGATCGCGGAGAGGCAGTCGTGGGCCCGCCCGTCGCCGTAGTCGCGGGAGAAGTCCCGTACGTCCCAGAACTGCGCCTGGCCGATGGCCGTCACCGACCAGGGTGAGTCGAGGCAGTTGATGTGGCCGTGCACGACGGGTGTGGGCGTGCGCAGGTAGAACATCACGCCGGTCATCCAGTCCGTCTTCAGCGCGTCGCACCGGCCGAGCTGCGGGTCGGCGGCGCGCAGGGCCCTGCCCCAGGTGGCGCGGGCGTGTTCGACGGGCATCGCGGAGACGTAGTGGTCGGCGGTGACCGTGCGCTCGTGGCCGCCGTCGCGGGCCGCGACGCGGACGCCCGTCACCCGCCCGCCCTCGTACCCGACCTCCAGTACCTGCGTGCCGGTCACGAAGTCGACGCCGAGCGAGCGCAGATGCGCCTGCCAGGGGTCGATCCAGGCCTCGCTGGTGGGAGCGTTCAGGACGCGGTCGATGTCGGCGTTGCCGTCAAGCCCGCGACCGAGCAGGCCCCACAGGATCAGGGCCTCGATGATGACGCGGCCGACCGTCCTGGTCGACGCCACCTCGGCGCGGGTGGCGACGAGGTTGCGGGTCTGCCCGATGCCGAGGAGCGTCTGGTACTCCCTGCTCATCTCCCCCGCGCGGATGAAGTCCCACCAGGCGACCTTCTCCCACTGGCCCTCGCGGCGTGCGTCGCAACTGGTGAGGTGGACGAGGAGACGGCCGGCGAAGTAGGCGACCTCGTCTGCGGGCAGGCGGGTGCCCACATCCAGGACGGACAGGATCTGATCGCGGATCCAGGATGCGGTGATGTCGCCGGACGCCGGCGGGGTGGTGATCCGGCGCAGCGGGAAGTGCAGGTCGGGGCGGCCCGAGCCGCGGGCGAACAACTCCTCCGTGGCGCCCCGGAGGTTGCCGTGGACGCCGTCGGCGTTGCCGGAGAAGGGGATGCGGCGCATCGTGTCCGGCAGGTTCCGGTAGAAGCCGGGGAAGAAGCGGAAGCCGTGCTCGCCGGGCAGGGGCCCCCGGCCGCCGGCGGCCGTGCCGGGGACGTCCATCGAGCGGGCCTTGCCGCCGAGGGTGTCGTAGTACTCGTAGACGGTGACGGCGTAGCCGCGTTCGGCGAGCTCGTGGGCGGCGCTGAGCCCGGAGACGCCGCCGCCGAGGACGGCGACGCGCCGCCGGGAGGGCGTGGCCGCGGCTGCCCGCGCTCCGGGCCGTAACGCGGTCGCGCCGACCGCGCCGCCGGCGGCCGTGAGGAAACGTCTGCGGGAATGTCCGACGGTCGGCTGGGGCTGCTGCGCGTGTTCTGTTGTCATGATTCCGGGAGGGTAGGGAGGGTTTCGGGAGCCCGGAAGCCTGTTGCCCGTCCTCCACAGCATCCTCACCATCACGGGGAGAAACAGACATGCCACGCGTGTTCGTTGAAGGCAGCCCGGTCGGCGAAGAGGTCCTGCAGTAGCCGTGCCGGGACGTGACCGAGTTCGGGCCCGACCTCTCAGCCCTCATCGACGACATGTTCCTCACCATGACGGACAGAGGCCTCCTCTCGCGTCCTCTGCGCCGTCGTATCAGTTGGCCTTTCGGCGCTCTCAAGTCAGGGCGTGGTCACGGGAGGGCGCTTTGGCGCCGAGTCTCTCGTTTCTTGTCGCTGAGTACCCTGCTGCCGACGATCAGGGGTGGTGCTACGCCGGCGGCTGTAACGGATCATCACGGTCACAGGGTTGTGGCGGTACTCCTTGGGTGAGGCACCGTAAGCGGAGCGGAAGGCTCTGGTGAAGGTCGGGTGGTCCTTGAAGCCCCAGCGGGTCGCGATCAGGTGGATGGGCACGCTGTGCAGTGCCGGATCGGCGAGGTCGCGGCGGGCGTATTCCAGACGTTGTCGGCGGATCCAGGCCGCGACCGTGGTCTCGCGGGTCCGGAACAGGCGGTGCAGGTGGCCGATCGAGATGTGGTGGGCGGACGCGACGCTTTCCGGCGACAGCTCTGGATCGCCGATATGTTGTCGGACGAACGCTTCGATGCTCAGCATCAGCGTCCTGTGGCGCGAGTCATCCGGCACCGTGCCCTCTGCGTCCAGGTGGTGGGTGACCACCGAGGTCAACAAGTCCTGGGCAAGCACACCCATCCGGGGAAGGTCGTGGGGCCGGTAGGGGGTGGAACTCAAGGTCACTTCGGCGAGGAACCGGCTCAGCAGCCCCTCGAACCCCGCACCTGCCGGCAACGGTCTCGCCAGCAACCGCTCCAGCCCATCGGCGGGTAACCCCAGCAGCGCCCGCGGTATATGGGCGCGCACGAGCCGGGTTGCCCCGCCCTTGGCGGTGAACCGGATGCGGAACGGCTGCGAACTGTCGTAGAGGACGAGTTCATCGGTGCCCAGCGCTACGTCGTGCCCGGCCTGGCTGACTGCGAGCCTGCCGCTCAAGGGCACGATGACCGAGCACAGCTCGGGGTCGGCTCGCCGGATCAGCTTCGGCGTTCGCAGCACCTCGCACGGCGAGACCGCCAGCCCCACCACGTTGACCGCCCCGAGATCCAGCATCCGGACCGTCGCCCGGAAATGCTCGGGAGTGTCGCTGACCACCCGCATGGGGTGCGCGTCGTTGGCCCAGAGTTCGTCCAGGGCTGCCAGCCGGTCCTGTGCCGGCAGATCCCCGCTGCGAAACACCGTTTTCAGCATCCAAAGCCCCCACCATCGGTCGTGCCCCCCTGCGGGCAGCCACCAACCTGTAAGTCAACCGCTCGCCAATGGACAGGTGATAAACAGGCACAGGTCTCGGCCACGCCCTCCCGGAGAAGTAGCGCCATGGTCTACGACCAGGCGGTGGAAGATCCGCATGACCGTGTGCCGCTGCTCGCACGGCGCATCAGGCCCGACCGCAGGGCCCCGTCGATCACCGCCTTGTACGGATCCAGTACCGCCGGCCGCGGCGGTTGGGCTGAGAGTCCGAACCGTGGAAGAGGGTGCACTCCGGTTGGAGGAGCTGTTGTTTCCGTCGATCGCGGACATCGCGGTGCTGCCGGTGGACGTGAACATCGAGATAGTGCGTGTTGACGCGCAACGCACCACGGCCGGCGCCGCCTGCCCGGGGTGCGGGGCCCGGTCGACCCGGGTTCATAGCTCCAACCTGCGGTTTCCCACTGACGCACCGAGTGCTGGACGAAGAGTCGTGCCCAGTTGTGAGTTCGGCGGTTCCGGTGCCGGTACACCGTGTGCCTCCGTCGTACCTTCGTGGAGCGGATACCCGGCCTCACGTGGCATGTACGGCCGGCGCACCGAGCGGCTGCGCTCCACTCTGGCCGCAGTCGGTCTTGCCCCGGCCGGCCGGGTCGGCGTCTGGCTGGCTGCCGTCCTCGGCGTGTCCGTCAGCCGGAGCACGGTCCTGCGTCTGGTCGACGTGCTGCCCGAGGCGGAGGCGCCCGCACCGGGGGTGGCCGGTGTCGACGAGTACGCCGCACGCAAGCGCCGCCACTACGGCACTGTCCTGGTGGACGTCGAAACCCGTCGTCCGATCGATCTGCTCCCGCGCCGTACTTCGCTGAAGGCGCCGCGGCCGGAGCGCCGCAGGCGGTCCAGGGCGCAGACAGACGGCATCTCTTGCACAACCTGAGCGAGGCCGCTGAGCGGAGCGTCGCCCAGCGCCGCCTCTGCCTGCACGGCCTGACGCCCGCAGCGCCCCAGCCTGAACACAAGGCGGGCCCGGCTGCGGACCCGTCCGTGTCGCCAATGACCATGAGGACACCGGTTCACCGGCCAGTGGCAGAACCGGCCCTCGGCGCTCGATGACTACAAGCCCCACCTGGACGACCGTTGGAACGAGGGCTGCACCAACGCGTGGAAGCGGTGGGAGGAGATTGTGCCGCTCGGCCACAAGGGTAGCTACCAGCGCGTTCGCGCCTACCTGGGGATCCTCCGGCACCCGGAAAACCTCACCGAACCCGAGCAACTCCAGCTCAAGGCCGCACAGCCCGCTGCCGAAGTCACCATCCGCACCCCTGCCCCCGGTCAGGACCCTCCCCAAGCCGCGGCGCGTGATCCGCTGGATCATGACCGCCCCCGACCGGCTCCGAGAAGCCGACGCTGCCGAGTTCAAGGAGATCCGCACCGGCTGTCCACACCTCGACCTCACCGTCCGGCACGTCCGCGACTTCGCCGCGATGATGCAAGACCGGAACGCCGAGGCCCTTCCTACCTGGATGGACCGGGCCAAGGCCGACAACCTGCCCGCCCTGCACTGGCCGGCCAACGGCTTCCACCGCGACCTCGACGCCGTCACCGTCGTCTTTGCCACTCCCTGAGCTCAGGCCAGGTCGAAGGACACGTCACGAGAGCCAAGCTCCTCAAGCGCATGGGCTTCGGCCGCGCGCACCTACCGCTTCTCCGTAGACGCATCCTCCACAGCCCATGAACGTGCAGTCGTCAGACTCTCGTCACCGAGGTGTGGCCGAATCTCCGGGTGCCCGCCGCCGGCCGGGCCACATGTCGTTATAGGAGGCGTCCATGAACTGCGCCTGCGGAGTTCATCGAGGGCGGCCTGAACTGCGAGCACGAGGACATCACCCGGTGCCCGAACCACCGGCGGCTGGTGGCTGAGCGCCTCAGCGCCCGGATGCCCGCGCCATGGTATTTGCGGGCGGCCGCGGTGACGGCGCTGTGCGAGGCGCCGACCCTCGGCCAGCTGCGCGAAGCCTTGTTGATCCCGTGCACCGACCTGCTCGGGCGTCTCACGCATGCCAGCGTGAAGCAAGCTGAGTACTCACGGAAGTGAGTTGAGGTGCGCCATACTGCAAGTCGCTTTGTGGAACCGATCATTACCTGAGCATCGCAGCGCATGACGATACGGCTCTGGCAGGTTCGGCGCGGGCGTCAAAAGGCGTATCCGGGTCCGGTGCCTGGGGGCCTGACGGGCAGGGGGGAGTAGCGATGGAACCGGTCCTCATCGTCCTGGTCATTGTGGTGGTGTTGGTCTTCATCGCCCTGATCAAGACCATCCAGGTCATCCCGCAGGCAAGCGCCGCCATCGTCGAGCGCTTCGGCCGCTACACGCGGACCCTGAACGCGGGCCTGAACATCGTGGTCCCGTTCATCGACACCATCCGTAATCGCATCGACCTGCGCGAACAGGTCGTACACTTCCCGCCCCAGCCGGTGATCACCCAGGACAACGTGGTCGTGAACATCGATACGGTGATCTACTACCAGGTCATGGACGCGAGGGCGGCCACCTACGAGGTCGCCAGCTACATCCAGGCGATCGAGCAGCTGACGGTCACCACACTCCGGAACATCATCGGCGGCATGGACCTCGAACGCACCCTCACCTCCCGCGAGGAGATCAACGCGGCCCTGCGCGGTGTCCTCGACGCGGCGACCGGTAAGTGGGGCATCCGCGTCAACCGCGTGGAACTCAAGGCCATCGAACCGCCCGCCTCCGTCCTGGACGCGCTGGAGCAGCGGATGCGCTCCCACCACGTCCGGGACTCCGAAGTCCTGCGTGCTGAGGCCGAGAAGCGGGCAGCCGTGATCCGGGCAGAGACAGAACGCGAAGTGGCCGCCATCTTGTCCGACGGGAGGGAGGCCGCACGGGTCGCGCCGCTGTCGCACCGGCCTGCGGATCTCCCTCCCGTGCGCCAGCCGTTACGGGAGGGTGACCCTCGCCGTATCGATCGCTACCGGCTGACAGCGAGGCTGGGCCAAGGTGGGATGGGGACGGTCTATCTCGGTCACTCTCCGGGCGAGCGCTTGGTCGCGGTCAAGGTCATCCAGCGGGAACTGGCCGCCGATCCCGTATTCCGTCAGCGTTTCGCCCGCGAGATCACTGCCGTGCGCAAGGTCGGCGGTTTCCACACCGCGTCCGTGGTCGATGCCGATGCGCACGGTGACCCGCCCTGGCTGGTCACGGAGTACATTCCTGGCCCATCGCTGCACGACGTCCTGAGCCGGCACGGCGCCCTGCCCGTCAAGACCATCCAGACACTGGCCACCGGCATCGCCGAAGCACTGGAGGGCATCCATCAGTGCGGCATCGTTCACCGTGACCTCAAGCCCGGCAACATCATCCTCTCCCACACCGGCCCGCGCGTCATCGACTTCGGCATCGCCCGCGCCCTGGACGGCACCGCCATCACGCGTACCGACCATCTCGTCGGCACCAGAGGCTTCCTCGCCCCTGAACAGCTCACCGGCGCGCCGGTCACCTTCGCCACAGACCTCTACGCCTTCGGCATGGTGCTCTGCCACGCCGCCGGGGCCGTGCCCGCAGACGGCGAGTCCCTCGATTCCGCCCTCGACCTGTTGCCGTCCCGTCTGTCCGGCATCGTCACCCGCTGCCTCGCCCACGACCCCGCGAGCCGCCCGACGCCCGCCGAGGTTCTCGAGCAGCTTGCCGACCCCCACCCTTCGGACGAGGACTGGCTGCCGCCCCTCGTGCGGACATTGGTGGATCTGCACAGACAACCGACTGAATCGGCAGGTTGACAACACGTCAGGTCCAACCCGAGCCGGTCTTCGGGCAGCTGCCGGTTCGGCGCCGTGGCGCCGAGGCCCACCGACGGGTCCCCGGGTGGGACGCCCTCGAACAGGTCCGCCAGATGCGCACCCGGCTGGACTGCCTGACCGCGGGCCTGGTCGGGCGGGCCCGGCTGTTGCAGGTCACCTGGAGCGGTATCCGCCCGGCGCTGAGCGTCAGCGAGGACACCGCCCCGCACCGGTACACCGACGATTGCATCGTGCGCCGACTGAAGCAGGTCGGACACCTGCCGTCCGTACCGGCCTCGTTGCGCGCCCTGTACGAGGAACCGGCCCGGCACATCGCCGGCGGCCCGGCCGACATGAGTGAGGAGATCCCCGACTGAGCCGAGGCCGGCGGCGCGGCCTACAACCGCCCCGGGTCCGCCCACAACTGATCAGCAAGTTCGGCGACGTCCTCGGCAGCGCACCCGCACTCGGCTGAAGAGGTTGGCCGATGCCACTGACGGTCACTGATCATCAGTGTCCTTCTTGACCGAGGGCCCTTCCTTTGGAATGCCTAATGGGCATAGTTCACGATTCAGCCATCCCTGGCGGGCCTGCCCCACACACCCATCGTGTGCGCGCCCCGTGCGGCTGTCGAATCGCGGGGCCGTCGGGATGCCGGGGACGGACGGGGCGAAATAGGATGGCTGTAGCGACAGTGCACGAAACACGTGCCCACGGCAGTGGGCCCATGGAGGTGCACGATGAGCCACGCCATCGACATCGGCGCCGACCGGCTGCTGGGCATGTCGCGGTCCGAGCTCGATCGGCTGTTCCGTTCCTCCCCGCCCGGCGAGATTCCCCGGGGCAAGGGCCTGGGGACAGTGCTCCTGGGACTCGGCCCGAAGATGAACGCCGTGGCAGCCGTACTGGCGCGGCGTCTCATGTGGCAGGGCAAGGTCTTCGACCCCGACGGCCGTGAACTGCGCAATCTCGTCACGCCGTTCGGGATCCGGGCGGTGCGGGCGCGGGTCTACCGGGACTCGAGCTGGTCAGACAACGGCGCGTGCATCGTCCTCGACTACTCGCGCACCTCGCTCGTGGCCCACCGGATCCGGGACGAGATCCGCGGCGTCGGGCAGGGGGTCTATCTCGGCAACGTCTACTGGGGGCGGCGCAAAGTCCTGGATTTCAGCCTGACATTCCGGGATGCGCGGACCTGAACTGCCCGAGCAGAGGCGGAGGTGCTTGAAGATGCCGTATCAGACGGCGGTCACCGTCCAGGCCGCCCTGCCGCCCGATCGAGTCGCCGAGGTGCGGGAACTGCTGCACGAGGCCGGCCGGAAGGGCACGGCCGGGGAGTTGTTCCCCTTTGCCGAAGTACCGAGCATTCACTTCGCACGCGTCGTCCTTGTTCCCGAGGGGCCCGGCGGCGCCACAGCGGACATGCCGCCCAGCGTCGTGTACATGGGCGAGGTGGACGGGCCCGTGGAAGCCCACCTCGCCGATCTGGTCCGCAAGGCGAGCGACGGCCTGGACCGGGTGTTCGGGCACTGCGCCGGATATCCGGCAGGCGGCTCCCCGGATGCGGCGCGGATCGACTGGCTGCATTCCCATGTGGTGCCCTGCGCCGCCTATTACGTCAACACCGTCGGGAGGGGACGGCAGCAGATCGAGCAGGAGGCCATGCTGCGCGAGGTGATCGAGGAATTCCTCGACCGGCACGGACCGGCTCTGGCCGACAGGAGCCCTGTGGAGATCAGGGCCGCCGTCCAGGCATACGTCGGCAGCCGCGAGGACCTCGCCTGGGCCCGCACCGGGCCCGCGCCGCCCCCGCTCGGGTGGCGGATCCGCCAGGCCGCCCACCGGGTCGGGGTTCCGCTGGCCGCCCTGGTGCTGCTGCCGTTTCTCGTGATCGCCCTGCCGGTCTGGGCCGTTCTGCTCAGGTTGCACGAACGCCGCGATGTCCCCGATCGTGCCCGTCCGAGCCACGACCGCATGGGCGAACTCGCGGGCTGCGAAGACTTCGTGGCGCAGAACCCGTTCACCGCCGTCGGCTCAGTCAAGACCGGTCCGTTCCGGCGGATCACGCTCACCGTCGTCCTGTTCGTCGTGGACTACGGCGTCCGCCACGTCTTCAACCGGGGCAACCTCGCCGGGGTCAAGACGATCCACTTCGCCCGCTGGCTGTTCGTCGACGGGAAACGGCGGGTGATCTTCGCGAGCAACTACGACGGCAGCCTGGAAAGCTACATGGACGACTTCATCGACAAGGTCGCCTGGGGGCTCAACGCCGTCTTCAGCAACGGCCTCGGCTATCCGCGGGTGCGCTGGCTCGTGCTGGACGGCGCCAGGGACGAGCAGGCCTTCAAGAACTACCTGCGGTGCCACCAGGCGCCGACGCAGGTCTGGTACTCGGCGTACGACACGTCGACCGCACACGACCTCGACATCGCCGCCCGCATCCGGGCAGGCCTCTTCGGGGACCTCGGCCCCGCCGAGACGGAGGCCTGGCTCGCCCTGTTCTGAAGAGCTGCGAAGGAAGGGCGCCACCATGACGACGTCGCTGGAACTCGACGACATCCAGGGCCTGGTCACCCGCGGCTACCGCACCCTGACGTCGGCCTGCTTCCTGGTGCTCGCCACTGCCGGGCCGGCGGCCACCGCCCGTGCCGCGCTGGGGAGGCTGGCGCCCCGCGTGACGAACGGCCTCTCCGAACCCTCGGACACAGCGGTCAACGTGGCCCTCACCTCGGACGGCCTGCGGCGTCTGGGACTGGCGACACCGGAACTCAACGGATTCCCGTACGAGTTCGTCGTGGGGATGACCGACCCCGACCGCAGCCGCTTCCTCGGGGACGTCGGGGAGAGCGCCCCCCGGTACTGGCAGTGGGGCGGCCCGGCCGGCCCGCCCGTGCACGTCCTGGTGATGCTCTACGCACGCGACGGGGGGTGGCTGGAGCAACTGGAGGCCGAGATGCGCCGAGAGGTCCTGGCCCCTGGCGCGTTCACCGAGACCGTCCGGCTGGGCACCGTCGAACTGACGGGCCGTGAGCACTTCGGCTTCCGCGACGGCATCTCCCAGCCCCTCATCGAGGGGCTGTCCAAGGCCGCAGCGGCCCGCGACGGGGGCACAGACGGTGAGCAAGTGGTCAGGGCCGGGGAATTCGTCCTCGGCTATCCCAACGAGTACGGGCTGCTGACGGACCGTCCGCTGCTGCCGCCCGCCTACGACCCCCTCGGTGTGCTGCCGCGCGCGCCCGAGGGTGGCGTGGACTTCGGGCGCAACGGCAGCTACCTGGTCTTCCGGCAGCTCCGCCAGAACGTCGAGGCCTTCCGGGACTACCTCGACGCGGAGACACGGCGCCCCGACGGCAGCAGCGACCCCGCCGCACAGGAGGCGCTCGCCGCGCGCATGCTGGGACGCTGGCCCGGCGGTGCCCCTCTGGTCCGGGCGCCCGAGCACGACGACCCCGCCCTGGCGACGGACAACGGCTTCGGCTACTACGCCACGGACCCGGACGGCCTTCGCTGTCCGCTCGGGGCCCATATCCGCCGGGCCAACCCCCGTGACTCCCTCGATCCCCGCCCCGGTTCCGCCGATTCGGTCGCCGTCGGACGCCGCCACCGGCTGCTGCGCCGCGGCCGGCCCTACGGCCCTGACGGCACGGGGGACGCCCCCGACGCACGCGGACTGCACTTCCTCGGGCTGAACGCCAACATCTCCCGCCAGTTCGAGTTCATCCAGCACACCTGGCTCGACAACCCGAACTTCAACGGGCTCCACGACGGCCCCGACCCGATCGTCGCGCCGCGCCAGGATCGCCGTTCGACATTCACCGAGCAGGGCAGGCCCTTCCGCACCCGCCACCTCGGCCTTCCCCAGTTCGTCACCGTTCAGGGCGGCGCCTACTTCTTCCTCCCGGGCCTGAAGGCGCTGCACTGCCTCTGCACGGCCGTACCCGAGGGGAAGCGGCAGTGAGCGCCGGGCAGCGATTCAACGACGCGGTCCTGGGTTGCGTCCTGCTGGAGCGGCGCATCGACCCCTACGTGCGCCCGCTGTTCGACCGGACCCTGCTGCGTCCCCTCCAGGCCGCCGCGCAGTGGTGCATCAACGTACGCCGCCGGGACGAGCACCTGGGTCTCGCCGAAGAGCGGGCCGTGCCGGGCGAGGCGGCGGTCGCCGAGGCCGTCGCACAGCAGATGGCCCGCTTCGTCCGGCGCCAGTACCGGCCGGGGGAGGCCCAACGAGCCGGCAACACCAAGACCTACGGGGTCGTCCACGCGGACTTCACCGTCCGGGACGACCTGCCCGCACGGCTGCGGCACGGCGTGTTCCGAACCCCCGCCACCTACCGCGCCTGGGTCCGCTTCGCGGGCCCCGGCCCCCTCGCGCCGCCCGACATCAAGGACAACGGGATCCTCAGCATCGGCGTCAAACTCCTCGGCGTCGGGGGCGAGAAGCTGCTCGACGACGAGCGGTGGACCCAGGACTTCACCGGCATCAGCGCGCCGACCTTCACCACGCCCGACGTCGTCGAGAACCTCAGGCTCCAACAGCACGTCTTCGCGGGCACTCCGGTCCTGTACTTCCTCGACACCCGTCACCCGCACCTCTGCGACATGATCATGCAGGGGCTGTACGCGAAGACCCAGACCAGCCCGCTGGAGGCCCGCTACTGGAGCTGCACGCCGTACCTCCTCGGGGCGGGCCAGGCCATGCAGTTCTCCTTCGTGCCCCGCGACGGGACCCGCAGCCGAGTTCCCTGGCACCCGCCCGACGACTACCTGCAGCAGGCCCTGGCCGCCGCACTGCGGGAACACGACGTCTCCTTCGACTTTCTCGTCCAGGTGCAGACCGACGCCCACCGGATGCCGGTCGAGAACGCGTCCGTGGTGTGGCCCGAACGCCTCTCGCCGTTCGTGCCGGTGGCCACCCTGCGCCTGCTCCGGCAAGAGTGCGATCCGGCGGACCAGTTCGCCCGTGCGGACCGGCTGTCCTTCAATCCTTGGCACGCCGTGCCCGAACACCGGCCGCTGGGCAACCAGAACCGTGCCCGCCGCACGATCTATCTACGGCTCGCGTGGCTCAGACAGGCCATGAACGGTACGCGGCACCAGGAGCCCGGAGAGGAGGAATGACGGGCCGGCGGCCGTCCCGCGGCCCGACGCGCACATCAAGACCGCTTCTCATATCGTAGGAAAAGGGAGGAAACGTCCTCTGGATGCCCTCCTGGAAGGGATGCTGAGATGGACGTGCGGACAGGCGCGCGCTGTTCCCTGGCCGTGATCCGACTGGTGAACGGCGCAGCGGCCCTGCTGACTCCGAGAGTGATGGCCCGCCGTCTGGGCGCGGACCCCGGACAGCCCGCCCTGGTCTACGTGCTCCGCATGTTCGGCGTGCGCACCGTGGTCATCGGCGCCCAACTCCTGTGCCCCGCGGACGCGGACGACCTTGACCGGGCGCTGCGGACCGGCACGCTCATCCACGCGAGCGACGTCCTGGCCGCCGCCTGCGCCGGCCGCGAGGGCCTGCTTCCGCGCCGCATGGCCGCTGCGACCACGGCGATCTCGACGGTCAACGTCGCCCTGACACTCGTCGCCCGGGGGTGGCCGCGCCGGCCGTCGGACGTCCGCTGACGCCGTAGCCGCCGCGCCTCCCGGGACGGGACGCCGGAAGGAATCCCCTCATGAGCACAGCACCACAAGGCCGAGCCGCGTGGTTCGTACAGCTGCACGACCGGCTGGCGGTCGCCGTCGACCAGAAGGTCGGCTGGCAGCGCCTGCCCAAGCCCCTCGCTCTGCTGACCCTCATCGGCCTGCGGGACAACCTGCGCCGCAAGAACCTCTTCGACACCGGCTCCTACCCGTCGTGCAACCTGCCGGACGTCGGCCCCCCGGACGTGCAGGATCTCACGGGGCGCACGGCCGACGGCACCTACAACGACCTGACCGATCCCCGTATGGGCATGGCTCGTTCGCGCTTCGGCCGTAACGTGCCGCCGGACCGGGCCTTTCCCGAACCCGAGCCACGCATTCTCTCCCCGAGCCCGCGCGAGGTGAGCCGGGCCCTGCTGACTCGGCACGCGTTCGTCCCGGCAGAGTCCGTCAACACCCTGGTCGCCGCCTGGCTCCAGTTCATGATCAAGGACTGGGTCAGTCACGGGCAGGGCACCATGGACCGTCCCTGGCGCATCGATCTGGCCGACGGCGACCCGTGGCCCACGCCACCGATGCTCGTGCCGAGGACCATCCCGGACCCCACCCGCGCGGACGGGCACGACGGCCTGCCGCCGACCTTCCTCAACGAGAACTCACCCTGGTGGGACGCGTCCCAACTGTACGGAAACAGCCCGGACGAGCAGCGGTCGCTGCGCACCGGCGAAGGGGGCAGGCTCCGCGTCCCCAACGGCCCGCTGTTCCCGGACGACCCGGACAAGGACCCGTCGGGCATTCCCGGCTTCTGGCTGGGACTGGCCATGATGCACATGGTCTTCCTGCTCGAACACAACGCGATCTGCGACGCGTTGCACGACGCCTACCCGGCGTGGTCCGACGAGGAGCTCTTCCAACGGGCACGGCTGATCACAGCGGCGCTCATCGCCAAGATCCACACTGTGGAATGGACGCCCGCCGTCATCAGCCACCCGACGACCGTCGCCGCCATGCACGCCAACTGGTACGGCCTGCTGGGCGAGCGCCTGCACCAGATCTTCGGCCGTCTCAGCAGGAGCGAGGTACTCAGCGGCATCGTGGGCGGGCGCACAGACCACTTCGGCGTCCCGTACTCGCTCACAGAGGAGTTCGTCGCCGTCTACCGTATGCACCCCCTCATCCCCGACGACTGGAGCTTCCGGTCGGCCGCCGACGACTCGCTCCTGCAGGCGGCAACCTTCCGGGAACTGACAGGGCAGCAGGCGTACGACATCCTCGGCAAGCACTCCCTGACCGACCTGCTCTATTCCTTCGGCACGTCACACCCGGGCCTGGTGACCCTGCACAACTACCCCCGGTTCCTCCAGGAGTTCCAACGGCCCGACGGCAAGCTCATGGACCTCGGGGCCGTCGACATCCTGCGCTCGCGGGAGGTGGGCGTGCCCCGCTACAACGAGTTCCGGCGCCAGCTCCAACTCCTCCCTGCCGATGACTTCGACACCCTCACGGACAACCCCGTCTGGGCCGAGGAACTGCGCCGGGTCTACGACGGGGACATCGAGCGCGTCGACCTCTCGGTGGGCATGTTCGCCGAACCCCGCCCGAAGGGCTTCGCGTTCAGCGACACGGCCTTCCGTGTCTTCGTCCTGATGGCCTCCCGCCGCCTCAACAGCGACCGGTTCCTCACCAGGGACTACACGCCGCAGGTGTACACCAGGACCGGCCTGGACTGGATCGAGAACAACACCATGACCAGCGTTCTGCTGAGGCACTTCCCGGGGCTGCGGGCGTCGCTGCGGTCGGTGGACAACGCCTTCGCCCCCTGGTCCGCGGCGGGGGTCCCGCAGTGAGACAGGAGGCGGATGACGCGACGCGCAGACTGCCGGCCTCGCCGGGAGACGCCCGCCCCGCCCCGCTGTCGCGCGTGCACAGCTGCGTCCTGGCCGTCGTGGCCCTCGCCGTCTTCGCGGCCGGGCTCTGGATCCGCCTCCAAGCCTCCGTCGTCGACGACGTGGGGCTGCAACTGGCCGGCAGCGCGCGTGCGGCGCACACCCTCGTCGGCGTCCGGACGGCCGACTTCCGTACGGCGCTGACGGCCGACTTCGTCCTCATAGGGACGTACACCGTCAGCACGGTCCTCGCGTTGTGGCTGAGCGGCCGCACCATAGCGGTGCGCATGAGACACCGCTGCCTGGTCGTGTACGGGATCGGCGGAGTCGTCGCAGCGTGTGTGTGCGCCGTGACCGAGAAGCTGCTGCTGCTCCATGGGCTGAGCGGCGCGGACTGGCCGTTCGCGTGGGCTGCGGGCTTCGCGACGGTCAAGTGGCTGCTGCTCGTCGTCACCGTGCCGGTCGCTGCGGTCGTGGTCGCGATCGTCCTCAAACGGGCCGTGTTCTACGGCTGTGCCCAGCGCAGGTACGCCAGGGAGCGCGCATGCCACAGGACATGCGCATGCGAAAGCAGGCGCAGAGGCGACACGACCGACTCCGGCCCCGAGAGGCCCGACGTCGTCGCGCCCTGGCCCGTGATGGAGTGGGGCCGGCGGCGCTGGCCGGGGACGGCACGCTGTGACCCTCCCCGTTCCAGGGAAGCGCGCTGGGAAAACGGCAGCCGGGTGCCGCCCGGCCGGGAACAGGGCGGGCTCGGCTTCTGCGTCTCGGGCGGCGGCATCCGCTCGGCCTGCGTCACCCTGGGCGCACTGCAGGCCCTCCGCCCCCAGCTGTGCAGGGCGCGCTACCTGGTGTCGGTATCCGGAGGCGGCTACACCACGGGTGCCCTGCAACTGGCGCTGGCCGGGAAGAGCCGGTGGTGTGAGGAAGGCCGGTACAGAGCCGGTACCGACGACGTCTTCATGCCCGGCACGCCGGAAGAGGACCACACCCGCCGGCACTCGAAGTACGTCGCGGAAGGCACCGGCCAATGGCTGGTCGCCATCGGGGCCGTCCTGCGGGGCCTGCTCGCCTCCCTGGGGCTGCTCACCGCCACTCTGCTGGTCCTGGGCCTCGCCCTGAGCTGGGGCTACCACCTCGTTCCGCTGGCAGACCCGACCCGGCTCCCGGGCTTCCGGGGACCCGCGCTGTGGGCCGTTCTGGCCCTGCTCTGCTGCGCTGCCGTGTTCTGGTTCCTGTGGCTGGTTTCCTTGTTCCTCGCCAGGCAGTTCTTGTCGGGCGCGTTGAAGAAGGCCTTCCTCACGTTCGTGGTGGCGGGCCTGCTGCTGGCCGTTGTGGTCCTTGTCTTCCCCGCCCTGGAGTGGGGGACGGCACGTATATGGACACTTCATGCCCCGGCGACCGCAGCGAGCGGCGGAGCCGTGGGGCTGCTCACCTATGTGACCGTGCTGGTCAGTACCACATGGCGGCGCATCGAGACCGCCGAGCACGCCGTCGAATCCGCCAGGCGTTCGCAACTGGTGCGCGCCATACCTGTTGTCGCCAAGTATCTGCTGGTATGGGTGGTTCTCATTGTGGTGGCAGTGGCCTCCCTGCTTGTTCTGGGCGGGGCGATCCACGGCGGGCGGACATGGCCGGGGGCGGTCCAAATCGGCCTTCCCGTCGTCCTCGGGGTGGTCGCGCTGAGCCTCGACCAGACGTGGACGAGTCTCCACCCCTTCTACCGCGCCCGGCTGGCCACCGCTTTCGCCGTCCGCCCCAGGACCGACCCGGACGGCGAACAGCTGGCGGTCCCCTACGAGTTCGACGAGCCGACGCCGCTTGCCTGCTACGGTAGGCGGCACCCCGGCTTCCCCCAGGTCGTCTTCGCCGCGGCGGCCAACCTGTCCGGCGACGACCGCACACCGCCGGGGCGGCATGCGGTGTCGTTCACCCTGTCATACGACTACGTCGGCGGTCCGGACGTCGGGTACGCCCGGACGGGCGTCCTGTGGAACCGCACCAGGCCGGTCATCCGCAAGGACCTGACCGTCGAGTCGGCCGTTGCCGTCTCCGGTGCGGCCTTCGCCTCGGCCATGGGACGCCAGGCGCGTGCGTTCCAGACGCTGTTCGCGCTCTCCAACGCCCGGCTCGGCACCTGGCTTCCCAACCCCGGTGTGCTGGGAGCTCTTTGGGACGAGCGTGCCGACTGGGGGCTGCCTCCGATGCCTGGCATCCGCCGCCTGCCGTACCTGCTGCGGGAACTGTCCGGCCGCTACCCGATGGACGACCGGATGCTGCTGGTCACGGACGGCGGGCACTACGAGAACCTCGGCTTGGTCGAACTGCTCCGGCACGGCGTCACCACCGCCGTGTGCGTGGACGCCAGCGGGGGCTCCGGGGCCTTCGCCCCCGCTCTGGGCGAGGCCATCGCCCTGGCCCAGGAGGAGCTTGGCGTCGAGATCAGGATCGCGCGCGAGGACTGGCGGAAACTCGTTCCGGGCAGCGCGCCTCCCCTCACACCGCAGCAGGCCCAGCCGCCCCCGCCGAACCCACTGGCCGCCCTCGACCTCCGGCTCTCGGCCGACACAGTGGTCGAGGGCGAGATCGTGTACCCGCGCGCACTGGTGGACGAACGCGGCCGAACGCTGGGGACGCGGGGACGGCTGATCGTCGCCCGGGCCACGCTGACCGCCGACATGCCCTACGCACTCCTCGCATACGCCCAGGCCAACCAGGAATTTCCCCACGACGGCACCAGCGACCAGTGGTTCGACAGCAGGCGCTTCGACGCCTACCAAGCACTCGGCCACTGGATCGGCGAGCGGGTCGCAGAGCTGCTCCCGGTGGAGAGCTGCGCACCCCGGAGCCGGATGCCGTGGTGCCGGAAGTCCGGGCGCCGAGCAGCAGGATCCGGTGCATGACGGGGGACGGGCGGCACAGTGTCCCGTTGCGGGCGGGCAGGAGGTCAAGCTGCTGGGCTGAACACCGTGCGCGAGCGCAAGCCCTACAAGACTGAACTGTCCGACGAGACCCGCTGCGTTGGCAGGTGCGGGAGAAGGCACGGCGGAAGGCGGACCCGAGCCTGGTGATGCTCGACTCGACGGGCGTGATGCGGCAAAAGTACCGGGCCGCAAGCGCGGCTTGGCCGTTGACGTGTTGGGTCTGGTGATCGCGGTGGTGGTGCTCGCCGAGTCGTTGCACGACAATGCCGCCGGCCCCGAAGCTGCCGGACCATCCGGCCTACCAGCAGATCATGGCGGTGTTCGCCGCGGCCGGCGCCCCGCTGCGGACATCAACTCACGTACCACCCTCTCAGGGGACGCACACAGCATGCGCCGACGGGCATAGACCGCGTCGGGTCGCGTGTCCGAGGGGTTCGGGACCGGGCGGTGCGTCCACGGACGGCCCAGGTACGCAGGCGGGGCCGGGCGGATGCCCCTAGCGTCTTCGACGGATGGTTCGCCCGTTCTCACACCTGGAGCATGCATGACCTGCTCGCCAACCCGAACCGCGGCATCTGAGGGGCAGCACCATGTCTGACTTCCCACAGGCAGACGAATCCTTCGACTCGGTGGCCCACTTCTTCATCGAGGACGTGAAATCCCGCAGATTCCATTACCACCTCCTCCGGCTCAGGTCGATGGCCGGCCTGACCGACCAGGACGTCGAGGAGCTCGGCGAGCTCGGCAGGCTGGTGTTCCAGAACGGCCAGGCGGAGGACCAGGCGGCCAAGATCAAGAACCGGCCCGACGCCAGCGGACTGGCCGTCACGCTCGCCAGCATCGTGTACCGCATGGCACCGGACGCGACCTCGGCCCCCGCACCGGACCTCAAGAGGGTCCTGATGGGCGCGCTGACCGGAGCCTACTTGTCGACAGGCGGCATCCCGAACCACGACGGCCCGACGCTCGCCTGCCTGGGCGCGATCGCCGGAGCGGTCACCGTGGCCCTAGGCGCGTTCACCATGGACGCGATCAGCCAGGTCCCGCTGGACGATTATGTGCGAACCCAGGACTGACAGCCATCCGGCGGCCGGGTCCTCGGGCACGGACGGGATCGTCGTCGTCCCCTGGTGCCCGCGCCCACGGCCTACTGTCGCGGTCCGCCGGACGGCCCGCGGCCGGGCCGCACTGCCACGACACCCCCGCCGGGACCGCGACGGGCCAGGACCGCGGAGGCATCCGTCCCGGCCGCCCGGCTCGCCCAGCGGCTCAGCAGCGTCGAGGTCGGCCTCGTCCCGGCCCCCGACGCCTCCGGTCAGACCGTGATCCGGACCGCGCTGCCTCTCTCCCCGGCCCGGCCTCCGCCGCTGTGGCCGCGGAGCGGATCACCCGGGCCCCCTGGGCACGCCGTACGTGTGGTCCGATGAGCGGACGTCGGCCGTTGTCGGCACCATGGGTGGTGGCGGGTCGGCCTCGTCCGACGATCAGGGTTGGCGCCTGAACCCATGGCCGCATTCGGCATTCCGTTGGCCGGATGCGGCTTTAGGCGCCGGAGGTGCGGCGGCCTCCTCGGCGGTCGGAGTTGCGGCCCCTGGTCCCGGCAGCGCCACCGGCGGCCGGGCCGGGCGCCGTCCGCCGGCCGGATCCGCGGGCTGCTTTGCCCGAGGCAGTGCCGGTCGCGGACTGGCGGTCGGAGCCGCGGCCGACCGCTCCACCGGTACCGCCCGTGGCACCGCCGGATCCCGTTCGGCGGGCAGAATCGCGCCCGCCGGTTGCGGAGGTACCACGAGATGCTGTCGTTTCGGCCGTGGTCCGGCGGTCGGAGCCCCGGCCCTGTGTCCTGGTGGCAGCACCTGTCGTTGCTTCGGCCCCACCGCCGTTTCGGCGTCGGCCGCCGGATCGCCTGCTCGGCTTGGTGCCGGCTTTCCGGTCCGGGCGGATAGGC
This sequence comes from Streptomyces sp. NPDC020192, assembly GCF_044388685.1. Lineage (NCBI taxonomy): Bacteria > Bacillati > Actinomycetota > Actinomycetes > Kitasatosporales > Streptomycetaceae > Streptomyces > Streptomyces sp. NPDC020192. Next base: position 16,238 of record NZ_JBIRXG010000031.1, on the reverse strand, counting down.
GTCGGCGCTGTCGGCTGGGGGACGTCGATGGTGACGGCCACGCCGGAGGGCTCGCGGGCGCCGGTGATGGTGGCCAGTTCCGCGTCGCTGGAGGCGATGCGGGCCGTGCGGGGGCGGATGCCCGCGTCCGACATGAGCCGTGTGACGTCCCGCTTCTGCTCGGGCAGGACCAGCGTGACCACGCTGCCGGAGCCGCCGGCGCGGGCCGTGCGGCCGCCCCGGTGGAGGTAGTCCTTGTGGTCGGTGGGGGGATCGACGTTCACGACGAGGTCGAGGTCGTCGATGTGTATGCCCCGGGCCGCGACGTTCGTCGCCACCAGGGCGGTGACCTGGCCGTTCTTGAACTGTTCCAGGGTGCGGTTGCGCTGCGGCTGGGAGCGGCCTCCGTGCAGTGCCGCCGCGCGGACACCGACGGCCAGGAGCCGCTTGGCGAGCCGGTCCGCGGATCTCTTGGTGTCGAGGAAGAGGATGACCCGACCGTCACGGGCCGCGATGCGCGTGGTGACGGCCTTCTTGTCGGTCTCGTCTTGGACGTGGAGCACGTGGTGCTCCATGGTGGTCACCGCTCCCGCGGCCGGGTCCACGGAGTGCACCACAGGGTCGGTCAAAAACCGCTGCACCAGGCGGTCGATGTTGCGGTCCAGGGTGGCCGAGAAGAGCATGCGCTGTCCGTCGGGCCGTACCTGCTGGATCAGCTTGGTGATCTGCGGCAGGAAGCCCATGTCGGTCATCTGGTCGGCTTCGTCCAGCACGGTGATGCGTACCTGGTCGAGTACGCAGTCCCCGCGTTCCACGAGGTCGTTGAGCCTGCCCGGTGTCGCCACGACGACGTCGGCACCGCGCCGGAGCGCACCGGCCTGCTTCGTGATGGACAGCCCGCCGACCACGGTGGCCAGCCGCAGGTTCACCGCTGTCGCGTAGGGGGTCAGCGCGTCGGTCACCTGCTGGGCGAGTTCACGGGTGGGCACCAGCACGAGGGCGAGGGGTGCCCTGGGCTCCGCCCGCAGTCCGGCCGTGCGGGCCAGGAGCGCCAGCCCGAACGCGAGGGTCTTGCCGGAGCCGGTGCGCCCCCGTCCCAGCAGGTCACGGCCGGCCAGCGAGTTGGGCAGCGTGGCGGCCTGGATGGGGAAGGGGGCGGTCACGCCCTGCGCGGTGAGGGTCTTCAGCAGCCCCGCGGGCATGTCCAGACGGGCGAAGTCCTCGACGGCGGGAAGTGCGGGTGTCGTGCTCTCCGGCAGCCGGAATTCCTGCGGTGACGAAGTGGACGGTCGGGGCGACGAGGCGCGCCGGTTCGGCTTGTGGGGCCTGCGGGACATGCAGTTGTCTGCCTTCCTGGAAACAGCACAAACCGGGGTCCGCACCATGACGGTGCGGACCCCGGTGAGTGGATACGCGTCCGGCTATCAGGCGGGGACGATGTTCTCCGCCTGCGGGCCCTTCTGGCCCTGCGTGACGTCGAAGGAGACCCGCTGGCCCTCCTGGAGCTCACGGAAGCCCTGGGTCGCGATGTTCGAGTAGTGAGCGAAGACGTCGGGACCGCCGCCGTCCTGCTGGATGAAGCCGAAACCCTTTTCGGCGTTGAACCACTTCACGGTTCCCTGTGCCATGACCTTCTCCTTCTGTAGGCAGAGGCCCCATCCGGAGATGCCGGAAAACAAATAATGCGCCTGAAGGAGAAGCATTCCCGTCAGGCGCACATAGGTTCATGGGTACCACAACTGCAACACCGAAACCGTAGCACAGCTCGGCGGCCCGGTGTGGATCACCGAGGCGCGCGCCGGGTTTCCTCGGCGCCTTCCGGTGATCGTCACGTTCGCCTGGCTGCCCCCGGGACGATCTCGGGCGGGAGAGTGGGTGCCGATGAGAACGAGCGCGCGATGACCGTAAAGGTGCGGGCATAGGGCGGCTTGTCCATGCTCTTCGTCCCGCCGCCCAGGTGTCCGTGGATCTCCGCGGTCACCAGGCCGTGCAGGTGACTGCAGCTCCGGGGGGCCAGGGCGACTGCGGTCGGCAGGAGGCGCGGCGGCGAAGCCAGGGTCGATCGGCGCCGTTGCCATGGCCCGTTCGGGTATCTCGGCATCGTGGGCGTGGTCGTGTCGTCGGAACCATAGCGGCGCTGTAACCACAGTTGCATTTTCTCTCAAACGGTCGCCGGTCAGATGGTGATGACGTTGACCGCCAGTGAGGCAAGGGTGGCGAGTGCCCGGGTCTGGGCGTAGCGGCGTGGATCTGCCGGAAGGCGGACGTCGGTGTAGAGGCTGAGGAAGACGTACGTGAGGACCGGCGCTCCCCAGTCGTTGGCGGAGAATCCCGGCAGGCCGTCCTTGTTCAGCGGCGTCATGTTCGCGGAGGTCCGCCACAGGTACACCGATGCCGCGGACAGTACGGCGACCGCGGCCATGTCGGGCCACGCGGCCCGCGGAAGCCGCCAGACGGCCACGGCGAGTGCGAAGGCGCTGGTGATGGCGGCTGTCAGCCCGATGTGGGCGGTGCTGAGGATCTCGGGGCACGAGGCGATGACGAGCGGCATTGCGTGCTCCGGGATGGCGTGGTCAGGAGGGCTCGCGCCCCAGCAGCATGCCCCGGTGGTGGTACTCGTACAGGCCGTCGAAGAGCGGGCCAGTCAGCTCCAGGATCCGTTCGTCGTCGCAGATCATGGACAGGCCGCGCAGGACGACGTCCACGCCGGGGGCTTCGGGGGCGTCGTAGCGTTCGTCGTCGAGGTCGGCCTCGTGGACGATCTCGGCGAGTTTCCACAGCACGGGGTCGGTCAGGTCGTAGTGGCGCAGGATCGTCTCGAAGGAGCAGTCGCCGCCGTGGTGGCCGAGTTCGACGCCGCGCATGTCGAACGGGGTGGCCCCGTCCGGGACTTCGGCGGGGTCGGTGACGAAGACGAACTCCGCGTCGTTGTCGATGTGGTGGCGGATGAGCCAGGCGCAGGCGGCCCGGTCGATGTGGATGCCGGCGCGGGTGGCCCACTTCATGCGTTCTTCTCCGGGTGGCTTGCGGTCTTCGGCGCTGGGGCGTTTTTGCCGCCTGGTTCCTCGGCGAGCGCGCGTACGGCGGCGTGTGCGAGGTCGCGTTCGAGGGGCGGGAAGAAGTCGCGGCGGCTTATGCGGCGCAGTTCGGCGCGGAGTCTGCGTACGACGGCCGCGGTGTTGGCCGTGCCGGTGGCCTGGTCGATGACGGCCTGGTACTCGGCGGCGCGGGCGGTGGCCATGGCGGTGGCCAGTTCGCGTTCCTGGGCGTGGGTGGCGGGCCGGGCGATCCAGATGGAGGCTGTGCCGCCGGCTTCGATCGCCTCGTCGGCGATCCACTCCAGCTGTTCGCGGGTACGGGCGTCGGCGGGCAGGGCGACCAGGCCGTCGGAGAGCTGGGCGACGCCCAGGCGCTTGAGCTTGCGCCAGAGGGCGATGCGGGGCGTGGAGGGCTCGCGGGGCATCCGGTAGGAGAGCAGGATCCACTCGCCCGGGTTGCGGATCGACCGGTCAGTGACCATGGGATGTGCCGATCCGTGCGGTGGATTCTGGCCAGTCCATAGATGCTCCCAATAGCTGGATCCTGACGAGACGTAACCATGGTTGCACGACGCTCGGGGCTCCTCAAGCCGACGCGGGTGGCCGCGGCAGGGCCGGGAGGGAGATCCATGCGACCGCTCCGCCGTCGGGGTGGTTGAAGGCGCCGTACTCGCCGCCGGCGGCGGTGATCGCCAGTCCGAGGCCGGTGCCGGTGGTACTGCGGGAGCGGTCGGCCTGGGTGAAGCGGTCGAAGGCGTGCGGGAGGAAGTCGGGCGGGAAGCCGGTGCCGTGGTCGCGGACTTCGATGCGGGCATGGTCCCCATCAGGGCGGGGGTCACTTCGACGGGGTCGCGGCCGTGCTGCTGGGCGTTGTGGACCAGGTTCGTCACCGCCCGGTCGAGTCGGTCGCTCGGAACGGCGGCGGTCGGCCCAGCGGGGCAGTCGACGGTGATGGCCTTGTCGGGGGAGCCGTTGCGCAGGCGGGCGGCCACGATGCAGCAGCCGTACCAGGTCGGAAACCGCCGATCCGGCTGGGGTGGTGTCGCGGCGGTCGGTGCGGGCGAGCAGCAGCAGGTCTTCGCCGAGCTGGACGAGCCGTTCGGTCTCCTCGTGGGCGGAGACCAGGGCGGCAGGCAGTTCGGTGGCGTCGCGGGGGTGCCGGAGGGCGAGTTCGATGCTTGTGCAGAGCGGTCTGCTCGATGCCTGGAGGGCGTCGGTGACCTTGGGCAGTTCGTCCTCGGTGACGACCAGGTCGCAGGTCGCCCATGACATCAACTTCCAGCCCCCGGCGGCAACAAGGCGGCCATCAACGGCGACTTCGTCATGACCGCACCCGAGGTGCAGAAGGTTGTCCAGGCGCTCCGCAAGGGCGACATCGACATCGTCGAACGCGTACGGGAACCAGTTCTTCACCGACGTACCCGTGACCGTCTTCCCGGTGAGCTGGCAGGACACCGGCTCCGGCGTCTTCACGGTGGCCGCCGCGTCCCTCGGCTACGAGCTGGGCACGCTGGCCGGGCAACCCGCGCGCACCAGCGTCCGGCACGCGTTCCTGGCCGCTGGAGCGGCCATGGTCGTCGACATCTACTTGTATTGAACGGCCGGTCGTCCCACTGCTACCGCCCCGGACGACCGGACCGTTTCACCACCGACCCCGCAAAGCCCACATATGATCCGTCGCCTCAGCCCCCGCACCCTGCTGGCTCTGGCCGCCGGCCTGGTCCTCGCGGTCGTCGCCGCCGTGGCCGGCGTACTGCTCACCCGGGGGGCGATGGGCCGCCCAAGCAGGCGCTGCCCCTCCGCCAGGTCAAGGAGATCTCCCTGCCCGGCGACAGCTCCCGCTTCGACTACGCGAGCCTCGACCCCGGCCGCGGCCTGCTGTTCATCGCCCACCTCGGCACGAGCCAGGTCATCGAGGTGGACACCCACGCGGACAAGGTCGTACGGACCATCTACGGCCTGCCCGGCGTCCTGGCCGTCCCCGCCCTGCACCGTGTCTACGCCACCGCCAGCGACGCAAACCAGGTCGCCACCATCGACGAAACCACCGGCAAGGTCCTGCACCGCGGCCCCACCGGCGACACCCCCGACGGCCTGGCCTACGACCCCGTGCACCACACGGTGTGGACCACCAACGAGTCCGGCGGCTCGGAGACCGTCGTCGACGCCACCACGGGAGCCGCACGCGGCACCCTGTCCCTGCCCGGCTGCGACCATGACCACGGACTCACCCTCGACCCCGCCGACCGCCTCGCGTTCGCCACGACGCCTCCGCCCACCACCTCTACGTCGCCGCGGAGTCCGGCTGGGTCACCACCGCCGACACCCACGACCGGCACCTCACCGTCGCCGGCCGCGCCCACCTCGCCGACGGCGCCCATGTCGTCGCCGTCGACCCCACCACCCACCTCAGCTACTACCCTGTCCCGCACGGCGCCGGCGGACACCCGGCTCTCCTCGTGTACCGGCCGGGAACATGACCCTTCCGACGGAACCAGCGAGATTGGTGTAACCATGGTTGCATGGTGAGAGTCGGAGAAAGGCCCACGGAGACGAACGCGTTCGCCCTGGACCAGGTCACGGTCCGGCGTGGTGACGCGACCCTGCTGGACGGGATTACCTGCGCTGTCCCCGCCTCGGCCTGCACCGCCCTGGTCGGACCGAGCGGCGCCGGCAAGACCACCCTCCTTCGCCTCCTCAACCGTCTTGAAGAACCCACGACCGGAACCGTCACCTTCCAGGGCCGCCCCCTCGCTGCCTGGAACGTCCTCACCTTGCGCCGCCACGTGACCCTCGTCGGTCAGCAGCCCGTCCTGCTCACCGACACCGTCCTGGACGACCTGCGCGTCGGCCGCCCTGGCCTCGACCGCCACGAGGCGGCGACCCTGCTCGACCGCGCCCACCTGCCCGCCGCCTACCTCGACCGCGCCACCACGAACCTCTCGGGTGGCGAAGCCCAACGCGTCTGCCTGGCCCGGGCTCTGGCCGTCACCCCTGGGGCACTGCTCCTGGACGAACCCACCTCCGCCCTCGACGCCGTCAGCACCGCAGCCGTCGAGGATGTCGTACGCGAACTGGTCACCGACGGCCTGACCGTCGTCCTGGTCAGCCACAACACCGCACAGGCCCGCCGCGTCTCCGACCACGTGCTCGTCCTTGACGAGGGCCGCCTCGTCGACCAGGGCGAGGCCCACCGCGTCGCCTACTTGAAGGAGCCCGCGTGAACCCCGCCGTCCCCACCTGGGCGGGCGTCGCCGCCTCCGCCGCGCTCATCGCCCTCACCATCGCCGTGGCCTGGCACGGACGCCTCCACCTGGCCCGCGACGTCGCCGTCGCCGCTGTTCGCGCCGCACTTCAACTCGCCGCGGTCGGAGCCCTGTTGCTGCTGGTCTTCCGTCACACCGGGCTGGCGGGCGCCATCGGCTGGCTCGGCATCATGGTCGTGATCGCCGGCCAGGTCGCCGCCCGCCGCACCCGGGACCTGCCCAAAGCCCTCCCCACCGCGACCGCCGCGATCACCATCGGCACGGCGGCGACCATGGGTACCCTGCTCGCCCTCGGCGTGATCGCCACCCAGGCACGCGTCGTCATCCCGGTAGGCGGCATGGTCGTCTCCGGCGCCATGCAAGCCACCGCCCTCGCGCTCATCCGCCTCCACGACGAGGTCCGCACCGCCCGCCCCGCCATCGAGGCGCGCCTCAGCCTCGGCCTCTCCGCCACCGACGCCTTCGCCCCGCACCAGCGCACCATCGTCCGTACGGCTCTCATCCCCGCCCTGGACTCCACCAAGACCGTCGGCATCATCAGCCTGCCCGGCGCCATGACCGGCCTCATCCTCGCGGGAGTCGACCCCTTCACCGCGATCCGCTACCAGATCGTCGTGATGTACATGCTGCTCGCCGCCGCCGCGCTCGCCGCGCTCGTCGCCGTACGGCTTGCCGAACGGGCCCTGTTCGACGACGCGCATCGCCTGCGCCCGCTTGCCGCACAGTCCGCCGGCAGTTGACCGTCACGTCAACTGTCCCGGTCGATGATCGGTTGCTGCTCGGCGTGCCGTTCCAGGTGTCGGAGCCGGCGCTCACGGCAGATCGGGGCCCGCGGCGGGACAGCCCTGGAACTCGGCCGGCAGGCCGAGGACGGTGGCAAGGATCCGTCCGCTTTCCTGGAGCCTTGTCCTGGGGCCGGCGTACAGGACGTCGAAGGCGGGTCCGGTGCGGTGCTCCGCGGCGAGGCGAGGGCGGAGAGGGCGAGGTGGGGTTGGCGGTTCCGCAGGTGGGGAACACGGAGGAGCCGACGCCCCAGACACCGCGGTGGGCGTGGGACTGGCCGGTGGGGTCGACCACGGAGGCGGACGGGTCGGTGCCCATGCGCATGGTGCCCATGAGGTGGCCGGCGCCGAGGAAGCGGAGGTCCGGCTGCGAGGGGCTGACTTCGGTGGCTCCGGCGGTGTCCTCCAGGTGCTGCCACATATGGCGGGCGACGCTGTGGCCGTAGGCGAGGGCCCGCTTGGAGTAGTCGTCGATTCGGTAGGCGATCTTCGGGCGGCGGATGTCCAGGCCGTCGCGCTCGTCGGACAGGGTGACGCGGTGCTGGATGGCCTGCTGGAGCGGCTTGCCGGTGAGTTTGATCTGCTGGTTGGCGGCGTCCCACATGAAGTGGTCGAGCGAGGCGGCGGGCGGCTCGGTGCGGGCCTGACCCGTGCGGGTGCGGGGGCCGTGTTGACCGCGTCGACCAGGGCCTTACTCGGGTCGGTCTGGCTCGCGGCGGCGCGGTAGGCGTTGGTGACGCGCAGGCGGTAGCCCCATGCGCGCTGGGCGTCCAACCGGTTCTCGCCGGTGAGCAGTTCGGACAGCGCATGGAAGTCGGTGGCGTCACTCATGGTGCGGCTCGTTCTCCGGGCTACTTCTCGACGAACACGAGGTCTTCGATCGGGCGGTTCATGCGGAACGTGCTGTTGGTGACCTCGACCACGTGCTGCAGGCCGACGATGCTGTCGTGCTGATCGGGGACGTAGAACTCGTCGGCGCAGCCGGCCAGATAGGCGGGGAGACAGGCGAGAGACGGGCCGAAGAGCCGGACGTAGTCCGCGAGGCGGCGGAACAGCTTGGGGACGAGCACCAGCTCGTCGGTGAGCGAGGCAAGGCTGTCGATCTTCGCGCCGGTGGTCGTCACGTCGTGCAGCCAGACGCTGTTGGGGGCCTTGGCCGCCCTGGCCTGCTGGGTGGTGGCGGCCATGTCCGCCCGCAGCTCCTTGAAGAGGTTGCTGTAGAAGGTGGGATAGACCAGGCCGAGGTACAGCAGGTGCTGATTGGCGGTCTGGTGCAGCATGTCGACGGTGACGTCGATCCGGGCGCCGCTCTTCGCGGGCTTCGGGGGATTGCCGACCTCCGGCGGGTCGCCGCGCCCGAGGAGCGCGACGCAGCGGCCGTAGACGTCGGCACCCGAGGTGAGGATGTAGCCGGGCACGCTCTCCGGGGTCGAAGCCGTGACCTTCTCCTCGGGATCTTGCACGACGTCGGTGAAGCCCAGCCAGCTCAGCAGCTCATCCCGGGCGGCATGTGCGCCCAGGTCCAGCGGCTGGTGGACGAAATCGGGTCCGACGCCCTTGTAGTGGGTCTCGGTGGCGTCGATCCCGTCCAGCCGGAGCGAGGCGCCACCGTTCTCGTCCCGCTTGACGCGGTGCTGACCGGGCACCTCGCACCAGAACCCCGGGTCGCGTGGGGTGAAGTGGACCGTGTCACCGTCGGGCCGGTCGCCGAGGATCCGGTACGAGCCCGTGATGAGCAGCATGGGCATATCTACCTCTATGTCCGATTGATTGATGATTGTGACCTAGTGTTCGAACCATTGGTGGGAGCCTGACCGGCGAGTCCACACTCTTGGAAAGCCGGCTCAGGCTCGCCCATGAGGGCGAACATGTCGACTGAGACCCAAAACCACGAAACGACGAAGGTCCGGACCCTTGAGTGGTCCTGGTCGACGGTTGCCGGGCCGATGAAGGGCGCGCGATTCGAACTGGCGATCGGTCGGTTGGAACGCCGGACGGGCCGCGGGCGATCAGCGAGCGCAGGAAGGCGAGCCAGCCGGCGCCGTCCTCACTGGAGGCGCCGTCCAAGCCGAGGATCTCGCGGTGGCCGACGGCGTTGACGCCGACCGCGATCAGGGCGTGGACGTTGATGATGCGGCCGCCCTCGCGGACCTTCTGGGTCAGCGCGGCCACCCGGACGAACGCGTACGGACCCGCGTCCAGGATCCGGTTGCGAACGCGGCGGCCTGCTCGTCCAGATGCCGGGCCATCGCCAAGACCTGCGACTTCGGCAGCTGGGTCAGCCCGAGGGACTCGGCGAGCTTCTCGATGCGTCGGGCGTAGACACCGAGGCCGTATTCGGCGTTGCGGAGGACGTCGGCCCCGGCGGACATGAGTGCGTCGGCGAACGTCTCGACCACCGCTCGCAGCAGATCGGGACTCGCCACAGCGAGGCTCTCCGCCGCGAGGGCGTGCAAGGGCAGACTGTCCGGCGCGGTCATCGTGCTGATCTCATTCGAGCCTTCGACATCTCGAAGATCAGCCGGTGGCCGTTCCTGTATCCGGGCACTCACTCCGACGCGGACAAACGCCCGGACCAGACGGGAACCCGTACACCACTTCTCTCACCGAGGAATGCAGTCGGTGTCACATGACAGGAGATCGAGGCGAGACTCTTCGAGTGAAAAAACCGGAGCAAGGCCACCTGACTGGCGGTTCGCTGGTTGTTGAGGGGGTCTCGAAACCATACGTTCAGCTCCAGCGCGCACAGCGGCGGCGCCCGTGCGCAGAGTTCGTTCACACCTGTCACAGACCACATAGCCGAGAGGAACAGCCATGCGCCTGATCCGCTGTGCTCTCGCTGCCGCAACGGTGGCGGCTTCCGCCTCAGCCATCGGCCTGCCCCTCTTCTTCACGGACTGGATGCCCCAGAGTTCCGATTCCACGCAGGTCCGCATGGTCAGCGCCCCCGGCATCTCGCGGAGCAAAGCCGAATCGCCCCATCCACCCTTCATGAATCCGGGCCCGTGGGAATCAGCGCCCCCCTGTTACAGCTACGGCGGTCCCTACTGTGGCTGGGTGGGGACATACTGGGGCGGCTGCGACGAAGAGTGGGGCCTGAGCTTCGGATTCAAAAACCCTGAATGGATCTGCCGCCACGACCCCCGCCCGAGCCCCTCGGGCACACCCAGTCCCTCGGCCACGTCGTCCTCCGGCCAAATCAGCGGTAACTCGGCCGCACGCAGCCGCTTAGAGAGGCCCAACCGCTTGGCCAGGCCCAACCGCTTGGCCAGGCACAACCGCCTGGCCAGGCACAGCCGCTCGGCTACTCCCAGCCCCGCGGCCACGTCCAGCCCCCTCGGACACGTCGACCATCGCCGCAAGCACCAGTTCCTCCTGACCAGTCCCGCCGAGAGACCTCCGGCGACCAGTGACAGCGGCGGTGCGCACTCGCCGGCGGCGGTCGAACCGCAGGTGCTGCCGAGGGAAGGAGATCTGCTCGGCTCTCGCCCCGATCTCCACACCGGGGTCGGCCGGCCGGTACCGGACCGTGACAGCCAGGCAGACTGCACAGCGAGTCTTCTGCAAGCCGCAAATCCAGCTACGGAGGAGTACGTCTTCGCCTCCCCGACGGCCGCGTGGGCCGCTGGACGGAGTTGCACGGATGCGGCGCCGTCCTGGCGTGGCCGGCCCGGCCGCCTGCCCGGAGGTCGGCCGTTCGTCAACTGGTACGACTGGGGCGGCAGCACGTTCGGCTCCTGATGCGACGTGATGTCAGGGACCGAAGGTGCTGCCGGTTCCTCGTCCGGCCGAGTGTCACGGGGCAGAACGACGTCGGCGGAGCCAGGCCGTAGCCAGCGTTCCCAGAACCATCAGCAAACCGCCGACCGCGATCACGATGTGCTTCGCGCTCAGCAGGCCGGCGCTCCAGCCGGCAGCCGTGTTGTCATGCGGACCATAGGGAATGGTGCCCCCGGGGGCGAGGGTCTCCCGCTCACCCTGGCCGTTTTGCTGGTGGTTCCCTTTCTGGGGCAACGGGGAGCCGGACGAGCCATGCCCGTCGGTCGTACCACCATGCGGATCAGCACGGTCCTCGCGGTCACCGTCGTCCTCGTGATTGATGCAGTGGGCGGCGGGGAAGGGGAAGACCCGCTCGTGGCGGCCGAAGGCCTTCACCACGAAGAGCGGGTGCACCCTGAAGAAGTCACGAATCTCAAACTCATACTGACCGGAGGTCTGGGCGAAGTATTTCACGTCCAGATACGTCGCGACACTAAAGCTCGTCCACGGTGCCGCCGGCGACGAGGACGAGGATCCCGGGGTGCCTTGGAGGACGAGAGCCTCCGGCCCACGCCGGCCATTAGTCAGAATCGCCCTCAGGCTCTTGTCGATGAGCACGACACGGCGGTGACTGTGGCAGTCACGCCAGGGATTGTGGTGACCGTGGTGCCCGTCCCCTTCATGGAGCCACAGGGAGCCGGACGCCTGCCGTGCAGGCGCCTGCACAGCGACGCCGGCTGACGGAGACACGAGGGCGAGAGCCGCACCCGCCAGCGGCGCTGCAACCCAGGGACGAAGATTCATCCGATGACCTCCACGGGTGGCGGACGCAGGCGACCGCCTGCTGGCGACACATCCGAATCTCAGAAGAAGTTAAGAGAAGTCCACTCGTGAGATCGTGAACGTCCTCGGGGAGCCGTACTCCTTGTCACTCAACCGCAGCAGTCTTCGGCGGAAGAAGTAGGTCGTGGGCGGCTTCGGCCGGGTGACCGCCACGGTGGGCGGCCGACCTGCGGGGCGGCCTCCTCACCGAGGGCAGCGAGGTCGTCAAGTCCTTCGAGGCGAAGATGTCCACCGACTCGGTGCGGCTGACGCGATCGGTGGGGGCTCTGTACGTTGACTCCAGCCACCTGTTGGAGCTGGTCGTGGGCCAGGCCGTGCCAGGGACTGCGGGCCGGATCAGCTCCGTTTGTAGAGGCCGATCTGGGACTCCATGAGCGCGTTGTCCAGGGCGTCGCCTCCGGCGCGGATCTGGCGGACAGCGATGACGTGCAGCACCGAGTTCAGCGTCCGGTTGCCACCGGTGTTGAGCCGGTGGCGGACGTTGTTGCCGCTGGATGCGTCCAACGGCGCGCTGCCGGTGTAGCCGGCGCAGTGGTGCTCGGTGGGGAAGGGGCTGATTTTGGCGGCCAGGACCGTGCCCAGACCCGGCAGGGTGGTGAGCTTGGTGTGGTCGCGGCGAGGGCGTCGCGCATCTCGGCTTCGTTGTCCTTGACCTTCCGGTCCAGGCGGCGCATGTCGGTCAGCAGGTCGCGGGCCAGATGTTCTTCATGGCGATGGCGGCCTTATCGGCCGACAGCCCAGCGGGGACACTGCCGGGCAGGAGATCGCGCAGTGTGGCGTGCAGTCGATTGAGGACACGGGTGCGTTCATGGACCAGGTCATCGTGCCGTTCGGCCAGCAGCTGCAGGATGGTGGTCTGGTCTTCCGGCACCACGGGCCGCAGGTCGTGGCGCAACAGGGCGCCCTGGGCAACATGCCAGGCGTCGTCCGCGGTGTCGGTCATGCGGTCTCCGCCCGTAGCCGGCACCCGGGCCCGGGCCGACAGAGTCGAGGGCACATCGACCGCGTTCTCGCTCGCGGCGGCCAGGCTGGGCGAGCGTGCGGCCCAGGCCGCGGGCGCCTTCGACGGCGGCGTGGGAAAACTTGTGGGGATCCGTCACCGTCGCCACGATCCGGCTCTGGCGCCGTCCATGATCCGCCGGATGGAACCTGGCTGTGAGGCGCTCGAAAACCAGTGGAACGGCGCCGCTGTGCTGCCCTACCGTGCTGCCGAGCCAAGTCGTCTAGGCAAGGACGTGCCGTTGTACACCCTGTGAGACCTCCCGAGAGCTGATCTGTCGCGCGTCGCACATGCGCGCCGCGCTGCTTCTTGCTGCGGACTTCTCACTGAAACCGGTGTACTTCTGTGCTCAATAGCTGGGTGGTCATGCCCACCTGCCTGCCCACCGTTCTCCGCCGTTGCCCCGCGTGTGCGTCCGACCGCTTCCGGGCAGACGGCAAATTTCGCGTCAACGCAAACCACAAGCTCCTCGACGCCTGGCTCCTCGCGCTCTGTACCGCTTGCGGGGACACGGCAAAGCTCACGGTCCTGGAGCGGATGAACGTGCGCTCCGTACGACCGGAACTGCTGGACCGGATGCATGACAACGACCCGGGCCTGGCAGCTGAGCTGCTCCAGGATCCGGTCGTGCACCGCCGAAATCGCATCGCCCTCGACTGGGACAACGCCTGGCGCCTCGACACCGGCGGATCGGACCACCTGGACCGCGAGGTGATCGACGTCTCGGTCCGCTTTGCGGCACGGATCCCTGTCCGGCCGGTGCGACTGATCGCTGACGGTTGCGGCCTTTCGCGGGCCGAGGTCGAGCGACTGATCACGGAGGGGAAGGTCGTTTCGGCGGTCCGGCTGAGCGGCAAGCTCTCCGGCGACTTCACCTTCACGCTCAAGCACTGAGCCTCCACGGGGCCACGGGCCTGTCCGGCATGGTCCGCCGGACAGGCCCGTGGCCCTACGGACAGACAGCTCGCCATCGCCCACCAGGCCGCAGTCCACCTTGCTGCCATCCTCATCTGGGCCCATCAAGGTGAGCCCTGGCCAGGGACTACGAGGCAATGGACCCGGAGAATGGCCCGTCGAAGAGACATCCCCTACGTCCGCCAGGTCGTCGAGGCGTGGCAACCAACTGCCCGCTCATGCACTCTGCCTGCTCGATTGATGGAGGCGGTTGAACCGGCCCAGCCATCTCCGACCAAGGGGGAATCGTTGTTCCGCAACGCAGTTGGGGCCGTGGGCGTCGTCGGTCTTGCCGTAGCGGCCTTGCTGGGAGGGGCAGTGGCACCAGCCGAGGGCGCCGACCGGCTCCGGGCGCGACGTTGCTGTTCACCGCTCCCTGTGCGACCCCGGGCGGCCGGACTGCTCGCACCGCACCACCACTCATCCCCTCGCCGGCACACTGCACCTGCGTCCGGCCGCCACCGCTCCGGTGCGCCCGCACGCAGGCCACCCGTGCACCTCCCGACTGCGTCCACCTACGAGGTGATCTCTCACACCGGGTCCTACATGGTCAGTTGGCCGGTGGCGGCCTGTGACCATGCGCTGGTAGTGGGCGATGGGTGAGGGAGATTTCTCCTGGTACTGGTTCGATACGGGCCCCATTCAATGCTGAATCGGTCGCCGGTGAAGCCGAGTCGGGTCAGCAGATCCATGTCCTCGTCGGAAGGCCCTGCGTCCATGAGCACGCTCGCGTCAGATGCTCACTCCTCCGACCGGATCCGGTCCAGCGGTCGCGGCTGGTCGACATCCGCGACAACCTCATCGCTCGGATTGCCAAAGCTCCAGGTCAGCTTCGCCGGCGCCCAGGAGAAACTCGCCCAACTCGACCGCCGTCCCGCCAGCCGCGAAGTCATCGACCTCGGAATTCCTACAGTCACCCGCCGTCAACCACAGAACCGGTAGAAGTTCGTACCTTCCCCTGACAAACTGTTGGCCGCACCTCGATGGGAGTGACGATGCCGTCGATCGCCTTGTACTACCCGTGGATGCACTTTCAGGACGACAACTGGTTGAAGCTCGCGCTACTGACCTGGGACCGCATCGTCCGGATGCGCCCTGGGATGGTGGAAGATCTGGATCGAGAGCTCGTCCGGCAACTCCGTGCCGAAACTGACTTCATTGTGGAGGCGGCGCCAAGCCCGACGGTGTTGGCGACGGTTGCGGAGACCTTCACCGAGATCATTGACGCCGACCCGCATCGTATCGTCGAGCGATACGGACTCATGGATTCTTTTCGTGAAGAAATTGATCCGAGTCCCCATGACCTTCGGTACTCAGCCTATTGGCTCGGCTACGAACCTCCCGTTCCGCAGGGAACGTGGGACATGGTACGCAACTCCTACATGCTGCGGATGCACACCGGCGCCAAAGACTCGAAAATGGGAACCGGCTTGAGCGAAAAGCTCGTCGATATGGGCCTTGCGAAACCATCTAGTGGTCCGTGGGTGGGAATGCACCCAAAACTGGGCTCAATTTACCTCGCCGTGCTCACCGACGTCATGGCCCGCAGCGAGATGCTCTCCCCGACCACCGACGACCTGCGCATGCACAAAGCCGTAGGCGCACTCAATCAGCTCGCCAACCTGCTCTTCGATGATCAGGCCCGCGTCCCGGCGATCGAACACGCCGAGAACGCGTACATGCACGTGGCGCTGCGGACCGTGATCGAGCCTGACAAGCTGGCAGGGGTGCCCGTAGCCAAGCTCATCAGATTCCGTGAAGCTCACGGAGACGAACTGGCCGCCTTCCACGAGCACGTCGCGAGTCTGACCACTGAATTGCAGGCCATCGCCGAGGTGGAGAACTTGGAGGTGGCGTCGGCTCACCTCAAGTCGTTGTACGAGAGCAAGACAAGACCGCAGCTCAACGAACTACGCAGAGCGTTGCGAGCACAGGGCATCGAGTCGTCAGCGGGAACATTGGTCCAGAAGGTAAACCTCAACGCCGCTGCCGGAACCCTTCTGGGCAGCGTCGCCGCGGCAGGCGGACAACTCGCGGTGGCCAGCGCCGCAGTTGCCGTGACACTCGTGCCATATATCGCCAGCAAGGTTGAGGCTCGACGTCAACAGGTGGGGGATTCACCCGTGTCCTACCTGCTGGCCGCCGATCGCGAACTCTCCGGACGCACACTGCTCGGCGCGCTGCACCGCCGCACCGGCAGGCGGTAGGCCGAACCCTCACAGAATCCCCAACTGATGTCTTCCTCGCCGCTGCCGTACGGCCAGAACCTGAAGCCTGACGTAGTTCAGAGAAGCCTGAGTCCGCCGCTCCCCCCCTCTACGGCCGTCTGGTCGAGATCGAAGGGCTCCGTTTGAGCCAGGCCGGCGCAGAGTCCAGGATCAGCCAGATTGACACGGCGGCCAAGGCGGGCCCGTTCTCCTCAGCACGCCGGCACGTCGATGGCCTCCCGGCACCGCCTTCGGGGACCCCGCAGGTGGAGGTGGCGGCCTGAAAAGCAGTCTCGCAGCAGGACGCAGTTGACCGTTAAGAGGTCATCTCATTTGGCGTGTTCGGTAGCCTGTTGGCGTGGGAATCGTTGAGCGGCTGGTGCCGGACGAGTTGTGGGAGTTGTTCCAGC
>NZ_JBIRXG010000030.1:0-83974 GCF_044388685.1 Streptomyces sp. NPDC020192 | reverse complement strand
GGACTCACGGACACGGCCGGCTTCGCAGACGACCTGCACGCCGGGCTGATCTTGTGACGGGCCATGACTGCGCCAAGGCGGCGCGACACCGGCATCACGCCGGATGGACACTGGTGCATCGATCCCCGCGCCACGCGCGTCGCGGTAGCTCACTGCGAAGTACAGGAGCGCTGGCCCCCCGGTTCGGGTTCACCCGTGCCTCGAACCACGGCATCGGCCTGACCATCGATATCCCCGACGACGCCCTGATGGCACTCAGCCTCGACGCCAGCCATCCGCTCCCCAGCGGGACCGTCCACTACGCCGCCGCGTTCGGTGTCTGACCCAGCCCGTGCCGCGCGGGGCAAACTCCCGCGCGGCACGCGCACCGGGCGCCGGTCTCAGGGCTCCTCACCGTGGTGCTGCCCATTCTCATGAACATCGAACACGGCTCGGTGATGGTGCCTCCCGAAGCCGTGAGTAGCTGCTGCCGCGACTGATGAACAAAACCAGCACCGTAAGACGCTTGGCGGTGTCTCATGGCCGAGCGACGCCAGGAACCGCGTCCGACTCCACGATGTGTGGGTCGACGGAGTACGGGACGGGAGCTAGGCAGAGTGTTGGGAAAGGCGGAAGCGACCGCGAAGCTCGCGCGGTAGCCCGCAGACCAGGAAGATGCGTCCACGGGCGGGACGTCCAGGCCCGCAGCGCCGCCCGGCATGCCTTCTACCGCTGGCGCTGACGTTTCACCGCGCGGATGACGGCGATGGCGGCTGCGACGATGATGAGGGCGCCGACGACGAGCAGTACGGGCGGGATCCGCTGCTCTTGCATGGCGAGAAGGAACGGGGCGGGCGGAAGGGTGTTTACGGCGGACTCCTTGCTGCGAGGGGGCTGGCCTTGCCGGTCTGCGTCGTTGATGTCTCAGGGATGGTTGTTCGGGAGATCCGGCAGCCCGGCAACCGCCAAGCGCCGGTCCGTCGCCCGGCTCGTCCAGCACGGCAACCGCCGCCTGCGCTACTGCGGGACCATCGCCAACAACACCTGGCGCTGAAGCCGGCCTCCCATAGCCAGAGAGGCAGCCCGGCCTGCTGCGGAAGCTGTTCTCCGCCACCCTCGACCGCGATGTCGGCCAGGTGGCGCAGCACTTACCTGCGCGCCCCGCCGCCCACTCAGTGGACCCCTCCTGGTCGGGTTCGGGTTCGGGTTCGGCGTGCAGCGTGCGGCAAGATGTGACATCCCGTCATCGAAGGCCGCGCGGCCCGGACTCCGCCGCGAGCTTGTGCAGGCGATACGGGAGACCAGGAACGCAGCAGGACGGACCACCGGGGCGGCGGGGCGGGAACGACACACTGGACCGCCTGAGTCGTCCGCGTCCGCGGCTGGTGCAGGACCACCGGCTGCCGGAAAGTCGTCGTCGTGGCTGTACCGCCGGGAGGCGGTCGCGGCGGCGCGGTGTCAGGAGCGGGTGCCCGACGGCTTCCTGTGCTGTCGGGTGACCGTCACGGTGACGTCGTAGCGTCCTTGGCCCGGCGAGCAGTGCATCGCCTCGCCGCACGAGTCGCGTCGGGCGGTGATGTGAACCGTGCCGGGCCGCAGGGCGGTGAACTGCGCGGAAGACGTTCCGCAGCCGCGGCCGGGCGGGCAGGTGGCGTTGACTGTGGTCCCGCCGCCGACGGGGGTGAGCACTCGCGGGTTCGAGCTGGCGGGGGTTGACCAGTAGGCGCTGTGCAGGCGTACCACGATGTGCGTGCCGGCGGTCACCTGGACCGTGGTTCCGCGTGCCCGTTCGTCGAGGACGGCCGGCCCGGTGGCGGATGCGGATGACGCGGGAGTGCGCGACGGCGGGGGAGACAGCGATCCGGCGGGGCCGGACGAACAGCCGCCCAGGACGCCGGTCGCGGCTGCTGCGGCCACGGCGGCGAGCCCGGTGTGCAGTGCGCGCAGGGCGGGGCCCGTGCGGGCTGACGAAGGAAACACGGGCCCTCCGGTGGATGCCGCCCGAAGTGGGCGCTTGGGCGGGGGTGGGGGCGAGCCGTCGGCTCGCCCCCACCGTGCGGTGCGGTCTCAGGAGACGGTTACGTCGTCGTAGTAGGTGTAGGTCGCGTCACCCGCGTAGTTGTCGTCCTTGTTGGTGAGGGTGAGCGTGTAGGTGTGGCCCGCGGTCACCGTGCCGGACACCTGCTTCCAGCCCGCACCCTGGGTGCAGGTCTTGCCGAGCAGCGTCGTGGTGGTGCCCGCCGTGGTGTCCTGGAGGGTAGCCGTCGCCCAGTCGTAGCTCACGGTGTCCGGGCAGGTGACGTTGTACCAGAAGGAGACCCTGCTGCTGCCGGACGGGGCGGTGAATGACTGGGAGACCGAGGAGGTGTTGGTCGGGTTGGTGGAGCCGACCATCGCACCGTAGCTGCCGCTGTGTGCCGCCGAGGTGTTGGCGGAGGTGGTGCCGCTGGTCGTCCAGCCCGACAGGCTGCCGGTCTCGAAGGTGCCGTTGGTGAGGGTGCCGCCGGTGCCGCCGCCACCACCACCGACGATCGCGTGGGAGATGGCGCAGTTGTTGGTGTCGTTGGACCAGCTCGCCTGCTCGGCGAAGGTACCGGTGCCCATCGCGACATTGGCCGCCCCGCCCGTGCTGCCGGGCGAGATCCAGGCACACTCGTCGGAGTTCTCCTGGCCGTTGTACGAGCTGCCGGTCTGGTTGGTCCAGCCGCCGGCCGGGTTCTGGTCGGACATCATCTCGTGCCATTCATGGCCGAGTGTCATGGTCCAGCCGTCGAGCGTGCCGGGCGAGTTGACGAACCCGACGCCACAGCCGGAGCCGGAGTCCATGTTGTACGGCTGGTTGCTGAACGCGATGTCCCCGTAGGAGGAGGAAACCGGGCCGCCGGTGAGCGTGCTGTCGCCGTTGTAGTCGTGCCAGGCGCAGTACTGGCCCTGGTAGTTGTCCGGGTTGGTGTTGTGCGGCGAGAGGATGACGTAGTAGGCATCCCGGTTGGACGCGGCGGTGGTGTTGCCGAAGTGTCCGGCCGCCTTGACGGCTTCGGCGCCGAGTTGGTGCCCGGTCGCGGCGCTGGGCGAGGCCGCCGAGTTGTCGTACCACACGCCGGAGAGCACGCCGCCGCTCTGGTACGGGATGAAGTTCGCGTTGGACGGGCAACTCGTGGCGCCCGCCGACACGTTCGGTCCGTCACACCACTGGGTGAGGTCCGCGGACCACAGCTCGTTCCCGGTGCCGATGCCCTTGAACATCTCCTGGGTGACCGGGGCCGCGCCGTCCGGGTCGCCGGAGAACGTGGCGTCGCCGTTGCTGTTGGTGCTCTGCGTGCCCCACTGTGAGCCGTAGAAGACCAGGTAGACCTTGGAGTGGCCGCTCTGGACTCCGATGCCGTCGACGCCGCCGCCGTAGGAGAGCGTCTCCGGTCCGGTCGCCGTGGTGGCGGCCGGCTGGTTGGCCGCCCAGGACTTCATCTTGGCGTTCTGCTGGAGGGTCGGTACGACACCGTGCCGGTAGGGGTGCTGGTAGGCCGGGCTGTACGGGTTGGGGCTCGCGGTGTGAGCCGTGGCCTGGGTTGCGGCTGCCGCCTGGGGTACAAAGGCGAGTGCCACGCCGGTGACGAGGGACAGCGACGCGAGACCGGTCAGGGTCGCGCGGGCTGCGCCGCGTATGTGGGGTCTGCCCATGGGTGTTGGGGGCCCTTTCTTCGCACGGACCTCCGCCGTCGGTCCGGCGGAGGTGAGCTGAACGGGACGTCGACGAGGTGCAACACCGGGTACGCCGAATCCGGCTACCGACGTTGACGCCGGTTCCGCCGCAGATCAGGAGGAGAGGCCCGAGCCGCACCGGGTGACTGCACGGGCGATGTGCTCGGCAGCTGGGGAAACCCGCGCACGGCGTTGTGATGTGCGGGCAACTCTCGTCCTGGACCGGACGAATGAAAAAGGCAGTGCGAAGGGTTCGTACTGCGACTTCTTGCTGGCCGGAATGGTGATGCCCTGTCAGACGTGGAGAAGCAAAGCAGATTTGACGGGTTCAGGTCAATGGGGGGTGCGGCCTTCTCGCGGGGAGGGTCGTCGCCCTCTCGAACGGGCGGCCTCGACGTCGACGGTCCGTTGATTCCGCTGGTCGAACATGAAGTCGGGGATCACGGCGGCCAGTTGTTACGGCAAGGCGGACTGCGGGCCGTGGCGAGGCATTCATCGGCCTGGAGCCATCCTATGAAAACGCTCTGAATTCAGGAAAGTTGGAGAAAATGCTCGGCCAAGAAGAAGCAATGACGTAGGGATTGCCTGTCATGACCGCTGTTCGGATTCCGCTCTCCTGATGAGTCCCAGGCGTTGTCCCAGCACCGGCGGCGTCTTCCGTGCGGTGGCCGTGGATGGGTGCGACGGGTCGACTCGACTCGACTTCGCAGCGGCTCCCTGGCCGGGGGCGACCTCGGCAGCACCGCAAGCTGGGCAACGCCCCCGCCATCTCGCGCGTGACGAGCACGGCCGGCCGCTGCGGGTGCCGGTGATCGCCTTCACCCTGCTGGCGACCCGTCTGATGTGGATCTTCCCGCTGTCCGCCCTGGTCCACCACCGGCACAGGGAGGGCGACAACCGCCTGTCCCGGCGCGTTCCGGCCGTCCGCCGGCGGTCACCCCGCGGTGTCCGCCGTGGCGCGCGGCGGGCTGGGTTTGGGTTGGGCGGCGACGCGTTCGGCGGTGGCGGTGGCCCAGCGGCCGCCCGGGCGGTATTGCTCGGCGGGACGCCGTTCGAGGAGCAGATCGTCATGTGGTGGAACTTCATCGGCCGCAGCCACGAGGACATCGTCGAAGCCAGGGAAGCCTGGGAGAACGCATCCGATCGCTTCGGCAGCCTCGACGGTTACGACGGCGACCGCCTTTCCGCTCCCGCCCTTCCGAACGCGACCGTCGCGCCACGCAAGAACCCGACGCGCCGTTGAAAGGCTCACGATGACACAGCCCGCCGCCGCTCCGACCGTCCGGCGAGTGGACGCCAGACACCGGTACGAGATCCTCGTCGACGGCAGAACCGTTGGCCTGACCGCGTATCGCGACCATGCTGACCAGCGCGTTTGCTATCACACCGAAATCGCGACGCCTTCGCCGGGCAGGGCCTGGCCTCCCTCCTCGTCCAGCAGGCCCTGACCGACGTACGTGCCTCGGGGAAACGCATCGTGCCGGTCTGCCCCTACGTGGCGAAGTTCCTCCAGCGGCACTCCGAATTCGCCGACATGACCGACCGCGTGACCCCCGAAACTCTGCGATGGCTGGAGACCGAGCTGGCGCGGTGACCTTCCGTGTCATCTTCGACTCCCCAGGTTCATCTCTCATGGAGATGACTGACATCCCGAATCATCACCTCGGAGGAGGAAGCGCTGGGGGCAGATCGACGCTTCTGCCTGTGTGACGGCATCGAAGAAGCTGCCGGCCATCTCACAGCACTTCCGCCCGCGCCAGCTTTCCGGCTCGTGCCGTCAAGAAGGTGCACATGTCTGGATCATCCCGGCTCCGGACCTACTGAGTCCACAAATTGCGGATCCGGTCGACCGGCCAGGCCGCACGGTCGCGTTCGTCGCAGACCAGGTGGGCGGGGAGGGTGAGGGGCTCGGCGCCGTGGGCGAGAGTGAGGAACATCTGCTCCAGCTCTCCGAGCGGCGAACGAAGAGTTTCGCCGTCATAGGGGCCTCCCCCGGTGGTTCGGTGGTGGCTCGTATATGGCACGCGACTGGCTCGCATGGAAGGTGACCTGCGTCAACGCGATACCCGGCGAGGAAAGCCCATGGTGCCCGCCGTGCACGCGGAGCGACTGACAAGGCGATCGAACACCCATAAGGCGATGGCGAAGATCAGCCAGCCAGTCCCTATTACCCACGTCAGCACGAGCACGGCCGGACCCTCACCCCCGGACGCCGCTCAGCCCATGCCGAACCTCGCTGCTCGCCGCCGTCGAACCGCCCACCTGCTGCCGACGACCGTGTGGCTCCCCGACCCGGACGAGCCCAACGCTGCTCCCATCCCGGGCGCGGTACTGCCCGCCTGGGCCCTCGACAAGATCCGCACCGACTTCGTCGGACGCCCTGCCGACCGGCCCGCCCCACTCCTCAAGATCGCGATCCGGGACATGTCACCGGGCATGGACGCCCGCATCCCGACCACCCCTTTCACGACCCCGGCCGACGACGAGGACGGAGCGAAGAAACCGTCCCTCCTGTTGGCCGAACTCCACCCCGACACCCTCCCCCCTTCGACCGACGACCTGCCTTCCGGCCACAGCGGGATGCCCGGCGCACTGGAGGACGGCTGGCCCGGCTTCTTCCACCGCGCCCACCGACTCCTCCCCGACTACGGACTTCTGCTGCTGGCCACCCGCCAGCGCCGGGATGCCGGACACCTCACCGACCCGCTGGGGACACTGATCGCTTCCGCCCGCACCGCCGGCTTCCGCTACCTCCAGCACATCGTCGTCGCCTACGCCCACCCGGTCGGCGACCACCTTGTACCCGTCCTTCCCCCGGACATCTCCCGTGGCGTCGTGCACTGCGATCTGATCGCCCTGTCCGCGATCCGCCACGCCTAGACCGAGGAAAGAGGAGACACACCGTGTCCGTCCCCCTCTCGGTGTGGAACACCGCCCCCACCTCCGCCCCGGCGCAGCGCAAGGGCCGCTATGTGCCCGGCTCGGCCGCCCACCCCGCCAAGATGCTCCCGCGGATCGCCGCCCACGCCATCTCCACCTACACCCGCCCCGGCGACCTGGTCCTCGACCCGATGTGCGGCATCGGCACCACCCTCGTCGAGGCCATCCACCTCCACCGCAGCGCCCTCGGCGTCGAATACGAACCCAAGTGGGCCGACCTCGCGCGCCTCAATGCCGCCTCCGCAACCCGAAAGGACGGCACCAGCGTCGGCGCCGTGCACTGCGGCGATGCCCGAAAACTCACCCAGCTCATCCCCGCCGCCCTCCACGGCGAAGTGGACCTCGTGGTGACCTCACCGCCGTACGGAAGCTCCGTCCACGGACAGATCCGCTCCACCCGCGAGACCGGCGAACGCGGCGTGGTCAAGAAGGACTACCGCTACAGCCACGACCCCTCCAACCTCGCCCACGTCTCCACCGACCGGCTCCTGGAAGCCTTCACCGAGATCCTCGCCCAGTGCCGACACGTCCTGCGCCCCGCGGGAACCGTCGTCGTCACCACACGCCCCTGGCGCGAGCATGGCGAACTCATCGACCTGCCCTCCGCCGTACTGGCTGCTGGAGAAGCCGCCGGCCTCGTTCCCACCGAACGCTGCGTGGCCTTACTCGCCGGCATCCGCGACAGCCGACTCATCACACGCCCCTCGTTCTTCCAGATGAAGAACGTCCGCGATGCCCGGCGCCAGGGCATTCCCCTGTCGGTGGTCCAGCACGAAGACGTCCTCATTTTCACCCGGCTCGTGCCAGGCAGGCTGTGCGACGGCGCATCGGCGTCGAGCAGGCCGCGCTGCGGCAACCGAGCGAGCCGGACGCGCAGGATCGTAGACACATGTCAGCGTGATGGTGCTGTCCCAGCGTCTCCGTGACGGTCTGGGCACTCACCCCCTCCGCGAGCGGCAACGGGTCCCAGTCCGGCCCTGCGTCGGTCGGCTCGTGCCGCCATGCCTCCCTCTCTGTATGGGCAGTCATGCGCATGCTCTAGATTGCTCGCACCAACGTTGCGGTTCAGGGGGGCAAGTGAAGAGAGTGCGGCTTGGTGTCGTGACGGCGTTGGTGCTGCTCGCGGCAAATCTGGTGGGGGCCGGGTCCGCGGCAGCCGTGGAGAATGACACCGGCACGGTGCTCCCCATGGCCGGTTTCGACAGCCTGATAGTCGATCCAGTGCATGATCGGCTCTTCCTCAGCGGTGGCAGCACCGACGACAAGATCCTCGTTACGGACCTGTCCGGGGCTGCGATCGGCAAGATCGCAAATGAGCCGGGTGCAACCAAACTGGCGCTGTCGCCAGACGGCAGCACTTTGTACGCGCTGCTGCCGGGCCAGGGCGCGATTTCAGCCATCGACACGACAACGCTCTCGGAGGTCGCCCGCTACGACACTGGCGGGCAGGCCGGAACTGCAGACCGTCCCGTCCCTACCTCGCTCGCATTCAGCGCGGGGAGAATCTGGTTCACCTATACGCAGGGCGACAGCGGTGGGCTCGGCTCTCTCGATCCTGTAGATCCGGCCGCGCCGGCCGCCCGCACAGAACTGGGTCAGGGATACGCCGTGCAGTCGAGCCCGAAAGCGCCTGGCACCCTGGCGGCGTCCTTCAAGGTGGCCGGCCAGCCGGAGCTCGACGTCGTCGATGTCACCACTGGCACGCCCCGGATCACGGCGCATGCCCCCGGAGTCTGGTCGCCCCGCCTCGTGATCACGCCCGACGGCCAGGGTGTGGCCACTGACGTCAACGGCGTCCTGCGGCTCACTGACCTCTCGTGGGACACCGATTACAGCTCCTTCCCCGCCCGGAGTTGGTGGCTGGATAGCTTCGCATTCGCTCCCGATGGGACCATGGCCATGGAGGGCTGGGACGGCACGGGTAGTTTGGTTCACGAGAGTGTCGTGACCCGACAGCCCCAAGGCACGCAGAGGTTGCGGACCTACGATTTCCCGGACTTCCAGTCCACCGGAATCACGGTGCAGGACATTGCATGGACTCCCGACGGTTCCCGGCTGTTGTCGGTAATCGACACCATGGGCACACTGCGGCTGCACGAGCTACTGCGGCCGCGAGCAGCCCAAACCTCGATGGGCATGACATACCCCAACTTGATCCTCAACACGGGAACTGCCCTCCCCGAGAGCGGTGATGTGAGCAGCGCACTCCCCTTCTCGGCCGGCGCCGTGGTCCACATCAACCGCGCGGACGCGGCACATCCCAGCGGTGTCGTGCTCCCCGACGCACCCCTCACATCCGACGGCAGCTTCGCTTTCCGGGACACGCCGCCTGGTACGGGGACGTACACCTATCACGTGCGATATTCCGGCGACGCTGACCACCTGCCGTCGGACACCACCGCGACGATACGCGTGGCCAAGGTGCTCAGCGTCGGAACCGACGCCAGCAGCTACGCCTACGGCGCCACCGCGAAGGTCACTGCGCACCTGAGCGTGGGCTTCACGGGTGGCAAGGTCTCCCTTTACGCTCAGCCTGCTGGCGCGACTAAGCAGCTGCTGAAATCGGGCACCGTGGATTCTTCCGGCAACCTCGCCGTGAGCTACAAGGTCACCAGAGGCACGACGTTCACCGCGGTGTTTGCCAGCAGCTACGACTACTTCGCCACCACCGTCGCCACATCTGTGGGCGTCCACACATCGGTTCATGGTTCGCTGAGCGGCTACTACACGACCGCGCTTTTCGGGAGCACGTCTTATCGGGTCTACCACCACACCGCGAAGCAGAAGTACACGGTGACCGTCGCTCCGGCCAAGCCGGGAGCATGCGTGCGGCTGCTCGTGCAGCACTACTACTCCGGATCCTGGCATACCTCGAAGGACCTGAGCTGCGTTCGCCTGAGTGCGACCAGCAGCTTGACCTACTCGTTCTCCTACACCGGGCCGGTCGGTGACCGGTTCCGTGTCAGGGCGGAGTCCAATCCGCAGGGCACCGATACGGCCAATTTGCCCACATGGAGCAGCTGGGCATACTTCATGATTCGCACCTAGTGCCCGCCCCTACCCTTGCGCCGCTCTTGCAGCTCCGGCACCGCAGCGATGCGGTGCCGGAGCTGCCGTCTGTCGCACTCGGCAACCTCGTACCCGACACCACCGGCGCGAGGCCGGTACGCGATCGGCCGTCAGAATATTGAGAGGGCATTTGATCTAGGACAGAAAGGGCAATTTGCCTAGACCAAATGCCCTCTGCGAGCTGATGCTGTCGGCGGCGGCCACCCTGTCGCGTCGTGTGCTACGCCATGTTCCACAGCGTGGCGATCTCCTGCGCGGCCGCCCGGCCCTGGGTGAAACCAGCGTGGCCCGCAGGGGTCCTGCTGGCAGGGGACAGCGGGTCGGTGCCGAAGGCGGCAAGAGAGGCCTCGTCGGGCGTGATGACCTCGACGAGGCCGCCTCGCTGGGTGATCGAGGCTGCGTCGGCATCGAGTACAGGGTCGGGCATGGGAGCGATGACGAGAGTGCGGGCGTAGTCTGCCGCGAGATCGAGGTTGGTGAGCGAACGGACGCCGCCGTCGATGTAGTGGTCGTCGCCGACTGTCGCGGCAGGCCAGACACCAGGAATGGCGCAGCTCGCCGTCACAGCGTCCACCAGGCCGACGCCGGAGGTACGGTCGAAGACCCGGGTCTCACCGCTGACAGCGTGCACGGCGATCACCGACAGATTGCGCTCCGGCCACTTGTGGGACGGCAGCCGGGCCTCGATGACGGCCCTCCGGGCGGCCTCGGTCACGGTCTCGGCGGCCAGAGCCATCTCACCCATCCGACGCAGGCGTTCCACCGGGTCGGTGACCTCGGCGTCGACTTTCGCGGCGAACTCGAAGGCCTCGACGAGCGCGCCGTCCCGCGGCGTCAGCTCATCCTGCTGCAGCGCGGGGTCCACCTGGGCCCGGAACAGCGCCGGCAGCTCTACACCGCTGGTGAGCTGTGCGGCCACCGCCGACCCGGCCGAGGTCCCGAAAAAGGCGTCCGCATCGGTGACATCTACCCCGGCGTCGGCAAGACCGGCCAGCACGCCCGTAGCCCAGGCTATTCCGGCCACTCCGCCACCGCCGACGACTAGCGCACGTTCGTCCTTCATCCCTACCCCCAGCTGCTCATCCGGTTGATCGTCACTGCAAAGCCCCTGGTGGGTACGGATATTCCTCAGCGCAGCGTTCACCGATAGACAGACACCAGCCCGCCCAGCCCCTCCCGCATCCGGTAGCTGGCTGAGCCCCGATTTTTGTAACGGTCTGAGGAGGAGTCGGCAGACCGTTTCCAGACCCAGCAACTGCGCTGATCGACTGGGCCGGGACCCCGTGTGGCCACCTTGTCACCGCCGCTCGAATCGCTCGGCGTGTGCGATGGCTCGGCCGTAGACCGCCCTCGACGGCCTGCTGCGACGGCCCGGCCGGAGTAACGCGAATCGAGCCCAGAGGTCTTCGGCGTCGTTCCGAGCCTTCGTGGGACGGCCGGTCTCACTGGCTCCGTGGTGGCTCGCGAGTGGCTCTCGACCGGCTCGCATACGGAATGACCTGTGCAAACGCGGGGTCTGATGCAGGTTCGGGTGACAGGTTCGGTCACGCGGCCTGGAGGACCGGTGTGGTCATGACGATCTCGAATTCGACGGGGGTCAGCCGACCGAGGGCGGCTTGTCTGCGGCGTCGGTGGTAGGTCTTCTCGATCCAAGTCACGATCGCGATCCGCAGTTCCTCGCGGGTGGTCCACGTTCGGCGGTCGAGGACGTTCTTCTGCAGCAGGCTGAAGAAGGACTCCATGGCCGCGTTGTCGCCGGCCGCCCCGACTCTTCCTATCGAACCGACCATCCGGTGGCGGCCGAGTGCCTGGACGAACTTCCGGGACCGAAACTGCGATCCGCGATCACGGTGTAGAACGCACCCGTCCACCTGGTCGCGTCGGGCGACAGCGTTGTCCAGAGCGGCCACGGCCAGGCGGGACTTCATCCGGGCGTCGATGGA
This sequence comes from Streptomyces sp. NPDC020192, assembly GCF_044388685.1. Lineage (NCBI taxonomy): Bacteria > Bacillati > Actinomycetota > Actinomycetes > Kitasatosporales > Streptomycetaceae > Streptomyces > Streptomyces sp. NPDC020192. Next base: position 72,344 of record NZ_JBIRXG010000030.1, on the reverse strand, counting down.
GTAGCCCACGATCCTGTTGCTGAAGACGTCCTTGACCGCGCAGAGATACAGCTTCCCTTCACCGGTGGCGTGTTCGGTGATGTCTGCGAGCCACAGCCGGTTCGGGCCGGACGCGGTGAAGTTGCGGCTCACGAGATCGTCGTGCACCGGCGGGCCGGCCTTCCTGCTCCGGCCGCGCTTCTTGCCGAACACGCTCCACCAGCGGTTGTCCCGGCAGATCCGCCAGGCAGTCCGGTCCGCCATCCCGGCTCCGGCACCACGGGCCTCATCGGCCAGGAACCGGTAGCCGAACTCCGGGTCGTCGCGGTGGGCGTCGAACAGTGCGTTCGCGCGATATGCCTCCGCAAGGACAGCGGTGGCGACCGGCTTGCCCAGCCAGCGGTAGTAGGGCTGTCTGGCGAGCTTGAGCACCCGGCACGTCACCGTGACGGGCACCCCGTCAGCGGCGAGCTCTTTCACGAGCGGGTAGATCCTTTTCCCGGTAGATGCGCCTGCGACAGATAGGCCGCGGCCCGGCGCAGGACCTCGTTCTCCTGCTCCAGCAGCTTGATCCGCCGACGTGCTTCCCGCAGTTCCGCGCTCTCCTGGCTGGTCGTCCCGGGCCTGGATCCGTCATCGATGTCCGCGCGGCGCATCCATTTCCACAGCGTCATCGGATGGACTCCGAAGTCCTTGGCCACCTGCTCGACCGTCACCCCGGGGCCACGGTTCCTCGCGACCCGCACGACGTCCTCGCGGAACTCTTCCGGATAAGGCTTGGGCACAGCGGCATCCTTCCCACCCACCCCACAGGGCAAGCCAGTTCAGATGTCACCCGATCGTGCGGCAGACCCGCGATGCTCGGTGAGGACATACCCAAGGCGCCCCGCACGCGCGGAGCGACCACCGCGGAGATCGGACACGCAAGGGGCGATGGCAAAGACCGGCCGACACGGCCACGCCGGCTTACGCGCACCGGTCGCAGACCGGCACGACGACGGCCCAGCCCAGCCCCGGCCGCCGGTGTCAAGGGCGACCAGGAGGCAGCCGTCGGCAGCCATCGCGACGTCTACCGCCGAGTTCCGTAGGCCCCGCTTGCGCGAGCGGTATCGAGGGCTTGACGGCGGTAATCGCTGGGAGTTCTGCCGTACGCGGCGCTGGGGCCACAGGACGCGCATGAGCGGCTGCCCATGCGTGACTTCACCGCTCAGTGGCATCCTGAGCGGCTCCCTGCCCAGGCCTTCGAGTCCCTTCCTGCGATAGCTCTGCTGACCACCGAGCACGACCGGCGCAGCGACTGGCTGCGCGCCGGGCAGGCGCTGGAGCACGTCCTGTTGGTGGCTTCGGCGCATGGTTTGCGTGCCTCCCTGCTGCACCAGCCGATGGAGTGGCCCGACTTGCGCCGCGATCTGAGCCACGGTCCGGACCTCACTGGGCATGCGCAGATGCTGGTTCGCCTCGGGTATGGCCCGGAGGGCCCGGCCACTCCTCGACGTGCACCGGAGCAGGTGGGGTGACGCTCAACGACCGGGCCGTCCGAGTAGCCGTGGTACGGGAGCCACGGTCCCCCGAGGACCTGGTGCGGGACCTCCTGCCCATGTGGTTGCGGGTTGCTCGCCAACGGTCCTGTCAGCCCACTGTGGCGGCGAGGATCCCGCCGGGCACAGCAGTCAGGGCTTCGGGCAGGCGGTCGTAGATCTCGAACACGCCATCCAGTCCCGCGCCGCTCAGTACTCGAAGGATTTGGTTGCTGTCAGTGACGAGGCCCAGCCGGCCCTGCCGTTGCACGGCCCTGTTCCGTGCCCGGCACAGCATCCCGAGTCCGGCGCAGTCGATGAAGGACACGGCGCGAAGGTCCACCACCAGGTCAGGGAGGGCGACGGCCGTCAGATCGTCCAGGCGTGTCCCGATCGGCGGTGCCGTGAGGATGTCGGTCTCACCGCGCAGCTCCACGACGGTCGTCCCGCCGACGGCACGCTCGGTATGACGGGGTGTGGACGTGATGAGGGTTTCGATCATGGTCAGAGGAAATCCGGGCCGATGGGCGTGTCGGAAGGGCCGTCCGGCCCCCCTTCGCCGCCACGTTTCCTCGGGCCGCTCTCCGGCTAGGGCGGGACCCGTGGCCCCTCACCCGCGGCAGCCGGCGGGCTCAGCATGGAGTGTGATCCCTCCACCGGCCGAAAGACGGGCTGACTCATGTACCCGAACGATGGTTTCCGCGAACTCGGTCGTCACGAGTGCCTGCGCCTGCTGGCGACGGCTCCCATCGGACGGATCGTCTACACGCGCCAGGCGCTGCCCGCGGTCGTGCCGGTCAACTTCGGCCTGGACGCCGACGGAGCGGTGCTGCTGCGCACCTCGACGGCCTCCGAGCTGGCCCGCGCGGTCGACGGCGCTGTCGTCGCCTTTGAGGCGGACGCTGCCGACGTGGACACGCACTCCGGCTGGAGCGTCGTCGTCACCGGTCGGGCCGAGCTCGTGACGGATCCGGCCGAGGCGGCACGCCTGGAGCGGGTCGCCCCGCGCTCCTGGGCTCCCTCGCCCGAGGAGGTCTTCGTGCGCATCGAGCCTGAACTGGTCACCGGGCGTGAACTCGTCGGGGGCCGCACGATGTACGGCCTTCACCTCTCCGCCTGACCGTCGGGCATCATGTGCGCCCGCGACCTGGCCCGAAGGGCCCAACGGTGCTGGGCCGGACGGCGTGGCGTCGGGTTCCCGCAGGCCCTGCCCGACCCAGGGGCGTGCGAGGAGCATCGTCAGTGGAGCCGCCCACGGAACCGTCCGTGTGCGGTGTCGCGAACGATGCGGAGGCAGTGATGACCGTGGCAACCCGTCCCGACGTGGACGCTCCCGCCGATGCCTGGCGTGGCTTCGCCGGCCGGGGCTGGCGCGAGCGGATCGACGTGCGCGACTTCATCCAGGCCAACTACACGCCGTACGAAGGCGGTCCGGAGTTCCTGACCGGCCCGACCGAGCGCACGCTCGCCGTCTGGCACAAGGTCAGCGCCCTGTTCCCCGAGGAGCGGCGCAAGGGCATCCTCGACGTGGACACCGCCACCCCGTCGACGATCACCTCGCACGCCCCCGGCTACATCGACCGGGAGCGTGAGCTGATCGTCGGCCTGCAGACCGACGCCCCGCTGAAGCGCGCGATCATGCCGAACGGCGGGCTCCGGATGGTCGAGAACGGCCTGAGGGCATACGGCTACGAGTCCGACCCCTTCGTGACCAAGGTCTTCGGCACCTACCGCAAGACCCACAACGACGGCGTCTTCGACGCCTACACCCCCGAGATGCGGGCCGCACGCAAGGCCGGGATCATCACCGGACTGCCCGATGCCTACGGCCGCGGCCGGATCATCGGCGACTACCGGCGCGTGGCCCTCTACGGAACCGACCGTCTGATCGAGGCCAAGCGGGCCGAGCGCGCCCTGCTCGATGCCTGTGCGTCCTCCACCGAGGTCATCCGTGACCGGGAGGAACTCGCCGAGCAGATAAAGGCGTTGGACGAGCTTACGCGGATGGCGGCGTCGTACGGCTGTGATGTGTCCCGTCCCGCCGCCACTGCCCAGGAGGCCGTGCAGTGGCTCTACCTCGGCTATCTGGCTGCGGTGAAGGAGCAGAACGGCGCGGCCATGTCGCTCGGCCGCACCTCCACCTTCCTCGACGTCTACCTCCAGCGAGACCTGGCGGACGGGACCATCGACGAGTCCCGGGCCCAGGAGCTGATCGACGACTTCGTGATCAAGCTGCGGATCGTGCGCTTCCTGCGCACTCCCGAGTACGACGCCCTGTTCTCCGGCGATCCGACCTGGGTGACGGAGTCCATCGGCGGCATGGGCGCCGACGGCCGGCCGCTGGTCACCCGCACCTCCTTCCGCTTCCTGCAGACCCTCTACAACCTCGGCCCCGCCCCCGAACCCAACCTGACCGTGCTCTGGTCGCCCCGGCTGCCCGACGGCTTCAAGGAGTTCTGCGCCCAGGTCTCCATCGACACCAGCGCCGTCCAGTACGAGTCCGACGACCTGATGTGCCCCCGGAGCGGGGACGACACCGCGATCGCCTGCTGCGTCTCCGCCATGGCGGTCGGCAAGCAGATGCAGTTCTTCGGCGCACGGGTCAACCTCGCAAAGGCGCTGCTCTACGCGATCAACGGCGGCCGCGACGAGATGACCGGCGAACAGGTCGCGCCTCCCGCGCCCCCGCTGACCGGTGAGTACCTCGACTACGAGGAACTGATCGAGGCCTACGACCACGTCCTGGACTGGCTGGCCCGGACGTACGTCAACGCCCTCAACGTCATCCATTACATGCATGACAAGTACGCTTACGAACGTCTGGAGATGGCCCTGCACGACTACCCCGTGCACCGGTTCATGGCCTGCGGGATCGCCGGGCTCTCGGTGGCCGCGGACAGCCTGTCCGCCGTGAAGCACGCACGGGTGAAGGTGTTCCGGGACGCCACTGGACTCGCCGTCGACTTCCGCACCGAGGGCGACTTCCCGGCGTACGGCAACAACGACGACCGCGCCGACAACATCGCCGTCGACCTGGTGGAGTCCTTCATGGCGAAGGTGCGCCAATACCCCACCTACCGTGGCGCCGAGCACACCCAGTCGGTTCTCACCATCACCTCGAACGTGGTCTACGGCAAGCACACCGGCAACACTCCCGACGGACGGCGTGCAGGACAGCCCTTCGCACCCGGTGCCAACCCGATGAACGGCCGGGACCGGCACGGAGTCGTCGCGTCGGCCCTGTCGGTGGCGAAGCTGCCGTACGAGGAGGCCCGCGACGGCATCTCCCTGACCGCGACCATCACGCCCGAGGGGCTCGGACACAACCCCATAGAGCGTGCCGGCAACCTGGTCGGCATTCTCGACGGGTACATGACCTTCGGCGGTTTCCACATGAACGTCAACGTGCTGAACCGGGCGACGCTCGAGGACGCCATGGAACACCCGGAAAAGTACCCGGAGCTGACGATCCGGGTCTCCGGCTACGCGGTCAACTTCGTCCGGCTCACGCGTGAGCAGCAACTCGACGTGATCAGCCGCACCTTCCACGGGTCGCTGTGAACGGCCGGGTGCACTCCTGGGACCTGTCCACCGGCGTGGACGGTCCCGGGACCCGGTTCGTCCTGTTCGTCAGCGGCTGCCCGCTGCGCTGCCTGTACTGCGCCAACCCCGACACCTGGCACATGCGCGACGGTCGGGAGACCTCGGTCGACGAGGTCATGGGAGAGATCGAGAAGTACCGGAGATTCCTGAACACGGCCGGGGGAGGGGTGACCATCACGGGCGGGGAGCCGCTGCTCCAGCCGGCCTTCACCGGCTCCCTCCTGCACCGCTGCAAGGAGGCCGGGCTGCACACGGCGCTGGACACCTCCGGCTTCCTGGGCGCGCGTGCCTCAGACGAACTCCTCGCCGCCACAGACCTGGTGCTGCTGGACATCAAGTCGTTCGACGCCACCACCTACCGCAAGCTCACCGGCGGACGGCTGGCCCCCACGCTCAGCTTCGCCACCCGCCTGGACCGGCTGGGCGTGCCCGTGTATATCCGCTACGTCCTCGTCCCCGGCTGGACCGACGACCCGTCCGCCGTGGACGGACTCGGCGCCTTCCTGGCCGGGCTGAGCAACGTCGACCGGGTGGACGTCCTGCCCTTCCACAAACTCGGCGCCCACAAGTACGGCGCCCTGGGTATCGACTTCCCGCTACGCGACACGCCCGTTCCCAATCCGGAGCTGACGGAACGGGTGCGCGGGCAGTTCCGGGAGCACGGGCTGCGGGCGTTGTGAGTGAGCCGATCTCCGTCGCGCGTTCACCCGTGTGTGGGTCACTCGGCCTCCACCCAGGGACCTGAGGCCTCTCCTGTCCCAAGTGACACGGCCTCGACACTGAATTCATGACTTTGAAGGAGGCCGAGATGCCCCGCACCATCACCGCAGGCCTGGACGGGTCCCCGGAGAGCCTGACCGCCGCCGAATGGGCAGCCAGGGAAGCCCTGCTCCGGGATCTCCCGCTGCACCTGGTCCACGCCCTTGGGCGTCAGCCGTACGCGCCTGTGGGCGTGGTGCCCCAGCCGTCGCTGAGCCCGGACGAGCAGATTCGCTGGGCGGACCACATGCTTCGCGAGGCCCAAGCGACGATCGCGCGGCGCCACCCGGGTGTGCGGATCACCACCGGCCGTCTTACCGAAGAACCCGTCCCCGCCTTGCTTGGCGCGGCTGGGGAAGCCGATCTGTTGGTGCTGGGCTCTCGTGGCCGGCAGCCGGCGACCTGTTGTTCTCGTGCGGGTCGGCCTGCGCTCCGAAGACGAACACCAGCCTGGCGCCCTTGGGTCCGGCGCCATAGCGTTCCGGGACGTCGTCCTGGGCCTCAACTCTGCGGCTCCCGACGACACCGTGATCGAGTTCGCCTTCAACGCCGCGTCGCAGCGTGCCGCGAGGTTGCGCGTCGTCCATGGCCGGAGCCCGGAACTGCCCTACTACGACAATGGCGGCGACCTCAACGCCGAACTGCACGACGAACTCACCGGCGAGATGCACCGCGGCCTGTCCGAGGCGCTGGAGCCCTGGCGGCACAAGTTCCCCGGCGTCGACGTGACAGAGCAGGCCGTGATCGGCAAGGCCGGCTCGCACCTCGTGGAGGCCTCGCGCGACGCGTCCCTGGTCGTGGTCGGCCGGCGCCGACGCCGGACGGCGATCGGTGCGGCGATCGGCCCGGTCGCCCACGCGGTGCTGCACCACGCCACCGCACCGGTCGCGGTGGTCCCGCACGACTGACAGGCGACCCGGCGAGCAGGGCCGGCTACGGCTGAACGCGGCGTGAGAACCAGGAGGGTTCTCACGCCGCATGGCTTTGCAGTCGGACCGCGATCAGGCACGGTCGGACTCGTCGTCGGCGGTGAGACGCACGCCGGATATCAGGTCCGGGCGGATGCGCACCGCGTAGTCCATGGTCCGGTGCACCCACGGGTTGAGCAGTGCCTGGTAGCGGGCCAGTTCCTGCGAGTCGGTCACCAGGTGCGCGTAGCCGGTGACCACCACGCTCCAGCCGAGGTGTGTGTCGGGGTCGATGGCGTCGGCCTCGTAGGCCACCACGACGCCTTGACCGTCGGCCTGCCCGGCGCGCGCGGTCAGGGCCGCGCCCTCGTGGGTACGGATGACGATGTCGCCGTTGTCCAGGACGTGGTTGACCGGGCGGACGGTCGGCAGCGCGTGGCGGGTGAAGACGATCCGTCCGAAGGACACGCTGCCCAACAGCCGCAGGGCTTCGCCGCTGTCCAGCTCGATGCTCCGGCGCGGCCCGGCAGGGAGGTCCTGATCGGTGTCGATGGTCATGGAGGGCTTCCGTACGGTTTCGTTGCTCACTGCTGCGTTTCTTCGACTGGGGCGGCGAGGCGGCTGCACGGCCTTTCGCCGTGGTCGGGGCCTGTGCGCCGGTACGGCATGCGCGTCGTCCCTTCAAGACGTGGTGGTCGCCTGTCCGCGGCACCCGGCTCGGAGCCGCGGACAGGCTGATCAGGTCATTGGAACGGCACCGAAGCTCTTCACACCAGGGCCGTTCGGCCCTTGTCCGCGTTCGGCCGGCCCTGCGCATGCCAGTAGTAGGCCGTGCGCATGATCTCTTTCATGTCGTCGAGCATCGGCATGCGCGGGTTCGCCGGCGCGCATTGGTCCTCGTAGGCGCTCAGGGCTTGCTGGGGGAGGGCGTCGAGGAAGGCCCGCTCGTCGACGCCGAGAGCCTGGAACGACGGCTCAATGCCCACCGCGTCGCGCAGTCGCTCCACCGCGCAGGCCAGCGACTCCACACCCTCGGGCGGGGTGGCGGCCGGCAGGCCGAGGGTGCGTGCGATGTCCTGGAAGCGTTCCGCTGCGCGGTAGTTCTCGTACTTGGGCCAGCCCGTCAGCTTCGTGGGCACGGTGCCGTTGTAGCGGATGACGTGCGGCAGCAGGACCGCGTTGGTGCGGCCGTGCGCGATGTGGAAGGTGGCGCCGAGGGTGTGCGACATGGCGTGGACGATGCCGAGGAAGGCGTTGCCGAAGGCCATGCCGGCGATCGTGCCGGCGTTGTGCATCTTCTCCCGCGCGTCGGGTCGGCCCCTGCGGTCGTTCACCGCCGCCTCGATGTTGTCGAAGATCAGCCGGATCGCGTGCAGGGCCAGGCCGTCGGTGAAGTCGTTGGCGTAGACGGAGAGGTACGCCTCTACGGCGTGGGTGAGGGCGTCGAAGCCGCTGTCGGCCGCCAGCGCCGGAGGCAGGTCCGCGGTGAGCAGTGGGTCGACGATGGCCACGCTCGGAGTGAGTGCGTAGTCGGCGAGCGGGTACTTCTTGCCGTTGGCAGGGTCGGAGATCACCGCGAAGGGGGTGACTTCGGCGCCGGTTCCGGAGGTGGTGGGCACGCACACCAGGCGGGCCCGGGTGCCGAGGACCGGGAAGCGGAAGGCTCGTTTGCGGATGTCGGAGAACTTCTGCCGCATGTCGGCGAAGTCGACGTCCGGGTGCTCGTACAGCAGCCACATCACCTTGGCCGCGTCCATCGGCGAGCCGCCGCCGAGCGCGATGATGGTGTCCGGCCGGAAGTCCCGCATGAGCTGGGCGCCGCGCTGGACGGAGTCGATGCTCGGCTCGGGTTCGACGTTGTCGATGATCTGGAGGGTGACCGGCTCGTGGCGCCGCTGCAGGACGCGGTTGACGCGGTCGACGAAGCCGAGGCGGGTCATGGTGGCGTCGGTGACGATCGTGACGCGGTGGACGTCCGGCATGGAGGCCAGGTAGCGCAGGGACTGCGGCTCGAAGTAGATCTTCGGCGGGACCTTGAACCACTGCAGGTTGTTGCGGCGCGCGGTGACCCGCTTGATGTTCAGCAGCTGGACGGCCGAGACGTTGTTGGACACGGACGTGTGGCCCCAGGAACCGCAGCCCAGGGTGAGCGACGGCAGCAGGCTGTTGTAGATGCCGCCTATCGCTCCCTGCGAGGACGGAGCGTTGACGATGATCCGTACGGTCTTCATGCGCCGGCCATACGTCTCCGCGAGCGCCGGGTCCTCGGTGTGGATGACCGCGGTGTGGCCCTGGCCGTGGAAGGCGACCATGTCGGCGGCGAGGCCGAAGCCCTGCTGCTCGGAGCTGGCGCGCAGGACGGCAAGCACCGGGCAGAGCTTCTCGCGGGTCAGTGGCTCGTCGGGGCCGACCCGTTCGGCCTCGACCATGATCAGTGAGGTGTCGGTCGGGACGGTGAAGCCGGCCTGTTCGGCGATCCATGCCGGGCTCCGACCGACGGCCGCGGCGTTGACCTTGGGCTCGCAGCCTGCGTTCGCCGAGCCGGTCGGGAACAGGAAGGCTTCCAGCTTCGCCTTCTCATCGGCGGTCGCCAGGTGGGCGTTCAGGGTGCGGAATTCGGTGAGGGCCGCGTCGTAGATCTCGTCGTCCAGGATGACGGCCTGTTCGGAGGCGCAGATCATGCCGTTGTCGAAGGACTTGGAGAGCACCAGGTCGTTGACGGCCCGGCGCAGCTTGGCGCTCTTGTGCACGTAGGCGGGAACGTTGCCCGCACCAACTCCCAGGGCGGGCTTGCCTGCCGAGTAGGCGGCCCTGACCATGGCGTTGCCGCCGGTGGCCAGGATCAGTGAGACGCCGGGGTGGCGCATCAGGATGCCGGTCGCCTCGACGGACGGGGTCTCGATCCACTGAACGCAGTGCTCCGGCGCGCCGGCGGCGACGGCCGCGTCCCGTACGATCCGGGCCGCCTCCATGCTGCACCGCTGGGCCGAGGGGTGGAAGGCGAACACGATCGGGTTGCGCGTCTTAAGTGCCATCAGGGCCTTGAAGACGGTGGTGGAGGTCGGGTTGGTGACCGGTGTGATCGCGCAGATCACGCCGACCGGTTCGGCCACCTCGATCATGTCCTCGATGTCGTCGCGGGCGATGACGCCGACGGTCCTCATCGGGCCCATGCTGTGCGTGACGTGCTCGCAGGCGAACATGTTCTTGGCTGCCTTGTCCTCGAATACCCCGCGTCCGGTCTCCTCTACGGCGAGGCGGGCCAGCGCGGTGTGCTGGTCCAGGGCGGCGACCGAGGCCTTCTTGACGATGTGGTCGACCTGCTCCTGGGTGAGGGAGTCGTAGTCGGCAAGCGCCTTGAGTCCGTTCGTGACCAGTCGTTCCACGGCGATGGTGATCTCGGACGGCGCGTCGGCAGTCGCCGTCGCTTGGATTCCGGGCTCATGACGGGTCATGGGGGAGCGCCTCCGTTGACGAGAGCCGTCGGCGGTGGCCGACGGTGGGCGGTCGTGAGCGGCACCGCGGGGGATCGGTGCCGCTCACGCCTTCACTCTCGTCCTGCCTGATCCCTACTCCCAGGTGCCGATGGTCCCTTCCGGGGGCTGACCGGCACTGGTCCGGCGAGGCCGGGCGGCCTGGCCGGGAAGTTCCCTCGCCGAGGTGCCCAAGCACGCGTAGGCGGGGGAAGGGTGACCGCCTCGCAGCGGAGGATCGTGAAGGGGTTCTACTCCTGGCCGCTGTCGGTACGGCCGCTGCGCCACGGAGGCGGAGTGGCCGACCTGCGGGCCTCCTCCTTGCGGTGCATGACACGGTTCACCTGGCTGCGCAGCCGGTCCTGCAGCCGGTCCGCCACTTCGTGTCCCGTGGCCTCCTTGGCGTGCACGACCACGAGGGTGTTCCCCACGACGAGCTCGGCCCCTGCGGACCAGGGCCGCTCGGCGTGGTGCGCCACCGCCCTGGTGATCCTCACCGCACCGCTCACTGCTGGAACCCCGGGCCGACCGAGGACCGCGTCGACCTTCTCCCGGAGGTACGCGACAGCTTCCTCGTCCACGACGCCTTCCACGCGCACTTCCACGGCGACGGTGCTGGTGACCTCAGTGTCGGTGCTCTTGGCAGTCATGTGCTCCACTCCTTCTGATCGTTTCGCAGCGGCTCCAGACTTCTGCGAGCGCCGGTCCTGGCCCAGGGCTGTCAGACCCCAGCAGCGGGGCCAATGGACCTTCACCCTGTGGGGCGGTGATTCGGGTTCGGGTAGTGCGGAGCCCCTGTTCGGCTTCGGCTTCCCGGAGCATCCAGGGCCGTGACACCTGACCGCTGCGGGGTGGGAGCCGGGCCGTTTCGTACCCTGTCGGCAGAGGCACCTCATGGCCGCGGGACACTATGCGTGGACAACAGGGCCGACCGGCCCTGGCCCTTCGGCCCGGACACGAGGAAGGATCTCGCTACGGAGGGCCGATTCCGTCCATCAGCGGACATCGGTGCGGAACGCGGAACCAGGGAGCAGTTTGATGGCGGACAGCGAACAGCCCGGCGCCGGCAACCCGATCAGGGTCTTTCTGCTGGACGACCACGAGGTCGTACGGCGCGGGGTGCGCGACCTGCTGAACGACGAGCCGGACATAGAGGTGATCGGCGAGGCAGGCACCGTGGAGCAGGCACTGGTGCGTGTCCCCGCGTTGCGCCCGCAGGTGGCCGTGCTCGACGTCCGCCTGCCCGACGGCGACGGCGTGACCGTGTGCCGGGAGCTGCGCTCCCGCATGCCCGAGATGGCCTGCCTCATGCTGACCTCCTTCGACGACGAGGAAGCCCTGCTCGACTCGATCATGGCGGGCGCCTCCGGGTACGTCCTGAAGCAGATCCAGGGCTCGGACCTCGTGTCCGCCGTGCGCACCGTGGCCGGAGGTCAGTCCCTGCTCGACGCCAGTGCCACCACCAAGCTGATGGCCCGGCTGCGCGGCGGCCAGCAGGAGGAGCAGCAGCCCGACGGACTGCAAGGCCTGACCGAGCGGGAACGGGAGATCCTGGCTCTGATCGGTGAGGGCCTGACCAACCGCCAGATCGGCCAGCGGCTCTATCTGGCCGAGAAGACGGTGAAGAACCACATCTCCCGTCTGCTGGCCAAGCTCGGCGTCGAGCGCCGTATCCAGGCTGCCGTCATCGCCACCCAGGTCCAGGACCGACAGGGCAGGAAGGGCACTGAACCGGGGCCGCCGGGGTGTGAAAACGAACGAAACGCCAGGCGACTCCAACACGGTGTGGTGGCGTGCTCAGGCGATCCGGCTTCGTAATGTGCCCTGGATATGCACTGGAGCGGACCGGCCCAGCGGGCGGCGGCACCGCGGTGACCCGGTGGACGCCCGCGATGGAAGGCCAGTACCGCCCGGTGGGGATCCCGCTGTTCTGAGGAGTCGGGCGGTCATGCCGGGGACAGGCTTTCGTTGCCTTCCGCGGGAGCGGCGGTTGACTCTGCTGCGCCTTCGGAGCGCGTCAGCTCGAACTCCACGTCGACCACGCCCTCGACGGCCCGGACCAGGCGCGCGGCCACCGGGACCAGTGATGTGTCCCGGGCGTGGCCGATGAGCTTAGCGACGCCGTTTCGCACCTCCACCTGCATGGCTGACGCCGGCGCGGGGAAGAGATGCGCCACGACCTCCCGCCGGAGCTCCTCGGCGATCTCCTCATCGGTCCGCAGGAACACCTTGAGCAGGTCCGCGCGGCTGACGATGCCCTGGAGCATGCCCACGTCGTCGACGACGGGCAGGCGCTTGACCTTGGCGTGTGCCATAGTCCGTGCAGCCTGGGCGAGTGTCGCGTTCGCGTGGACGGTGAGGGCGGGGGAGGTCATGAGGTCCTCGGCGGTGAGGCCGCCGGCCTTGGCCAGGTCGTCGAGACGGCGCAGCTGTGTGGCCCGGTCGGGGTCGCTGTCGCGGAACTCCTCCTTCGGCAGCAGGTCGGCCTCGGAGACGACACCGACGACACGGCCCTCGCCCTCCAGGACGGGCAGGGCGCTGACCTTCCAGTCCTGCATGAGCTGCACGATCTCTTTGAAGGCGGCCCGTCGGCCGACGGCGGCGACCGTGTGGGACATGACGTCGCTGACGATGTGCGGGGTGCTGTACACGGTGACTCCTTCGTCGGGTCGGCTCTCTCACACGGCGCTTGCGGAGCCGTAGGGGGCGTAGAGGTCCAGCAGCCGGGTCCTGGTGGAGCGCAGGCGGTGGGCCAGTACGTCGCCGGCCCACTGGGTGACGGCCTGGCCGAGTGCCGGGTCGTCCTGGCAGAGCGAGCGGACGGCCGTGGCGTCGAACTCGTAGGCGCGTACCGGCGTCGCCGCGGTGGCACCCAGGTGCCAGACTTGCGGCGCGAAGCGCCAGGACAGTCCGACGAGTTCGTTGTGACCGAGGGTCTCGATGATGGCGCGGCGCCGGCCGGGTGCGTGGGTGTCCAGCTCGATCGAGCCGGTGCGGATGATCCAGAACCGGTCCGCGCGGGCACCCTCGTTGAACAGGCGAGTGCCCTGCGGGAAGGACACCTCCCGGGCCAGACGCATGAGCCGTTGCCGGTGCTCGGCGGGCAGTGCGCGCAGCATGCTCGGAGTGTTCATGGCCTGCTCCCGGTCAGGGTGTACGGGGACTGATACCTCCAGCCTGTGGCGCCGACTCTCATCGGGCGAGGGGCCATTGGGGCCGGAGCAGGGCCATCCGGCCCCGAGGCAGATGGCAGCGAAGACGGCCGCCGCCCCCGTGTCGGCGAGGGCGGCGGCCGTGGCGCGAGGATCGTGCCTCCCCAACACGAGACTCGCGCAGAAGCCCTCGCGGCTCCTGGGGTCTACGGGAGAACAGCCCCATCTCGAACGAGCCGTAAGGACATGGCACCGTCGGCCGGTCGGCACCGTGTCGCGAGCCCGGCCGTAGCTCCTGCCCTCGATTGTCGAGCTCGGCACGGTGCCGACGATGGGGCTGGGCGGGCCATGCCGTGGACCGAACGGCCCATGTCCTGCGGCCACGAGCACCGGGAAGCACACGAGTTGGGTTGGCCAGGCCTATGACAGCGGGACCATCGGGGTCGCGCATGGGCCGTGTGGCCGCTGACTGTGCGTGGCTGAGGGGCAGAAGGATCAGTCGCGGATCGACTCACCCACACCGGTCTGTAAGGAGCATCAGCCATGCCCAGAACCACAGGAGACGGAAAGGGGACAGCGCCCGCGACGGCGCTTGGACTTCCCGCCGCCTCCGCGCTCGTGATCGGCAGCATCATCGGCACCGGAGTCTTCGCGCTGCCCTCCGCCCTCGCCCCCTACGGGCCCATTTCCCTCGTCGCGTTCGTCGCCGTCACCCTTGGCGCGCTCGCGCTGGCGCTGACCTTCGGGGCGCTGTCGAAGCGTGTTCCGGCCAGCGGCGGTCCGTATGTCTACGCTCGCGAGGCCTTTGGGGAGTTCGCCGGGTTCCTCAACGCGTGGTCGTACTGGATCACGGCATGGGCCGGCAACGCGGCCATCGTCGTGGCCTGGGTCGGTTACGTCGAGGTGTTCGTGAACACCGGGCACGAGAAGTGGATGTCGGTGCTTCTCGCGCTGGTCGGACTGTGGATTCCCGCCGCGATCAACCTCACCGGCGTCCGCAACATGGGCGCCTTCCAGGTGATCACGACCCTGCTGAAGTTCGTCCCGCTGATCTTCATGGCCACCGTCGGGCTGCTGTTCATCGACTTCCACAACTTCGGCGCGTTCAACGCCAGCGGTCAGTCGGCGCTGGGCGCGATCTCGGCCGCAGGCGCCATCGCCCTGTTCAGTTACCTCGGTCTGGAGGCGGCCTCCGTCGTCGCCGGCCGGGTCCGTGAACCCGAGCGCAACGTCCCCCGCGCCACCGTCTACGGCACGCTCATCTGTGCCGTCATCTACATCATGGGCACCCTCGCGGTCTTCGGCACCGTCTCCCACGGCAAGCTGGGCGGCTCGACGGCGCCGTTCACCGACGCGGCGAACAACATCTTCGGCGGCAGCTGGGCCGGCGACATCGTCGCCGTCGCCGCGATCATCTCCGGCATCGGCGCCCTCAACGGCTGGACCATGCTGTGCGCCGAGATGCCGTACGCGGCCGCCCGCGACGGCCTCTTCCCGCAGGCCTTCGCCCGACTGCGCGGCGAGAGCGGCGTCCCGGCCTTCGGCATTGTCGCCTCGACGGTGCTGGCCTCGCTGATCACCGTGTTCAGCTACACGCGCTTCGACAACGTCTTCACCAAGATCGTGCTGCTCAGCGTGCTGACCGCCGTGATCCCCTACCTCTTCTCCGCCGCCGCCCAGCTGTACTGGCTGCTGGTCCGCCGCCGGGACAGCCTCAGCCCCCGCAGACTCGCCCGAGACGTCACCGTCGCCGGACTCGCCCTCGCCTTCTCGTACTGGTCGATCCAGGGAAGCGGCTACCAGACCGTCTACTACGGCCTGTTCGTCCTTCTCCTCGGCGTACCCGTCTACGTGTGGCTGAAGCGGGGACAGGACACCTTCGGCGAGGTCACAGCGCCGAGGGCAGCAGCGGCCGTGGACCGGTCGGAACGGGCACCCGAGACGCCCGCGCCGGCCCAGCGACTCTCCCGAGGGCTCCGTACGAGCCGCATCGGCGGACCCCGGAAGCGGAACGACCTCCGCCACCACGACTGACCGCCCCCAGCACAGAGGAACCTCCGCGATGAACACCTTCCACGTCGACTCCGAAGTCGGCCCGCTGCGCCAGGTGATCCTGCACCGCCCCGGCCTCGAACTGTCCCGCCTGACCCCGCGCAACGTCGACGCCCTGCTCTTCGACGACATCCTGTGGGCCAAGCGCGCCCGCGAGGAACACGACGCCTTCGCCCAGGTCCTGCGCGACCACGGCGCCCGCGTCCACTACTTCGCCGACCTGCTGGCACAGACACTGGATGTCCCCGAGGCCCGCGACTGGCTCCTGGACCAGGTCGTTACTCCCGGCACCGTTGGCGCGGCCCTCATGGACCCGGTGCGCGAACTGTGCGCCGAACTCGACGGCGAGACCCTCGCCGGATACCTGATCGGCGGCCTCCTCAAGAGCGACCTGCCGCTGGCCACCCCGCACAGCCTGGTGTGGAACGCACTCGGAGACGACGACTTCGCCCTCGCCCCTCTCCCTAACCACCTCTTCCCCCGCGACAACTCCTGCTGGGTGTACGACCAGGTGTCGGTCAACCCGATGGCCAAGCCCGCCCGGCGGCGCGAGAGCCTGCACGCGCAGGCCATCTACCGGTTCCACCCGATGTTTGCCGGCGTCGCGCCCGCACCCCTGCTCGCCGGACCCGTCGGCACCCTCGAAGGCGGGGACGTCCACGTCCTCGGCAACGGCGCCGTCATGGTCGGCATGGGCGAGCGCACCACCGCTCAGGCCGTGGAGAACCTTGCCGCCCGGCTCTTCACAGCCGATACGGCGAGCAGGCTGGTCGCCGTCCAACTGCCTGCGGCCCGCGCGTACATGCACTTGGACACCGTGCTGACCATGGTCGACCGCGACACGTTCGTCATCTACCCCGGCCTTGCGGATTCACTGCGCTCGTGGACGCTGCGGCCCAGTCACAGCCGCGAGACCGGCTTCGACGTCACCGCGAACTCCGATCTCGCGACCGCGCTCGCCGAGGCCCTCGACCTGGACAAGGTCCGCATGCTGTCCGCGCCGCAGGACATCCGCAACGCCGAACGCGAACAGTGGGACGACGGCAGCAACTTCCTCGCCCTCGCACCCGGCGTGGTCGTCGGCTACGAGCGCAACGTCACCACCAACACCTACCTGCGCAAGCAGGGCATCGAGATCGTCACCATCGCCGGCGCCGAACTCGGCCGCGGCCGGGGCGGCCCCCGCTGCATGAGCTGCCCCATCGAACGTGACCCGGCCGCCTGACCCCGTGAGGAATCTCATCATGACCGTCGACCTGCGAGGCCGCTCCTACCTGAGCGAACTCGAGTTCACCGCCCGCGAGATCCACCGCCTCCTCGATCTCGCCCACGACCTCAAGGCAGCCAAGCGCGCCGGCACCGAACAGCCACAGCTGGCCGGCAAGCACATCGCCCTGATCTTCGAGAAGACCTCCACCCGCACGCGTTGCGCCTTCGAGGTGGCGGCCGCCGACCAGGGCGCCCGCACCACCTACCTCGGCCCCGGCGACACGCACGTCGGCCACAAGGAGTCCATTGCCGACACCGCCCGCGTCCTCGGCCGCATGTTCGACGGTATCGAGTACCGGGGCTCCACCCAGTCGATCGTCACGGAACTCGCCACCCACGCCGGCGTCCCCGTCTACAACGGACTGACCGACACCGCCCACCCCACCCAGAGCCTGTGCGACATGCTCACTATGCGGGAGCACAGCATCAAGCCGCTCACGGACGTCAGCTACTGCTACCTGGGCGACGCCCGGAACAACATGGGCAACTCCCTGCTCTCGATGGGCGCGCTGCTCGGCATGGACGTGCGCATCGCCGCGCCCAAGGCGCTGTGGCCGGAATCGGCGCTGGTCGCCGAATGCCGTGAAGTGGCCGGACGGAGTGGGGCGCGGATCACCCTCTCCGAGGACGTCGAGACCGCCGTACGCGGCGCGGACTTCCTGCACACGGACGTCTGGGTCTCCATGGGCGAACCGGCGGACACCTGGCGGGAACGGATCGAGTTGCTGCTCCCGTACCAGGTCAACGACAAGACGCTCGCCCTCACGGACAACCCGGACGTGAAGTTCATGCACTGCCTGCCCTCCCTCCACGACCACCGGACCCGGCTCGGCCAGGAGCTGTTCGAGGCCTACGGCCTGAAGGGCCTCGAAGTCACCGACGAGGTCTTCTCCTCGCCCGCCTCGATCGTCTTCGACCAGGCGGAGAACCGGCTGCACACCATCAAGGCCGTACTCGTCGCCACCCTGGAGGACTGAAGCCATGCGCATCGTCGTCGCCCTCGGAGGCAACGCCCTGCTGCACCGCGGTGAACGCCCCGACGCGGCCGTCCAGCAAGCCAACATCGACCGGGTCGCCACCGCCCTGGCCGCCCTCGCCCACGAACACGAGCTGGTCATCACCCACGGCAACGGCCCCCAGATCGGCCTGCTCGCCATGGAGAGCGAGGCCGACCCGGCCCTGAGCGCCCCGTACCCGCTGGACCTGCTCGGTGCCCAGACCGAGGGCATGATCGGCTCCCTGCTCACCCGTGCCATGCACGACGCTCTGCCCGGGCACCGGATCGCCGCCCTCGTCACACACACCCTCGTGCGGGCCGACGATCCCGCCCTCGCCCGGCCCACGAAGTTCGTCGGCCAGGTGTACTCCGCGCCGGTGGCCAAAGCACTGGCACGCAAGCGGGGCTGGCACATCGCCCGGGACACCACCGGCTGGCGACGCGTCGTCGCCTCACCCGCACCCGAACGCATCCTGGAGACCGACACCATCCACGAACTGCTGAACAGCGGCACGCTGGTGATCTGCGCCGGCGGGGGAGGGATCCCCGTCACCGCCGACCGCGACAGCGGCGCCCTGACTGGGGCGGAGGCCGTCATCGACAAGGACCTCACCGCGGCCCTGCTCGCCGAGGACCTCAAGGCCGACTTCCTGCTCATCCTCACTGACGTCCCCTACGTCTACGAGGGCTACGGCACCCCCGACCAGCACCCCCTGCTCGACGCCACCCCCCGGGAACTGCGGCACGGAGGTTTCCCGGCCGGCTCGATGGGCCCCAAGACCGAGGCGGCTGCCAGCTTCGTCGAGCACACCGGCGGCCTGGCTGCGATCGGCGCCCTGGACGCGGCGTACGAGATCGTGCATGGCAGGTCGGGCACGCTGATCCGGCCGGACCTCACGGTCGGGTGACACAGCTGGGCGGCACCGCTCCGCGTCGCGCCTCCCGGACCTGTCCCTACCGCTCGCCACTCCACTCGCGGTAGGCGGCCACCGCGGTAGGCAGCGTGGGGAAGATGAGGTGCGCGCCCACGGAGTCCGCCAAGCCGTACGCCTTCAGGTCGTCCAGCAGCTCCTGCTTGACCCGGGCCAGGGCGAACACGATGCCGCGGTCGGTGAGTTCCCGGCGCAGCTCGTCGACCGCGTCGAGGGCCGTGATGTCTACCTCGACATTCGCCTCGGTGTTCAGGACGAACCAACGGACAGGAACGGTCTGTTCGTCGACGGCGGCCAGGGCCCGATGTCGGAAGTTCTCCGCGTTGGCGAAGAACAGGGGAGAGTCGTAGCGGTAGACCAGCAGGCCGGGGATGGTGCGGGCCTGCGGATAGTCGTCGATGTCGTGCATGCCCGCCAACCCGGGCACCAGCCCTTCGACCGCGTCGTGCGGGCGCGCCACCCGCGTGAGCAGTTCGGCCACCGACAGGCCGACCGCCACGATCACTCCGTACAGGATGTCCAGAATGAGCACGCCGGCCAGGCAGCCGAGCGCCAGCAGGAGTTCGCGGCGGCGGAAGGAGGCCAGGCGACGGAACCCGGCCAGGTCGATCATGCGGACGGCGGCGTACACGACGAGCGCCCCCAGCACCGCCGAGGGCGTCCGGCTCAGCAAGGGGCTCAGGAACAGCAGGACGGCGAGGACCGCCGCTCCCGCCACCAGCGAGTGGCCCTGGCTGCGGGCGCCCGTCGACGCGGCGAGCGCGGTGCGGCTGGCGCTGCCGCTGACCGGGAAGCCATGGAGGGCGCCGGCGCCGAGGTTGGCCGCCCCAAGCGCCAGGAACTCCTGGTTGGCATCCAGCCCCGGCTCGTCGTCCGTGCGGCCGGTGAAGGCGCGTGCGGTGAGGATGAAGTCGGTGTAGGCGACGATCAGGACGCCCAGCGCGGGCAGTACGAGGTGCGGCAGCTCGCCCAAGGCCGGCAGCGCGAGCGAGGGCAGCCCCGAGGGTACCTCCCCGATCACCTTCACACCGTGCCGGTGGTCGAGGCCGAAGGCGGTGACGGCTGCCGTGCCGAGGACCACCGTGAACAGTGGTCCCGGCAGCGTCGGCACGTACCGCTTCGCCGTGAACAGGAAAACCAGCGCGACGGCGGAGAAGATGATCGCGGACGCATCGACGTCCGGCAGGTGCCGGACGAAGGACCACAAGTGGGGGAAGAACTGCGCCCCGGCTGTCCGCACGCCGGTGAGCCGGGGGAGTTGGTCCACCATCATGATCAGGCCCACCCCGGCCAGATAGCCGACCAGAACAGGGCGGGAGAGCAGGTCCGCGAGGAAGCCGAGCCGCACCGCCCGCGCGACCAGGCACAGCAGGCCGACCGTGACGGCGAGGGCTGCGGCCAGCGATGCGTAGCGCCCGGCGTTCCCGCCGGCGAGCGGGCCGACCACGGCGGCCGTCATCAGGGCGGTCGTCGACTCGGGACCCACCGACAACAGCCGGGAGGAACCGAACAACGCGTACAGGGCGAGAGCGGGCAGGATCGCCCACAGTCCGGCGACCGGTGGCAGTCCGGCCACGCCCGCGTACGCCATCACCTGCGGCACGAGGTACGCCGCCACCGTTACGCCGGCCAGCAGGTCGCCCCTCAGCCACGAGCGCCGGTAACCGAGGAGGGTGTCGAGGCCGGGTACCAGCCGACGCCACCAAGACAACCGTCTGCCCGCGTCCTGAGCCATCTGCTGCCCCTCTCTGCCTGGCCCCAGCATCCATGGCCGCGCGACCAACCGCGACACTCGGCCGGTCTTCCACCTGCCCGGTTCGCCAGCTCAAGCCCAACGGGCCTCGCATGCAGGGACGTTCAGCCCCACGGATGGAGACCTTCGGCATCCGGCGTGGCGTCAGGCATCGGACGAGAGTGAGACATGTCAAGGAGACGACGCCTCATACATCCCCGAAGGGATCACCATCATGGCCGTGCACGAGCACCCTCACCGGAGCCCGGGCTTCCACCTGTCGGCCGCCTTCCGCCTGCACCGGACCGGCTCCGGCTCAAAGTCGGCAGTGTCGGCACGTCTCGGCACGCACACCGCGCAGTCTTACGCCCTCGCCTCCCTGCGCATCCTGACCGGATTCGTCTTCCTCTGGGCTTTCCTGGACAAGACCTTCGGCCTGGGTTACGCGACCGCCTCCGGCAAGGGCTGGATCGACGGCGGGTCGCCGACGACGGGCTTCCTCAGCTCCGTCGCCGCCGGGCCAATGAAGTCGATGTTCCACTCCTGGGCCGGTGACGGGTGGGCGGACTGGCTGTTCATGCTGGGCCTGCTCGGCATCGGCGTGGTCGTCATGGCTGGTGTGGCGCTGCGGCCGGCCGCGGTGGCGGGCACGGCGATGATGGCGCTGATGTGGCTCGCCGAGTGGCCGCCGGCCAAGCACCTGTCGAACGGAGCGCCGAGCATGTCGACGAACCCGTTCGCCGACTACCACGTGATCTACGCTCTCGCGCTGATCGCCGTGGCGGCAGCAGGCGCGGGCGCCACCTGGGGCCTGGGTCGGCAATGGGCGCGGCTGCCGATCGTCCGCGACCACACCTGGCTGCGCTGACCCCGCACGCGGCGGGACGGACCTCGCCCCGGCCCGTCCCGCCGATCCCTGCACGGGGCCCAACGTCCCCGCCGAAGGACCAGCGGCCCCTGCCCTGAAGATCCCCCGAACACGACGCTGGAACCGGGTCCCCTCGGGCCCCGATTCAGGAGGTGGAGAACATGCCCCGCACCATCACCGTCGGCCTTGACGGCTCACCCGAGAGCCGCGCCGCCGCGGAATGGGCGGCCCGCGAGGCGCAGTTGCGCGGACTGCCGGTGAAGCTCGTCCAGGTCTGGGAGCCCATCTCCGAGCCCATGGCCCAGGCCCCGCTCCTCGGTGCCGAGACGCACCAGCACTGGACCGAGAGGATTCCCCGCGAGGCCGCCGAGGGACTGCGGCTGCGCCACCCGGGCGTCGAGGTGAGCACCGAACAGCTCACCGGACGACCTGCCGAAGCCCTGGTCGACGCGGCCGAGGACGCCGAGATGCTCGTCCTCGGCTCACGCGGCCTGGGCGGGATCGGCGGCTTCCTGGTCGGCTCGGTCGGGCTCGCGGTCGTGGCGCACACGGAGCGGCCCGTCGTCCTGGTCCGTGCCGGCGAGCAGGCCGCGGACGAGCATCAGATGGACCTGGCAGGCATTCCCTCCGCGGCCACGGCGTTCCGTCCCGTTGTCCTCGGGCTCGACGTCGCCAGCCCTGACGAGGCGCTGATCGGGTTCGCCTTCGAGGCCGCGGCGCGCCGGTCGGTGCCGCTGCGGGTCGTGCACGTCTGGAACCCGCCGCCCTACTACGCCTATGGCATGGCTCTGGAGCCGGCGGTCGAGCGGGAGATGGCGAAGGGCGACGCCGTCATGCTGAGCGAGGTGCTGCGCCCCTGGCGGCAGAAGTACCCCGACGTCGAGGTCGTCGAGCAGTCGCAGTACGGCAGCCCCTCGCTCCTCCTGATCGACGCCTCCCACGAGGCCTCCCTGGTCGTCGTCGGCCGTCGCGTCCGCCGCTCCTCCGTCGGCGCCCACATCGGCACCGTCACCCACGCCGTCCTGCACCACTCCACCGCCCCCGTCGCCGTCGTCGCCCACGACTGACGCGTCCCTCCAGAGGAGAGAACAGATCATGAAGGCAGCGGTCGTACGAGCCTTCGGCGAGCCCCTGGTCATCGAGGAGCGCCCCGACCCCGAACCCGGCCCCGGTCAGGTCGGCGTCCGCGTCGAGGCCTCCGGGCTGTGCCACACCGACATCCACGCCGCCCACGGCGACTGGCCCGTCAAGCCCACCCCGCCCTTCGTCCCCGGTCACGAGGGCGTCGGCGTCGTCGAGAAGCTCGGCGAGGGCGTCACCCACCTGTCCGTCGGGCAGCGGGTCGCGGTGCCCTGGCTCGGCAGGGCGTGCGGGCGGTGCGAGCACTGCCTGTCCGGCTGGGAGACGCTGTGCGAGCAGCAGATCAACACCGGGTACGGCTGCGACGGCGGATACGCCGAGAAGATGCTGGCCTGGGCCGACTTCGCCCAGCCGGTGCCCGAGGGCGTCACCCCGTTCGACGCGGCCCCCCTGACCTGCGCCGGCGTCACCACGTACAAGGCCCTCAAGGTCGCCGACGTCCGCCCCACCCAGCTCGTCGCGATCTCCGGCGTCGGCGGTCTCGGACACCTGGCCCTGCAGTACTCCAAGATCGCCGGAGCCACCGTCGCGGCCATCGACGTCACCGACGACAAGCTCGAACTCGCCCGCGAGCTCGGCGCCGACCTCGTCATCGACGCCCGCAAACAGGACGTCGGCAAGGAGCTGAAGAAGCACGGCGGCGCCCACGCCGCGATCGCCCTCGCGGTGAACCCGGCCGCGTTCGAGGCCGTCAACTCCGGCCTGCGGCGCGGCGGCAAGCTCGTCATGGTGGCCCTGCCCGCGCACGGCACGATCCAGGTCCCGATCTTCGACACCGTTCTGAACGGCACCTCGGTGATCGGCTCGATCGTGGGCACGCGGCAGGATCTCGCCGAGGTCTTCCAGCTCCACGCCGCCGGCCGGACCAAGGTCATCTACGAGACCCGTCCCCTCGCCGCCGTGAACGAGTCCATCGACGCCGTGCTGCGCGGCGACATCAAGGCCCGGATCGTCTTTGACCTGGACGCGGGAAGGTGAGCACGATGGAAATGCCGCTGGTCGTCGGCGTCGATGGTTCCGAGCCGAGCCTGCGGGCCGTCGACTGGGCGGCCGACGAAGCCGCCCTGCGCGATCTGCCGCTGCGGCTGGTGTACGCCTCGCTGTGGGAACGGTACGAAGGCACCTCACTCGCGGACGATCTCGGCAAGCCCCCAGACCAAGTGATGGCCGAGGACATCGTCGAGACCGCCGCACGCCGGGTCCGCACCCGCCGACCCGACGTCAAGGTCACCATCGACGTGCTGCCCGAGGAACCCGAGTACGCGCTGGTACGGGAAAGCCGCACCGCAGCTGCCATGGTCCTCGGCTCACGCGGCCGGAGCAGCCTGGCCGAGGCGCTCCTCGGCTCCGTCAGCGTGACGGTGGCCGGCCACGCCCACTGCCCCGTGATCGTGCTGCGCGGCAGCCACGACAACCGGGGCGTACCCGGCAGGCACGGCCGCATCGTCGTGGGCGTCGGCGAGGAGCCTGCGGACGCGGCTGCGATGCGCTTCGCCATCGAGGAAGCACGGCGCCGAGGCGTGCCGCTGGAAGCC
The DNA here is from genome assembly GCF_044388685.1 of Streptomyces sp. NPDC020192. NCBI lineage: Bacteria > Bacillati > Actinomycetota > Actinomycetes > Kitasatosporales > Streptomycetaceae > Streptomyces > Streptomyces sp. NPDC020192. The sequence continues at coordinate 48,428 of NZ_JBIRXG010000030.1, read as the reverse complement.
GTCCGGGCCTGGCGCTGCCCGGCACACGAGACGACCGACCACCCCCTGCTGGCCGGCGAACCGGCCCGGCTGCACGAGGAGAAGGCGGCGGAGGTGCTGGAAGCGGCTGTACGGGACGTCCCGGCCGACGTCGAGGTGCACCGGCGTACCGTCGAGGGCCACGCCCGCCAGGTCCTGCTCGGCGCCTCGGCCGACGCCGACCTGCTCGTGGTCGGGGCCCGGCGCCGCGAGGGCCACTACGGCCTGCAGCTGGGCCGCGTCGCCCACGCGGTGCTGCACCACGCCGTCTGCCCCGTCGCGGTCGTACCGCACCGGGCGTGAGCGATGTGCCCGGCTTACAGGCTCGCCGCGTGGTCGGGGACGTAGGTCCGCAGATCGCGCGGCGGGCGCTCGTAGCCGGTGGACGGCGGCTGATGCGGCAGTTCCAGGACCGGTGGGGGCACGTCGTGCTAGGGAACCGAGCTCAGCAGGTGGGCGATCATGTTCAGCCGCGCGCGCCGTTTGTCGTCGCTCTCCACGACGTACCAGGGCGCCTCGGAGATGTCCGTGTGGATCAGCATCTCGTCCTTGGCCCGCGAGTAGGCCTCCCAGCGGATGATCGACTCCAGGTCCATCGGCGACGGCTTCCAGCGCCGCAGCGGATCCTCCAGGCGACGCCGGAACCGCTCCTGTTGCTCGGTGTCGCTCACCGAGAACCAGTACTTGCGCAGCAGGATCCCGTCCTCCACCAGCATCCGTTCGAAGATCGGGCACTGTCGCAGGAAGAGCTGTTACTCCTCCTTCGTACAGACGCCCAGCACGTGCTCGACGCCGGCCCGGTTGTACCAGGACCGGTCGAACAGCACGATCTCTCCGGCGGCCGGCAGGTGCTCCACGTACCGCTGGAAGTACCACTGGGTGCGTTCCCGCTCGGTCGGCTTGGGCAGTGCCGCGATCCGCGCCACCCGCGGGTTCAGGTGCTCGGCGACCCGCTTGATGGTGCCGCCCTTGCCCGCCGCGTCCCGCCCTTCGAAGATCACGACGAGTCGGGCGCCCTCCGCCCGTACCCACTCCTGCAGTTTCACCAACTCGGTCTGCAGGCGCAGAAGTTCCTTCTCATACACCTCGCGCGGCAGCTTCGCCGCCTTCTTACCGGCCATGCCGCCTCCACCACCGACGACTCACTCAAGGACCACGGTAGGCCCCGACTGTAAAGGAGTCCCTCACCATGACCGTACGCGTCGGTATCAACGGCTTCGGCCGCATCGGCCGCACGTATCTCCGCGCGGCCCTCGACCGCGCGGAGGCGGGCACGCAGGACGTGCACGTCGTCGCCATCAACGACGTCGCCCCGCCCGCCACCCTCGCCCACCTCCTGGAGTACGACTCGACGTTCGGGCACATCGGACGCGAGGTCACGCATGACGACAGCTCCCTCACCGTCGACGGCCGCCGCATCAACGTCACCGCAGAGCGCGACCCGGCCGCCCTGCACTGGTCCGACTATGGAGCCGACATCGTCATCGAGTCCGCCGGCCGCTTCCGCGACCGTGACTCCGCGGCGCTGCACCTGAAGGCCGGCGCCCACACTGTGCTGCTGTCGGCACCGGGCAAGGGCGTCGACGCCACCATCGTGATGGGCGTCAACGACCACACCTACGACCGGCAGCGCGACCGGATCATCTCGGCCGCCTCATGCACCACCAACTGCCTCGCACCGATGGTCAAGGTCCTCGACGACGCCTTCGGTATCGACCGCGGCCTGCTGACCACCGTCCACGGCTACACCAACGACCAGTCCCTGCTCGACGGCCCGCACAAGGACCTGCGCCGCGCCCGCTCGGCGGCGCCGAGCATCATCCCGACCAGCACGGGCGCGGCCCGCGCCGTCGGCCTCGTACTGCCGGAGCTGGCCGGTGCGCTGGACGGGATCGCCGTCCGGGTGCCTGTCGAGGACGGCTCCCTCACCGACCTCACGGTGGTGCTGAACCGCGAGGCCACGGCCGACGAGATCAACGCCGCCTTCGCAGCAGCGGCCGAGGGTCCGCTGAACGGCATCCTGCGCGTGTCGACGGCGCCCATCGTCTCCCGAGACGTCATCGGCGACCCGGCCTCCTGCGTCTTCGACGCCGCCCTTACCCAGGCCAACGGCACCTTGGCCAAGGTCTTTGGCTGGTACGACAACGAATGGGGCTACACCAACCGGCTGCTGGACCTCACCGCGCTTGTCGCAGGCGACTGACGGCGGGAGGGAGCGCGGCAGGCGTGGACCGCCGGCGCGTGCTCACACCTTGAGGCTGAACCACGTCGTTTTTCCCTCGTCCGTGGGACGTACACCCCAGTCGTCGGCGAGGGCACGGACGAGCAGCAGGCCTCGCCCGGACTCCTCGTCCTCCGTCGCGAGGCGCGGCTGGGGCAAGTGGGAGCTGCAGTCGCTGATCTCCACGGTGAGATCGGTGTCCGTGCGGCACGCGTGGACCCCGATGGGGCCCTGGGCGTGCTGCACGGCATTGGTGAGGATCTCGGAGAGCAGCAGGAGCGCGTCGTCGGTTGTGCCGCCGCAGTTCCACGTGCTCAGTGCCTTGGAGAGGAAGTCGCGGCCCGCCGGCACCGACTCGGGCGTGGCGGGCAGGTCCGTGGTGGCCGTGGCCAGCGGAGCCGCGGGCAGTTGCGTCAGCAGCAGCGTGACGTCGTCGTGGCCGTCCGCGTCCGGCAGCAATGTCGACAGGACATGGTCGGCGGCGGTCTCCAGGTCGGGCACCGCGGTCGGGAGCTCGTCCAGGGTGGCGACGAGCTGGGCCAGCTTGTCCTCGATGTCGGTTCCGGGGGTCTCTATCAGACCGTCGGTGTAGAGCACGAGGGTGGCGCCGGGCTCGATGGAGCTGCAGCACTGTTCGTAGATCACCCCGCCGACGCCGAGGGGGGCGTTCACCGGTGCGGGCAGCGTCCGGGTGGGTGCACCGGGGACGGCGACGAGAACCGGCAGGTGGCCGGCGGAACACGCGGTCACCTCCCCTGTGTCGGCGGCGATGACCAGATAGCAGCAGGTGACCAGCTGGTCGGGGACGTCAAGATCGGCGACGACGGTGTCCATCGCCTGCATCAGTTGCCGCGGCTGCAGCCCCGTCTTGGCCAACGCATGGGCTGCCGAGCGAAGTTGGCCCATGACGGCGGCGGCCTCGAGACCGCGGCCCATCACATCACCGATCAGCACACCCACTCGGCCGGCGCCCAGCGGGATCAGGTCGAACCAGTCGCCGCCGACACCGGCCCCCTGGGTCGCAGGCCGGTAGCGGCTCGCGGTGGCGAGGCCGGGGATGGCGGGCGGCGTGCCCATCAGACTGCGCTGCAGGGTCAGGGCGATGTGCCGCTGCTGCTCGTACAGCTCCGTCAATTCCGCCTCGGCGCGCTTGCGGTCGCTGATGTCCCGGACGATCGCGCACGCCCCGACGACCGAGCCGTCCGCTGCCCGGGTCGGCCACAGGGTGACGTCGACGTCCAGCAGCTCTCCGGAGCGGGTCAGCCGCAGCGTCTCGAAGTGCTCGACCTTCTCCCCTTGGCGCAGCCGCTCCAGGAGCGCGGTGATCTCGTGCTCCCTCGCGGATGGCGCCAGTACAGAGACGTGCCGTCCCAGTACCTCGTCCGCCGTGAACCCGTACAACCGCTGCGCCGCGGCGTTCCAGTACGTGATGCGGCCGTCCAGGGTCTTCGCGAGGATCGCGTCCTGGGAGGATTCGACCAGCGCGGCAAGCTCATTGATGCGCTCTTCGGCGGCTTTGCGTTCGCTGACGTCGCGTACGGCGGCGGAGACGAGGAGGCCGTCGGTGGTTTCCAGGGGGCTGAGGCTGATTTCGACGGGGAATTCGGTGCCGTCTTTGCGGAGTCCGTAGAGGTCGAGTCCGGCGCCCATGGGGCGGACCTGCTGGTTGTGGGCGTAGCCGTTGCGGTGTGCGGTGTGGTGGGTGCGGAAGCGGTGGGGGACGAGGAGTTCGACGGGGTGGCCCAGGAGTTCTTCGCGCTGGTAGCCGAAGAGGGCTTCGGTCTGTGCGTTGACGAGGCGGATGGTGCCGGTGTCGTCGACGATGACCATGGCGTCCGGAGCCGCCTCCAGCAGCCCCCGGAACCTCTCCTCGGCGGCTTTGCGTTCGCTGACGTCGCGTACGGCGGCGGAGACGAGGAGGCCGTCGGTGGTTTCCAGGGGGCTGAGGCTGATTTCGACGGGGAATTCGGTGCCGTCTTTGCGGAGTCCGTAGAGGTCGAGTCCGGCGCCCATGGGGCGGACCTGCTGGTTGTGGGCGTAGCCGTTGCGGTGTGCGGTGTGGTGGGTGCGGAAGCGGTGGGGGACGAGGAGTTCGACGGGGTGGCCCAGGAGTTCTTCGCGCTGGTAGCCGAAGAGGGCTTCGGTCTGTGCGTTGACGAGGCGGATGGTGCCGGTGTCGTCGACGATGACCATGGCGTCCGGAGCCGCTTCCAGCAGCCCCCGGAACCTCTCCTCGGCGGCACCCGGAACGCCACCGGGAGCCGGGGCGCCGCACCGGCACCTGCCAGGTTCCACCGTACAGACGGGATCAGGTGGTGCTGTATCGATCAAGTCGTTCATTCTCGTCCTCGCCCCCAGGCTCACGTTGAGATAGGTCATCCCAACGCAAACCACGCGGTTCTGTCATGACAAGTCATGTAGTGGCCCCCAGTGCCCGAACTTGTGCGCGGACGACGACCTGGGTGACCGTTCCTTGGCGGCGTCCGTCCGGTCACGGCAAGAGAGGCGATCCACGGACACGCGCCTCCCGGGGAATAAGGGCCGACCGGCCCTCAAAGGACCTCCGCACAGCCCATGGGATCCCGTCGTGATCCGCCCGATGCTCGAACCATCGAGAGGCTTGGAGGAGATCCCTGATGTCGGACGCCGTGCTCAACCGACCCCCGGTTCACGCCCTGCTCGCGGACGGCACCACCGTGTGCATCCGTCCTGTGACCCCGGCCGACCACGACCAGGTGCAGGGACTCTACGAGGAGATGTGCCCGGAGAACCTGCGTCTCCGGTTCTTCTCGCTGAGCCCGCGGTCCGCCGCCCTGGCCGCCGACCGGGCCTGCGCTCCAGCGCACCCCGGCTACGGGGCCCTGCTGGCCGAGACGCACGGTCAGGTGATCGGGCTCGCCGAGTACGACACGGCGGGGGGGACGGACGAGGCCGAGATCTCCATCGCGGTCTGCGACGGCCTGCACCACCGCGGAGTAGGGACCTTGCTTGTCGAGCACATGGTCTCCGCCGCCCGTGCCGACGGCATCACGACCTTCACCGCCGACGCGCTCAGCGAGAACCGCCAGATCCTGCGGCTCTTCGCCGACCTCGGCCTGCGCACGGCCCGCCGGTTCGAGGGGCCCGAGGTGCGCTGCACCATACAGCTGGACTCGGACGACGCCTATCTGTCGGCCGTGGAGGCCCGGGGCCGTGCCGCCGACGTGGCCAGCCTCGAGCCGCTGCTGCGCCCGAACGCGGTCGCCGTAGTCGGCGCCGGCCGCAAACCCGGTTCCGTGGGCCGGGCGATCCTGCACCACCTGAAGGCGGGCGGCTACACCCACCGTCTGTTCGCAGTGAACCCGAGCGTGAACCACATCCTCGGCGTGCCGTCCTACTCGTCCGTGAGCGCGCTGCCCAAGAGCCCTGACCTGGTGGTCGTGGCCGTCCCCGCCGCGGTGGTCCCGGCCACCGCCGAGGAGTGCGGCAAGGCCGGTGTCCGGGCGCTGCTCGTCATCACCGCCGGCCTCGACGCCGACCAGGCGCACACGCTGCTGGCCACGTGCCGCACCCACGGCATGCGCCTGGTCGGACCCAACTGCCTCGGCATCTCCAACACCGATCCCGACCTGCGTCTGGACGCCACGTTCGCCGCCGACCACCCGCTCCCGGGGACTGCCGGTGTCGCCGTGCAGTCCGGCGGGGTCGGCATCGCGTTGCTCGACGGGCTGTCCCGGCTCGGCATCGGCGTCTCCACCTTCGCCTCCCTCGGCGACAAGTACGACGTCAGCGGCAACGACATGCTGCAGTGGTGGGAGAGTGACGGCCGCACCGAACTGGCTCTGCTGCACCTGGAGTCCTTCGGCAGCCCGCGGGCGTTCTCCCGCACGGCCCGCCGTGTGACGCGCCGTATGCCGGTGCTGACCGTTGACGCGGGCCGCACCGAGGCGGGCCGCCGTGCCGCGGCCTCGCACACCGCGGCGGCCGCCACCCGCACCATGACCCGGCAGGCGCTGTTCACGCAGGCCGGCATCACCGCGACCCGCTCGGTCGGCGAACTGCTGGAAACCGCTGCCCTGTTGCACTCCCAGCCGCTGCCCGCCGGTACCCGCGTCGCGATCGTCACCAACGCCGGCGGTGCCGGGGTCCTCGCCGCGGACGCCTGCACAGAGGCGGGACTCTCGTTGCCGCCGCTCCCCACCGAGGTGACCGACGACCTGCTCGCCGTGCTCCCGCAGGGTGCTGCGGTCGGCAACCCCGTCGACGCCACCGCCGCAGTCGCCGAGGACCAGCTCGCCGACTGCCTGGACCGGCTGATGCGCCATCCCGGCGTCGACGCCGTCCTGGTGGCGATCGTACCCACGGCGGTCGCCGCGGCGACCGGTGACGATCTGATCCGGGCGCTCACCGACGCTCCCGGTCGCCGGGCCAAGCCGATTGCCGCGGTACGCCTCGAACAGGACCTGCCGGTCAGGCTGCTGCCTGCCGCCGACGGCGGCACGATCCCCTCCTATGCCGAACCGCAGGCGGCCGCACGGGCGCTGGCCCACGCCGCGCGCCGCGCGGCCTGGCTCGCCCGGCCCGTGGGCACGGTCCCGGAGCTCGATGGCATCGACACCACCCGTGCGCAGGAGATCACCGACACCTTCCTGGCCGCGCATCCGGACGGTGGCTGGCTCGACCCGCGCGCCTGCTCCGACCTGCTGGCCTGCTACGGCATCCCGCAGATCCCGTGGGCGTGGGCGGAAACCGAGGACGATGCCGTCCTCGCGGCCCGGCGGCTGCGCGGCCCGGACGGCCGGGTGGTGATGAAGGCACACTGGCCGGGACTGGTGCACAAGAGCGAGCAGCATGCGGTGCACCTCGACCTCCAGGGCGATGCCCAAGTCCGGGGTGCCTTCCGGGACTTCGACACCCGGTTCGCGGGACTGCTCACCGGTGTGGTCGTGCAGCCGCTCGCGCCGCGCGGCACCGAACTGTTCGCCGGCGTCGTCCAGGACGAGGTCTTCGGCCCGCTCGTCCTGTTCGGCCTCGGCGGCACCGCCACCGAGGTCCTCGGCGACCACGCCGCACGACTCGCCCCGCTCACCGACCACGACGTCCACGACCTGATCACCGCGCCGCGCTGCGCACCGCTGCTGTTCGGAGCCCGCGGCAACGGGCCGGCCGACCTCGAAGGCCTGGAGCAGCTGCTCCTGCGCCTGTCGCGCATGGCGGCCGACTTGCCGCAGCTCGCCGAGGTCGACTTCAACCCCGTGCTGGCGACCACGGCCGACGCCTCCGTGCTCGACGCGCGGGTGCGGCTGGTGCCGCGTGGGCCCCAGGACCCCTACCTGCGCCGACTCCGCTGAGGAGGAACCCGAGATGAAGCACAACGAGGTCGGCTCCGTGATGACCACGGACGTCATCCGCGCCTCCTACGGCACCCCCTTCAAGGAAGTGGCACGGCTGCTCGCTCACCGCAGGATCAGCGGACTGCCGGTCGTGGACGAGGACGAGAAGGTGATCGGCGTCATCTCCGAGACCGACCTGATGGCCCGCCAGGCCGAAACGCCCGACCCGTACGAGCCGAAGCGTCGCTCCCGGATCGTGGCGTTGACACGCAGGGGACGGAAGAGGGCCGCCAAGGCGGCGGCCCGTAGTGCCGGCCAGTTGATGACCGTGCCGCCCGTCACCGTGCGCGCCGAGGACACCATCGTCGAGGCCGCGCGGACCATGGCCCACCGGCGCGTGGAACGGCTGCCGGTCGTGGACGAGGAGGACCGGCTCGTCGGCATCGTCACTCGGCGGGACCTGCTCCGGGTCTTCCTTCGGTCCGACACCGAGATCCGGGACGAGGTGGTCGAGGAGGTTCTCGGACGTGCGCTGTGGCTGCCGCCCCGGAGCGTCGACGTCTTCGTGGTGGAGGGTGTTGTCACGCTCGCCGGCCGGATGGAGCGCAAGAGTGACACGGAGATCGCCGTCTCCTTGACCAGGCAGGTCGACGGCGTGGTCGCGGTGGTGGACAACCTCACCTACCACCTGGACGACAGCCACGCCCAGCCCGCCGAGCCGGCCCTGCACGGCGTGGCGGATGACTGGCTGCGCAGGCTGTGAGGGGAGGCGGACCGCCATGACCGGCCGGGTGTGGTCGCGTACGGGACGACGAACGGATGGACCGCACGGATCGCCGAGGCCGTCGCCCAGGTCCTGTGCAAGGAGGGGCTGACGGCCGAGGCACGGCCCGCACCATCGGTGGTGAGCATCGAGACGTACGACGCTGTGGTCGTCGGGGGCCCCTGTATGCCGGGCGCTGGCACAAGGACGCGCGCAGCTTCGTCCGCCGCCACCGCCACGCCCTGGCCGAGCGCCCACTGTGGTTCTTCAGCAGCGGACCGCTGGACGCCTCGGCCTCGGAGCGGGACATCCCGCCCGGGCCCGGCGTGCGGCGCGCCATGGACCGGCTCGACGCCAGGGAGCACGTCACCTTCGGCGGCTGCCTGCTGGAGGGCGCGAAGGGGAGGGTCGCACAGATGATCCTTGGCAATGACAAGGGCGGCGACTTCCGCGACTTTCCCGCGGTCGAGGCGTGGGCGGCACGGATCGCGCGCTACTCCAGCCGTAGATCGTGATCTTGATGGGGTTGATGGGGTTGTGGAAAACCTCGCCCGTGCCCAGGGGCTCCCAGACGTGCGCGCTTGCCCGTCCTCCCTGCTCACGCGATCTGTGGCTGAGCGCGTCAGCGGGTCGGAGCGGCGCCTTCGAGCGAGGTCAGGCCGGTGTCGATGAGCTTGGCTGCGCGGCGGACGTCGGCGGTCACTGCCTCATGGATCTGTGTCGGCGTGCGGGCTCCGTCCAGGTGTTTCCCGAGGCTTTGGAACTGGATTGACCACAGTCCGAGCAGGGCGGTTGCCGCGATCTGCGGTTCCGGGTCGTCAGGGCTTCTGTGGGTGCGCTGGGCCAGCACCTCGGCTGCGACGGTGACGAGCCGGTCGGTCATGTCCCGGTGGTAGGCCCTCAGCGAGGGCGTGGACCTGGTCAGCGCGCCGAAGCGCCTGATCACGGCGGCGGCGTGGACGGGGTCGTCCTGTGCGGCGATCCAGGAGGTCAGGGCGCGCAGCTCGCCGGCGAGGATCCGCAGCGCCGCCTCGACCGGAGAGTGGTCCGTGTCGGCCAGGCCGACGCGCAGGGCGGCCATCGTGGTCTCACCCTGGTCCAGGATGAGCGATTCCTTGGTGGGGAAGTAGTTGAAGACCGTTTTCTCCGAGACTCCACATACCTGGGCGATCTCTGATACGCGTACAGCGTCGAAGCCGCGCTCCAGGAACATCTCGGTCGCGGTATCGGACAGGCGTTGCCGCAGCCGGCGCTTCTTCTGCTCCCGCAGCCCTTCTGCCTCGGGCTCCGCGGCATGCGGGCGCCATGCCGTCCAGTCGACCGTGCTCATGACGACAGGGTAGTGCAGCAGCAGAATATTTACTGCTACTGTAAATTTACAGTGACTGTACCTCCTCTGATTCGTCCGATCGCTTCTGGAGCCTCATGAGCGCCATCCACATCGTCCGCGACTACCCGCACTCCCCCAGCAAGGTCTGGCATGCCGTCACCGATCCCGGGCTGATACCGCTATGGACCGCGACCGGAGCCGGGGCACGCCCGGAAGGATTCACCACCACCGTCGGCGCCCGGTTCCAATTCATCGCCAAGCCCAAGCCCGGCTGGAGCGGCATCGTCGACTGCGTCGTACTGGAAGTGGACAAACCCCGGCTGCTGCGCTACTCGTGGACCGACCACGGCGGCAGCGAGACCACCGAGGTCACCTACCGCATCGAACCTCACGACACAGGAACGCGCTTCACCTACGACCACACGGGCTTCACGGGTGCGGGTGGGCTCCTGATGACCCAGATCCTGGGTCACGTCCGGCAGAAGATGCTGCGCGTCGGCCTGCCTGCCGTGCTGAACGACCTGGACGAGGACGGCAATCTCCGCCCCGGAAGCACCCTCAAGCCCAAGACCTGACACTCTTATTGAGCCCGCCACCGGGTGAGGACGAGGGCCGCACTTTTGCCGAACCCCGACGACGCTCTACGGAGCTCTACGGCACGATGGCGACCGGGCAGCGAGCTTCGCGTAGCAGGGCCTGCGCGAGGCCCACGCCTCCGCCGGAGCCGTGTCCCACGACCACCAGTGCGGCACCCTGGGCATGGTGGACCAAGGCCTCGACGGGGCTGAGTAGCGCGACGTCCTCAAGCACTGGCACCCGTGGGTACTTCGCCCGCCACGGTCGCAGTGCATCGGCCAGCAGCTGCACCTCGTGGTCCTCCCAGCTGCCGCGGTCCTCCTCGGGAATGCCGAACGGCAACTCGGCGGCGCAGGAGGGAAGTTCCCAGGCATGCACGGCGTGCAGGCGCACGTTCCGTGCGTGAGCAGCGGCGAAGGCGAAGTCGACGGTCTGCTCCGCCGGGTGACGGGCGTCCACCCCGAGGGTGACCTGTGAGGTGCGGCGCACCGGAACCGCGCTCGGGACGGGATCGTCCGGTACAAGCACCACGGGGCAGGCGGCGGCTGCTGCAAGCGCGTACGCGGTCGGGCCCAGTGCCTGGCCGGCCGGGTCTTCCTCCGCCGTGGACAGGCCCAGCACGAGCATCGCCACCGTGCTCAAGTCGTCCGGCGGCGCGCCGTACACCATCCCAAGCGGCAGGTCGCGCAGCGACGCCTCGTACGCCGCCCACTCCACAGCCGTACGACTGCGGTATGCCCCATCTGCGCAGGCAACGATGACTCGGCTCATGACGATCCGCCTCCCTGGCCCACGCGTATCCGGTCCTCACGCCTCCTACCGTGCCGCCCGTCTCAGGACCCGTGCACGGGCCCAACGGGCCCGAGGAAGTCCCCTTGCGGCCCATACCCGTTGCGTGACCGCAGGAAGACGCTGGCAGCAACGAGTCGACCGAGCACAGGAGGTGCGCCCCATGCTGTCGCTCGTCATCGCCGGAGTGGACGGATCGTCCGAAAGCCTCGCCGCCGCTGAGTGGGCCGCCCGCGAGGCGGCGCGTCGTGACCGACCGCTGCGACTGGTGCATGCCTGGAACTGGCATCCTCGCCAGTCGGAGGGCGAGCCCGCGAACGCCGCGCAGCGGCATCTGGCGCGCCGCGCCTTGCGGCAGGCGGAGGAGCGCATCCGCAGTGCCGTACCCGGTGTGCGCCTCAGCGATGAGCAGGTCGAAGGCCCGGCGACCGCCTCATTGCTGAAGGCCGCCGAGCAGGGCGAACTGCTGGTGCTGGGCTCGCGCGGCCTCAGCGGCTTCACCGGAGTTCTGATCGGCTCGGTTGCCCAAGGGGTGGTCGCCAGGGCCTCGCGCCCCGTGGTCCTGGTACGGACGGGGGAGAAGGCCGAGGACGAGCACGTCCTGGCCGACGACGGCAGCCCGTCCACTCGCACCGGCTACCTCGACGTGGTGCTCGGCATCGACCTCGCCGATGCCTGCGACGAAGTGATCGAGTTCGCGTTCGAAGAGGCCCGGCTGCGGCAGGCCCGGCTGCGGGTCGTGTACGCCTGGCAACCGCCGTCCGTGCTCAGTCTCGGCCCCGGCGACATCGGTCTGGTCAACGATCCGCAGCAGGCCGAGGAATGGCAGGGGTTCCTGCACGCCGTGCTGGCGGTGTGGCGTGACAAGTACCCCGAGACCGAGGTCTTGGAGAGCGTTGTGGAGGGCAGGGCCTCCACCGCGCTGGTACGGGCCGCCTCCGCGGCGAGCCTCCTCGTCGTCGGCCGGCGCCTGTCCGAGCGGCCGACGCTTCCGCGCATCGGCCCCGTCACCCATGCCGCCGTCCACCACGTCGGCTGCCCGCTGGCCGTCGTGCCCCACGAGTGAGAGACCGGAGCGCGCGGTGAGCACACCGACGACGTACGTGTACGAATTCGGCGAGGGCAGCCGGGAAATGGCCGGCCTGCTTGGCGGTAAGGGAGCCGGCCTGGCCGAGATGACGCGGCTGGAGCTGCCCGTGCCTCCGGGCTTCACCGTCACCACCGAGGCCTGCAAGGTCTATCTCGCCACGGGGCAGGAGTCGCCCGAGCTCGGCATCGAGGAGGCCCGTGCCCTCGCCGGCCTCGAGCGCACCATGGGCCGCACCCTGCTGGTCTCCGTGCGCTCTGGCGCCCGCTTCTCGATGCCCGGCATGATGGAGACCATCCTCGACATCGGCCTCAACGACGACTCGGTCTCCGGCCTTGCCAAAGCGTCCGGACAGGAGCGGTTCGCCTGGGACTCCTACCGGTGGCTCGTGCAGATGTTCGGCCGCACGGTGATGGGCGTCGACGACGACCTGTTCGAACAGGCCATCGCCGGGCCAAGGCACAGCGCGGGACGCGTGACGACCACGGCCTCGACGCCGGGGAACTCGCCCTGCTCACCGAGGAGTTCAAGGCCATCGTCCACCGCGAGACGGGCGAGGACTTCCCCCAGGAACCTGTCGAGCAACTCCAGCGCGCCATCCGTGCGGTCTTCGACTCCTGGAACGGCGAACGCGCCCGCCTCCACCGCCGCCGCGAACACATCCCCGACGACCTCGGAACCGCCGCCAACGTCCAGGCGATGGTGTTCGGCAACCTCGGCCCCGACTCCGGCACCGGCGTCGCCTTCACCCGCGACCCGGCCACCGGAGCCCGCGGCATGTGCGGCGACTACCTGCCCGACGCGCAGGGCGAGGACGTCGTCTCCGGAGTCCGCGACGCCGTACCCCTCAGCGAGCTGAAGATCCTCGATCCCCGCTCCTACGTCGAGCTCGGCGACCACCTCCGCACGCTGGAGAACCATTACCGCGACCTGTACGACGTCGAGTTCACCGTCGAACGCGGCCGGCTGTGGATCCTGCAGACGCGGGTCGGCAAGCGCACCGCATAGGCCGCTTCCGCATCGCCCATGACCTGCGCGGGGGAAAGACGATCACAGCCGACGAGGCGCTGGCCCGCGTGGACGGCGCCGCGCTGACCCGGCTGATGTTTCGCCGCTTCGCCATGACGCCCGCCGACGTGCCCCTCGCGCACGGCGTACCGGCCTCACCGGGGTCGGCGGTCGGCGTCGTCGTCTTCGACTCCACCGAGGCCCAGCGCCGAGCCGCCGCCGGACAGCAGGCCATCCTCGTACACCGGGAGACGACTCCCGATGACCTGCCCGGAATGATCGCCGCCCAGGCCGTCCTCACCAGCCGCGGCGGCAAGACCAGCCACGCCGCCGTCGTCGCACGCGGCATGGGCAAGGTGTGCGTGTGCGGGGCCGAATCGCTCACCGTCGACCTGGTCGCCCGCCGTCTCACCTCAGACACGGGAGTCGTCGTACGCGAGGGCGACACCCTGTCCGTCGACGGAACCGCCGGCACCGTGCACCTCGGCGCGCTGCCGCTCACCGCCTCCGACGTCGGCCGCGCGCTGGAGACCGGTGAGAGCACCGGCCCGCTGACCGAGGCGGTCCTGGCAGCTCTCGCCCACGCGGACTCCGTCCGCCGCCTTCAGGTGCGGGCGAACGCCGACACCCCCGAGGACGCCGCACGCGCCCGTTCCCTCGGCGCCCAGGGCATCGGCCTGTGCCGCACCGAGCACATGTTCCTCGGCGAGCGCAGGATGCTGATCGAGGCGATGATCCTGGCCCGCGACGACACCGCCCGCCGGGAGGCCCTCGCGGCGCTGCTGCCGCTGCAGCGCGAGGACTTCATCGGCATCCTCAAAGCCATGGACGGGATGCCGGTGACCATCCGCCTCATCGACCCGCCGCTGCACGAGTTCCTGCCCGACCACACCGCGCTGGCCGTCCGACTGGCGAGCGCCCCCCACCCAGACATCCACGACCGCGAACTGCTCGATGCCGTCGAGTGCCTGCATGAGCAGAACCCGATGCTGGGCCTGCGCGGCGTCCGACTCGGACTGGCCGTCCCCGGCCTCATGGCCATGCAGGTCCGTGCGATCGCCGAGGCCGTCGTCCACCGACTGCGCGAGGGCGGCCGACCGCACGCCGAGATCATGATTCCGCTCGTCGGAACGGTCGAGGAACTGCGGCTGGCCCGGACGGAAGCGGAGCGCGTGCTCGCCGAAGTCACGGCGGAGATGGGGAAGCCCCTACACCTTCCGATCGGCACAATGATCGAACTGCCTCGCGCCGCCCTCACCGCCGGACGCATCGCCGAAGCGGCCGACTTCTCCTCCTTCGGCACCAACGACCTCACCCAGACCACCTGGGGGCTGTCCCGCGACGACGCCGAAGCGTCCTTCTTTCCGCTGTATCTGGAGAAGGGCGTCTTCAGCGTGTCCCCCTTCGAGACGATCGACCAGGAGGGCGTCGGCAGGCTCGTAGAGCTGGCCGTGGGGGCGGGGCGCGCAGTCAATCCCCGGTTGGAGACCGGGGTGTGCGGCGAGCACGGCGGTGACCCGGAGTCGATCCACTTCTTCCACCGGGCCGGCCTGCACTACGTCTCCTGCTCACCCTTCCGCATCCCGGCAGCCCGGCTGGAGGCTGGACGAGCGGCCCTCGCAGTCGCCGACTGCAGCGACAGCAGGTGACGGTCCTCATCAGAGCCGTCGAGGCTGCCGCGTGGCGCTGTTTCACCTGCTTCCGATGCCGCGGTTGTTTTGAGGGGCCGTCGGCCCCTGCTCCGTCAGCACACGCCGTGCTCGGGAAGAATTAGTCCTAGGTAGCGCCCCTTTCCTTCCCTCTCTCTGGCGGCACTCCCGTCCCGGTCTGCAGCTGTTCCCCCTGTTCCGGCGTTGGTGAGCTGACACAGCAGTTCGGCCGCGCCGCGGGTGCCGGCATCGACTTCCTCTCGCAACTCGTCGACGAGACCGTGTGAGAAGAGGATGCGGGCCAACTGCTCGGGGGCCCACCAAGCGGAGGACGGCTCCCCAGCGGCGATGGCGTCTCTCAACACGTCGAGAGCTTCTCCCAGACGGCCGTTGTCGGCGAGCAAATCGGTCAGGTGCCTTGCGGCAGGCACGCTCCCGTTGTCGGCGATGGGTTTCACGATTGCCAGGGCTTGGTCCAGGTTTCCCTGCTCGGCGAGAAGTGCCGTCCAGCGGGCGATCGCGGGCCACGAGCCCGTGTTCGCCAGGGCGGCCAGTTCGCCCACCGGGCATTGCTCGGCCCAGAACTCGCCCAGGTTCCAATCGCGAGCGGCCGCCGTTCGCAGGTGGTCGACAGCCTCGTCCCGTCGGCCGTGCGCGAGAAGGATCTCGGCCAGCATCGCGTTCGCCCGGCTGTATCCGGCTTCCGCGAAGGGGCGAAGCACGGCCACGGCCTCATCGACGTGTCCGTCCTCCACCAGCAGTTCGACCACCCGGTCGGCGGCCCCCCGCTCGGTGTTGATGTACGGCATGAGGAGCCTGATCGCTTCGTCGCGTCGGCCGTGGCGAGCCAGCAGGTTGGCCAGTCTTCCGATCGAGTTCACATTGCCGGCTGCGGCGCGGGCTCGTAGCGCCTCCACGTCACCGAGCTCCGCCAGCAGGTCTGCCAGGTGAGCGTCGGCAACGTGGTTGCTTCCATCGTCCCACCGCCGCGCGACGGCGACGGCCTCGTCAGAACGTCCCACGTGCACCAGCAGACTCGTCAGCACCTTGGTCACGTCGCTTTCGGGGAGGAGTTCGATCGCCTCCTCTGCCCGGCCCTGTCCGTCCATCAGACCAGCCCACCGGGTGGTAATCCGTGACCTGCCGGGGTGCCAGTCGGCACGCACCGCCGGCCGCAGTACCTCGATGGCGTCGTCGATCCGGCCCTGCTTGAGCAACATCTCCGCCAGGGCCTCGGTGGCGGACCAGTCGTCGCAGACGGAAAGACGTTCGAAGCAGGCAGCGGCGTGGCTGTACCGCATCCGCAGCTCGGCGGACCGGGCAAGGCGCTCGAGATCCTCCGGCTCGTGGCAGTGCTCAATCAGAGCCCTCCACACGGGGTCTCCGGGACAGACTGTGCGACGGGTGCTGCGCGCCCACTGGAGGAGGTAGTCGGCAGCGATGTAGCCGGTACAGACTTCCATGTCTGCGTCCGCACAGGGGGTCAGGGCCTGGGCGACTCCACGCAACGGGGCTTCGGCGTACTCGATGGACTTGCGGAACCAGTCACGGGGCGCGACGCCCCGATGACCTATCAGGTACCCGCGCACAGCAGCCTTCAGAAAGTCTTCCGAGACGGGGCTGTGAACTCCCAGACGGCGAGCGTCGACCGCCGCGGTGATGACGTGCTTCGCATACGGGTCCGGCGCCAACTCCCACTGACGTACCAGGTCGGGTGCCGCTGCGAGGACTTGCGTGAAACCCGTGTCCGGACTGTCGAGCGCGACACGCACTCTCCTGTCCTCCTGAGCGCACTCCTTGGCGCGGACGTTCTCGGCGGCAGTGAACGCGTCGGCGACATCGAATACCTTTGCCAGTTTGAACAGCCTGCGATCCTCATCCTGTCGGCTGTCCCACTCGCGACGAGGAGCGACGACGCGGGCCTGATACTCAGTCGTCCATATGGTCCCCACGAGCACCATGCCGGCGTGAAGCAAGGTCTGGACGGTGCCCTCCGACAGACCGTTCGCGGTGCCGAGGTGGCCCTGCAGCTCATCCAGCCACAGCACCGTCTGCGACGTCGGTGCCGCTGCCAGATCACGGATCGCGTCGGTGCTCCGAGGATGGATCAGCCACCAGTCCGGCAGCACTGCCAGGACCGCCTCGTAGAGCGTACGGGTCTTGCCCACGGAGGACTGGCCGTTGAGGAGCAGGAAGCCGCCGCCCTCCGCGGCGGTTGCCAGGGCCGCGCGAAGGCTGCCGTCCAGATCGCGCCGGACGTAGACGGGGAGCTCGCCGGATGCCCCCTCAACCTCGATCGCGGCACGCACCCCGAGCCGGCGCGGCGAGGCGTCGCGAACCCTGATGGCGCCTGGGGGCACAGACAGGTCCGCGGTTTGTGCCCGACGGCGAGCAGACAGCCACAGGCCCACGTCGGCAGGGGAGACCTCGCACACGGCCAGGTAAGTCAGGAGGCTCTCCTGGGACGGAAGGTGTTTGCCGGTGGCGTAGGCATTGAACGAGGTCTTCGAGACGTGCTGGTACTGCCTCCCGTTCGGGCGCCGAGGAAGGCCTTTGGCCCTCCTCGCCATCGCCACGAACGTCAGGCTCCTGCTCTTTCGCAGCCTCTCCAGGCACTCGGCCAGCTGCAGCGGGGTTGTCACCTCAGACGGATCAGCTCCCTGGACGTCCGGTGGATGGCTCATGCACACGTCTCCCTGTCTGTGTCTCCTCTGGTCGGACGCGTGCAGACAGGCTGCCGCATCCCACCTTGTCCGGTTTCATGGCTGGATGCTCCCTACCGCTGAACTCTGGAGCAGTCGACAGAGAGTTGTCCATCCCTCGCTCGCGGTGAGGAGCTTTTGATGCATTGGTTGGATTTGGCCCGGGCGACAGGGAGTCTGCTGGCCCTCGTGGTCCCGCTCGTCGAACTGGTGACCGTGATCGCAAAGCGGAGGATTGCGAGGAAGACCGCAGGACAAGTACGGCCGGGGCATGACGCACGGAGCGCGGCGGAAGCCGACGACCATTGAGCCGGCGGTACGACACGGGCCTCCAACTGGGCGTCCTGACAGGGCGGCAGATCTCCCCGGCGTGCTCGTGCAGCAGCGTAGGACGGGTGACGCCAGCCCACCGCGCGGACAGCGTCGGCGGCAGCTCGCCACAGAGCACGAGGCGCAATGCTCGGTCGACCGAGGTCGCCGACAGAGCGGCAGACCGCGTGGACGCGGGCGGTCAGGGCGTCGCGGCGAGCTGGCCCGCTCGTAGCGGGATTTGGCCCAGGCGCAGGTCAGTGGGCGCACCACCGTCTGGTCCTCGGTGTCGGGCCGGCAAAGGCGCGGATCGGCGGTCATCGTGCGGCCGACGGGGGCGGGTGCGGCCGTCGGTGGCCGTCGGCACGACCCATTCGTCCAGGTCCGGTCCGTGGGGGCGACCGCGCAAGGTGCAGTGGAGCGGCGGCGAACTTCGGCGAGCAGGTGCCAGGCCCGGAACGGCTGTGCGTCACGCACATCACGGCGATGGTGTCCACGGTAGCCAGGGCGGCGCAGACGACCGGCCGCACCCGTGCCCAGACCGCGGCGGCTGCCGCCCGGGCCCGCTCCGCCAGCCGCTAGAGCCCGCAGCGTGAAGAGGGACCGTTGGGCCCTGTCCGGTGACCGTTCAGGGGCTGTTCGGCCCTATCCGACCCCGGTACCCCTCTGACGATCATGAGGCGGCGGCCGGGAAGGCCGGCTCCATACCCGCACCGACGGCACTTCCCGGTTCGCTGATTCCTAGAGAGCAGGGGAGGACGTCGTCCGGTGGACGAGACGCAGGAACACCAAGTGGAGACGGCACGGCCGAGGGGCACGGCGGTCTTGCCCGTGCCCGTGGGGGCAGCCGGGCGCACGCAACTCACGGCAGGCGAACGGCCGTCGTGGGCGGAGTGGCTGACGACCACCGACCACAAGAAGATCGGGACCATGTACCTGGTCACCGCGTTCGCCTTCTTCATCGTCGGTGGAGTGATGGCCCTGCTGATGCGGGCGGAGCTGGCCAGGCCCGGCCTGCAGATCATGTCGCAGGAGCAGTTCAACCAGGCCTTCACCATGCACGGCTCGATCATGCTGCTGATGTTCGCGATGCCGCTGTTCACCGGCTTCGCCAACTGGATCATGCCACTGCAGATCGGCGCCCCGGATGTGGCGTTCCCGCGGCTGAACATGCTGGCCTACTGGCTCTTCCTGTTCGGCTCCTCGATCGCGGCCTTCGGCTTCCTCACCCCGGGCGGGGCCGCCGACTTCGGCTGGTTCCTGTACGCCCCGCTGTCGGACGCCGTCCACTCGCCGGGGCTCGGCGCCGATCTGTGGATCATGGGCGTGGCGCTGTCCGGCTTCGGCTCGATCCTGGGCGCGGTCAACTTCATCACCACGATCATCTGCATGCGCGCCCCCGGCATGACCATGTTCCGGATGCCGATCTTCACCTGGAACGTGCTGCTGACCGCGGTGCTGGTCCTGATCGTCTTCCCGGTGCTGGCCGCGGCGCTGTTCGCGCTGGAGATGGACCGCAAGTTCGGCGCCCACGTCTTCGACGCGGCCAACGGCGGAGCCCTCCTATGGCAGCACCTGTTCTGGTTCTTCGGCCATCCCGAGGTCTACATCCTGGCCCTGCCGTTCTTCGGCATCGTCTCCGAGGTCATCCCGGTCTTCGCCCGCAAGCCGATGTTCGGCTACATGGGACTGATCGGGGCGACGATCGCCATCGCGGGCTTGTCAGTGACGGTCTGGGCGCACCACATGTACGTCACCGGCGGAGTGTTGCTGCCGTTCTTCTCCTTCATGACCTTCCTGATCGCCGTCCCGACAGGGGTGAAGTTCTTCAACTGGATCGGCACCATGTGGAAGGGCTCACTGTCCTTCGAGACACCGATGCTGTGGACCACCGGCTTCCTCATCACCTTCCTCTTCGGCGGCCTGACCGGCGTGATCCTGGCCTCCCCGCCGATGGACTTCCACCTCTCCGACTCGTACTTCGTCGTCGCCCACTTCCACTACACGGTCTTCGGTACGGTCGTGTACGCGATGTTCGCCGGATTCCACTTCTGGTGGCCGAAGTTCACCGGCAAGATGCTCGACGAACGCCTCGGGAAGATCACCTTCTGGACGCTCACGGTCGGCTTCCACACCACGTTCCTGGTCCAGCACTGGCTCGGAGCCGAGGGCATGCCCCGCCGCTACGCCGACTACCTCGCGGCCGACGGCTTCACCGCCCTCAACACCGTGTCCACGATCGGCTCGTTCCTACTCGGCCTGTCGATCCTGCCCTTCTTCTACAACGTCTGGAAGACCGCGAAATATGGCAAGCCGGTCGAGGTGGACGACCCCTGGGGCTACGGCCGTTCGCTGGAGTGGGCGACCTCCTGCCCGCCGCCCCGCCACAACTTCGTTTCCCTCCCTCGCATCCGCAGCGAGTCCCCGGCGTTCGACCTGCACCATCCGGAGATCGCCGCACTCGAAGCAGAAGCGGCGAGGTAGACCATGGCCCAAGCCGTCCTCGCCCTTGGGGCCGCCACGGTGACCGCGGCCGGCTGCGTCTGGTACCTGCCGGCGCTCGCCGACCTGCGCGCGGGATCCGACCGGCCCGTCTCCCACCGCCGGGCCGCCGCGGCCTGCCTCAGCGGCTGGGCCACGCTCGGGGTGGTCGCCGTACTCCTGCTCGTCTCCGAAGCGTGGTGGGCGCCTACCGTCGCGGCCGGCGTCGGCGCTGCCGTCACGTTGGATCTCCGGGTCCGCGCGGCCGTGCAGCGCCGCCGCGAGCAACGCGAAACAGCACGCCACTGGTCAGAGCTGCGTGAGGATCAGCGATCGCCCCGCGATTCACGTGCCCGAATGATCATCGTCGCCCTGCTCATAGGCTTCGGGCTCGCTCTCGCTGTGGCAGTGGATGCAGCATGGGCGATCGCGGAGCCCGAGGAGAAAACGGGCGGGTGGGTGGTTGCCGCCGGGGCCACCACGATCGTCGGCCTGTTTCTCATCGTCGCTGCTGTGTCAGGGCGGGTGCCTCGCCGCCACCGCGATGACGTAAAAGGTCACTTTCGGCGACAGAGTGGATAGGTTTCAGTAGGGCAGCGGTAACACCGCGGAGACGGCTTTCCCGGTCGGTCCGACCCTGACCTGGACATCCAGGGCGAGCTCTTGCACCAGTAGCCAGCCGAATCCACCCGGCTCACCCGGATCTGTGACCCTGGAGTGCGGTGCCTCGCGGCTGGAGTCCTGCACGGTGACCGTCACCGTTCCCGTATCGGTTCTGAGCCCGAAACCCGTCACCCGCCGGCATGGCGGACCGCGTTGCTGATCAGCTCGGACACCACCAGCAGCACCGCGTCCGCCTGGTCTCCACCAGAGGGCGCGAGCTGGGACAGGAAGCCTCGGGCCACATCCCGCGCCCGACCCGCGGACGAGGCATTGTCTCCATTCCTGGGCCTGCTGTCCTCCTCTGGCGAATGCGACATCGCAGCCTCCGGCGTCGTAGATATTCCGGTAGGAGTTCTGACGCCCCGAAATGCTCCCACCGGCCTCGAACGTCTGATCGACACCGGGTGCGCGTATCGGCAGCTCTGGCATTTGCAGAGCTGCCGATGCAGCCCGACGGATACTGGAACTAACCCACTGCGGGCACGACAGCACGACGGAGGGCGCGATGGACACACAACAGCCGGACACGAAGACCGTGACCGCGCTGTTCGCCGAGGCCGTGGCGGCCCCCTCCATGCACAACGCACAGCCGTGGCGGTTCCGCTTCAAGGCGAGTGAGGGCGTCCTGCTGCTGCTCGCCGATCTCGAACGGGCCATGCCCCACTCCGATCCCGACAACCGAGCGTTGCGCATCGGCTGCGGAGCGGCGCTGTTCAATCTGCGCGTCGCCGCTGCGCACGCCGGGTTCGCCCCCCTGGTCCAGCTGCTGCCCGATCCCGCAGAGCCGCGGTTGCTTGCCGCTGTCCAACTGCGCGAAGCGGGCCGCCCCGCGTCGGACGAGGAGGATCTTTCGCGCCTCCACCCCGCGATCCGCGAGCGGCACACCAGTCGGCATCCCTTCGAGGAGAAGCACATTCCGGCGGATGTACAGGCCGCGTTGCAGAGGGCAGCCAACCGTGGGAGCCGAGCTGCAGTTCCCCGGCGCCTGGCACATGGAAACCGTGCTGGAACTGGTCCGCGATGCCGAGAGCCGTGACGCCATGGACCCAGCGGGCATGGAGGACCTGTACCAGTGGACCCGGCTCGGCTCGGAGGCGGACGTCGCCACCGACGGCGTCCCGTCGTACGCATTCGGGCCTCGGATGGGTGACGGCAAGGCTCCGCTGCGCGACTTCGCCGGTCGCCGCCCGGTGCCTGACCGTGGTACCGCCCCCTTCGAGAGGCACCTCGAGGGCATAGGACGGGGCCGCCGTCTCGACGCGCCATCATGCAGTTGAGCTGAACCGTTTGCATCGCTGGTGGCCTGGTGTACGGCCTGCCCGGGCCCGTCGGCGCGTGAACAGGGACATTCGGCCCCTGCCTGCACGTCTTCCCCGCGAGTTGACTGACGCCTGTCGGCGCCGACCGCATTCAGTCGGCGCCGTGCCGTGCGCACACCGGAGCCGCGTTGCGGTCGGCGGCTTGCCGCGCGGATCTCACCACGGTCGGCCGCCCGTGAGAGCAGGCGGCAGAATGGAGGGACGTCATGACCCACGCTCCGCAGCAGTCCCGGGCCTACCTCGTCGGCGGCGGAATCGCCTCCCTGGCGGCCGCCGCCTTTCTGATCCGCGACGGCGGCCTCCCCGGCGAGAACATCCACGTCCTTGAGGAACTCCCGCTCGCAGGCGGCTCGATGGATGGCAGCGGCGAACCGGCCGGATACGTCACCCGGGGCGGCCGCATGCTGGAGGACGAGGCCTACACGTGCCTGTGGAACCTCCTGGAGACCATCCCCACCCTCACCGACGAGACCGTGTCGGTGCGCGAGGAGATCCGCCAGTTCAGCGCCAAGTGGCCCACCGACGCCAAGGCCCGCCTGATCGGCAAGGGCGCCGAGATCCTGGACGCTGCCGACTACGGCCTCGACACCCGGGACCGCCTGGAGCTGACCCGGCTGCTCGTGCTGCCGGAGGCGGTGATCGGGGCTCGCCGGATCGAGGACTTCTTCTCCCCGCACTTCTTCGAGACCAACTTCTGGGCGATGTGGCGCACCACGTTCGCCTTCCAGAACTGGCACAGCGCCATCGAGCTCAGGCGCTACTTCCTGCGCTTCATGCAGGAGTTCCCCCGCATGCACACCCTGGCGGGCGTGCGTCGCACCCGGCTCAACCAGTACGACTCGATCATCCGCCCGCTGCAGACATGGCTGGAGGAGCGCGGCGTGCGCTTCGAGCACGGCGTCCGCGTCACCGACGTCGACTTCACCACCGAGGAGAACGGGAGCAGGCGGGTGCGACGCCTGCACCTCGACCGCGCCGGGCAGCCGGATGCGTACGACCTCGGGGACGGCGACTACGCGCTTCTCACTCTCGGCTCGATGACCGCCGACGCCGCGTACGGCAGTGACGACAGCGCTCCCGAGCTGATCCGCGACAAGCGCGACGGCGGTTGGCGGCTGTGGGAGACGATCGCCGCCAAGGCGGACGATTTCGGGCGCCCGGCCGCCTTCCACGGCAACGTCGACGAGGCCAAGTGGGAGTCCTTCACCCTCACCATGCGCAGCCCCCTACTGCTGCACCGCATCGAGGAGATGTCCGGCAACCTCCCCGGCACCGGCGCGCTGATGACGTTCAAGGACTCCAACTGGCTGATGTCCATCGTTGTACCGCACGCCCCGCACTTCGAGGGCCAGCCCGAGGATGTCTACACCCTGTGGGGCTACGGGCTCTTCGTCGACAACGAGGGTGACTTCGTCGGCAAGACGATGGCGGAGGCCACCGGCCGGGAGATCCTCACCGAACTGCTCAACCACCTCGGCCTGTGGGACATCGAGGAGCAAGTCGTGGCGACGACGACCGTGATCCCGGTGATGCTGCCGTACATCACCAGCCAGTTCGCCCCACGCACCCTCCACGACCGACCGCTGGTCATCCCGCGCGGTGCCGCGAACTTCGCCTTCCTCGGCCAGTTCACGGAGATCCCGGAGGACGTCGTCTTCACCGTCGAGTACTCCGTGCGCGGCGCCATGCACGCCGTCTACGGCCTGCTCGGGCTCGACGACGAGATCCCCGGCATTTACCACGCCCTCGCCGACCCGAAGACGGCCATCGGCGTACTCAAGGCCGCTTTGGCGTGAGCTTTACCGATCAGGCTGCGTCTGCCACCACTTCCCATGCATGGCTTACCGGTGCCGGCACCCGCCTCCAGGGTCCCGCCGATCACGTTCGGGACTGCGGTGGTTTGCACTCTCCCATCGCTGGTGACCCGTTCGGAAGACCGAGCCCGAGCCCGTTGTCTTTCGATCGGGCGCACCGGTCAGCCTATCTGCGACCTGCATCACACCCGTGCACAGGGGTCGGACCGACGGGCCCTCTTCTCAGGGCGGTTCGGCCCCTTTCCAGGTGACGGCCCCGTCGGATGATCGATGTGCCGGTCGGAACCGCACGACGGATCCCGGCTGTGACGGTGAACGCCGTCCCTCTACACGTATACATCCCGAAGGAGTTCCATGCTTTCGCCCGAGTCGGCCGCAGTCGTTCGTGCCACCCTGCCCGCCGTCGGCGGCGCCCTGGACGAGATCACCACACGCTTCTACGGCACCATGTTCGCCGAGCAACCCGAACTGCTGGACGGCCTGTTCAACCGCGGCAACCACGCCAG
Source organism: Streptomyces sp. NPDC020192 (assembly GCF_044388685.1). NCBI lineage: Bacteria > Bacillati > Actinomycetota > Actinomycetes > Kitasatosporales > Streptomycetaceae > Streptomyces > Streptomyces sp. NPDC020192. The sequence continues at coordinate 23,881 of NZ_JBIRXG010000030.1, read as the reverse complement.
CGGCGAACAGCGCCGGGCTCTGGCCGGATCCATCGCGAGCTTCGCCCAGGCCCTGCTGGCCAACCCCGACGCCCGCCCGGACGCCCTCCTGGCCCGGATCGCCCACAAGCACGCTGCGCTGGGCGTCACCGAGGACCAGTACACGATCGTCCACAAGTACCTGTTCCGCGCCATCGGCGACGTCCTGGGCGATGCCGTCACCCCGGAGGTCGCCGGCGCCTGGGACGAGGTGTACTGGCTGATGGCCGGCGCCCTCATAGCCCAGGAGGCCCGCCTCTACCAGGAAGCGCAGGTCGACCCCCGGCACCCGTGGCGCGAGTGGACCGTCGTGGAGCGGCGGGAGGAAACCCCGGACGTGGTGTCCTTCCTGCTGCGCCCGGCCGACGACGACCCCCTGCCCCAGGCCCGCGCCGGCCAGTACGTCAGCGTCAAGGTGCTCATGCCCGACGGCATCCACCAGACCCGCCAGTACAGCCTTTCCAACGCACCCGGCGACCGCCTGCGGCGCATCACCGTCAAGCGGGTGGCGAGCGTCACCGACGCCCCCGAGGGCGAGGGCGCGAGCGACGGCGCCGTTCTCGACCTCGCCGACCCCGGTGAGGAAGACACTCGCATCGTCCTGCGCGAGTACGACGACAGCGCGGAGAGCCAGCGCTGGCGGTTCGTCCCGGCCGAGCCCGAGCGCACCAGCGACCCCGTGCTGCGCTGGTCGGCGCTGAGCCACTGGAACGGCCGTAGGTCCAGGCGGCTGGACCACTCGGCCGCGCTGCGGCCGGCGCCCGACGCGACGCCCGCCTTCAGCGACATGCTGCTGGTCCTCGAACAGTTCGGAAGCGACAAGGACGCCGGCGGATGGAAGGGCGACAGCACCATCCGCTCGTACGACGGGCGACCGGGCGGCTGGGCCGGGGCCGGTGCGCGTTTCCTCGCCGACACCACGGGGACAGGCAAGGCGGACATCGTCGGGCTCAAGTCCACGAAGGGTGCGGTGACGTCGTCCAGCAGAGGCGACGGGACGTTCGACGACGAGCGCCCCCTGCACCAAGGGGCGACCTCCCCGAACCCGGCGGACCTGTGGTCCCTCGTGGACATGACGGCAACGGCAGGCCCGACATGGTCGTCCTGTGCACCGGCGGCGTCCGTATGTCCACCCAGGACGAGGACGGGACGTTCGCGCCCGCGGGCGGCGAGCTGGTCCTCAAGGCGTTCGGCCACGGCAAGCAGGCCGGCGGCTGGCTTGCCGAGAGGCATCCGCGCTTCCTCGCCGACACCACCGGCAACGGCAGGCTCGACATCATCGGCTGCCATGACGACGGCGTCTGGGTCTCCCTCCAGGACGAGCACGGCACGTTCGCCGAGCCCCTGTACGTCCTCGACGACTTCGGGGCCGACCAGGGATGGACCTCGGTCGACGAACACCCCCGGTTCGTGCTCGCGACCACCGACGGCGGCGCAGCGGACATCGTCGGATTCGGCCCCCAGGGCGTCACTGTCGCACGCGGCCTCGGCGATGGCGCCTTCGAGCCCCCGAAGCTCGTCCTGAACGACTTCGGGCACGCTCAGGGGTGGACGAGCAAGAAGCACCTCCGATTCCTCGGTGACGTCACCGGCGACGGCACCCCCGACATCGTCGGCTTCGGCGACGAAGGGGTCTGGGTGTCGCACAACCGCGGCGACGGCCACTTCGACCAGGCCCAACTGGTCTGCCGCGGCTTCGGATACAACGACGACGCCGGCGCCTGGCGGGTCGACCACCACCCCCGCTTCCTCGCCGACATCACCGGAGACAAGCGAGTCGACATCGTCGGCCTCGGCGGCCCGGGAGTGTACGTGGCCCGAAACCTCTTCCGCCGCTTCAGGACCCGATAACTCCGCCCAAAGCGGGTGGCGCAGGTAGGCAGTCGTCGGACGTACAGGCACCCCGGCCACTCCACTGAGACAGCTCAGCCACTCCGGCCGGACCCGTAGCACCAAGGGTGCTCCCAGGGCACATCCAGGGCACATGAGCCTGGGAAACGGCGTCGACCTGTGAGAACTACCGAGAGGAGTTTTCGCAGGTCAACGCACATTTCACCGAGAAATCCCAGGTCAGCTCCCTGCCGCCCCCATTCGCTGCGCTGGTGGCAGCAGTGGACGCGCTGATCGCGTCGGTCGTGTGGGGCGCCGGCAACGGCTCCCCGACATGGCGGCCAGGCCCCAGGGCGGTGACGGGCGTGGCAGCCCACGAGGGGGTCGGTACACAACCTCGCGGACGCCCGTCGCGCCGCGCAGCACTTCGCCGACCGGTCGGGTCTGCATGTCGGGGAGGTCATGCGGTTCAGCAACGGCTACTACGCCCAGCTCCTCGACGCCCACGGCAAGGGCGCTACCGAGGTCCTCATCGACTCCGGCAGCGGCTTGGTCCGGCCGGAGATCGGTCCGGCCATGATGTGGAACACCGCTTACGGCATGATGCCCACTCGTGCTCAGCCTGGTACCGCGGCGATCGAGCCTGGGCAAGCAGTGCGAATCGCCGACCGATGGCTGAGCGAACACCACACCGGTCTGCATGCGGCGGAGTCCTCGGGCTGGTCATCCCCAAGAACTGGACCGAGGCGGCCGGAATCAGCGAACACATGTACCACCTCGGCGCGGTCGTCCTGGGCACGATCGCGGGCGTCGCCACGCTCGGCGGGCTGGCCATCCTGATCTACCGGCGCCGCACCGTCGGCCCGGTCTTCTCCGCCACCACCCGCAATGACAAGGCGATGTACGTCTCCCTGACGCTGACGCTGACGATCGCGCTCGGCCTGTCCGCAACCGTCGCGGCCAACCTCCTTGGCGGCGGCTATGACTACCGCGAGACCATCTCCCTCTGGTTCCGCTCCATTTTCTACCTCCAGCCCAAGCCCGACCGGATGACCAGCGCCCCGATCCTCTTCCAGCTCCACGCGATCAGCGCGATGCTGCTCTTCGCGGCCTGGCCCTTCACCCGCCTGGTGCACATGCTCACCGCGCCGATCGGCTACCTCACCCGTCCCTATAGCGTCTACCGCAGCCGCGACACCCAGCTTGGCGCTCGCCCTCCCCGCCGAGGCTGGGAGCGCGTGGGCTGACCATTTGCCCACCGGTGTGCGTCGATCGTCACTTCCCGAAGGCGCTGGCCCGAACGGCGTGGCATCACCCTTCGGGAGGAGCTGGTGACAGTCGTGTCGGGCGCACTGCGGATCAGCAGGGCCGTGACGACGGCGAGCGCGGCGACGGTCGCGCCAGTCGCTCACAGCCGATCGATCGCGGCCTCCACACCCTTCGTTCGAGGCAGGTATTCCTCCGAAGGCTTGTGACCTCAACGCCTGTCGGGGAGCGAGTTCCGCTCCAACACTTCCTTCATCCGCTCGTGGCAGGCGAAGTCGCGCCGCAGCGGCGGAGCGTGGACGCGTTGCACGAGGATGGACCAGATACCGGCCCCTACCCCGACGATGGCCCGTATCAACAGCCAGACCAGTGCTCCCACGGGCACGCCTCCTTCGGGCCGTGTGTGCGGACACCTTTCCGGCCTCCTCTGCGGTAAACGGGGTGAGTCCTGGCGTTCTGACTCAACGGGGGCGTGTTCGCGAGGAAGGCTCCTGCCTTGTTTCGAGGGATGCTCTGTTCGGGCGTGTGCTCCGCAGGGTGTGGCCCGAACGGCCCTGTCGGGTACCCGGTGCGTCGGCGGAGGGTGAGTCGTACAGAGACCGGCACGTACGACACCCCCGGCCGCTGTCCCGACACGGAAAGGAAATCCCGATGTCCGTCGACACGCAGCAGGCGCCCACCCGGCTTGAGGAGGACGAGCTGAGGTCGCTGGACGCCCACTGGCGCGCCGCGAACTATCTGTCCGTCGGCCAGATCTACCTCATGGCCAACGCCCTGCTGACCGAACCCCTCCGTCCCGAGCACGTCAAGCCGCGGCTGCTGGGCCACTGGGGCACGTCTCCCGGCCTGAACCTGGTGCACACCCACCTCAACCGCCTCATCAAGGCCCGCGGTCTGAATGCCCTCTGCATCTGGGGCCCGGGCCACGGCGGACCGGCCGTGCTGGCCAACTCCTGGCTGGAGGGCTCGTACACCGAGACCTACCCGGACATCACGCGCGACGCGGCCGGCATGGCACGGCTGTTCAAGCAGTTCTCCTTCCCCGGCGGAGTGCCCAGCCACGTCGCGCCGGAGACCCCGGGCTCGATCCACGAGGGCGGCGAGCTCGGCTACTCGCTCTCCCACGCCTACGGCGCCGCCCTCGACAACCCCGGCCTGCTCGTCGCCTGCGTCATCGGCGACGGCGAGGCCGAGACCGGACCGCTGGCCGCTTCCTGGCACTCCAACAAGTTCCTCGACCCGGTCCACGACGGCGCCGTCCTGCCGATCCTGCACCTCAACGGCTACAAGATCGCCAACCCGACGGTGCTGTCCCGGCTCCCCGAGGCCGAACTGGACTACCTGCTCAAGGGCTACGGGCACGACCCGATCCACGTCACCGGGGACGATCCGGCGTCTGTCCACCGCGCCATGGCGCAGGCCATGGACACCGCCCTGGACCGCATCGCCGCCATTCAGTGCGCCGCCCGCGAGGACGGTGCCACCGACCGTCCGCGCTGGCCCGTCATCGTGCTGCGCACCCCGAAGGGCTGGACCGGCCCGGCCGAGGTCGACGGCCTGCCCGTGGAGGGCACCTGGCGCGCCCACCAGGTACCGCTGGCCGCCGTCCGGGACAACCCGGATCATCTGCGGCAGCTGGAGGAGTGGCTGCGCTCGTACCGGCCCGAGGAACTGTTCGACGAGCATGGCGCCCCGCGCGCCGACGTACTGGCCTGCATCCCCGAAGGAGCCCGTCGGCTCGGCGCCACTCCGCACGCCAACGGCGGACTGCTGCTGCGTGAACTGCCTCTGCCCGAACTGGAGACGTACGCGGTTCCCGTCGACAAGCCGGGCGCCACAATGCACGAACCCACCCGGGTCCTCGGCGACATGCTCGAGAACGTCATGGCCGCCACCGCGGACCGCCGCGACTTCCGTCTCGTCGGCCCCGACGAGACCGCCTCGAACCGCCTCCAGGCCGTGTACGCGGCCAGCGGCAAAGCCTGGCAGGCCGGCACGCTCGACGTGGACGAACACCTCGACCGGCACGGCCGCGTGATGGAGATCCTGTCCGAACACACCTGCCAGGGCTGGCTGGAGGGCTACCTCCTCACCGGTCGGCACGGGCTGTTCTCCTGCTACGAGGCGTTCGTGCACATCGTCGACTCGATGGTCAACCAGCACATCAAGTGGCTGCGCACCACTCGACGGCTGCCCTGGCGTGCTCCGATCGCCTCGCTCAACTACCTGCTGACCTCGCACGTGTGGCGTCAGGACCACAACGGGTTCTCCCACCAGGACCCGGGCTTCGTCGACCACATCCTCAACAAGAGCCCCGAGGCTGTGCGGGTCTACTTCCCGCCGGACGCCAACACCCTGCTCTCGGTGGCCGACCACGCCCTGCGCAGCAAGGACTACGTCAACGTGATTGTGGCTGGCAAGCAGCCCTGCTTCGACTGGCTCTCCATGGAGGAGGCGAAGGTCCACTGCGCGCGCGGAGCTGGTATCTGGGAATGGGCGGGCAGTGAGGACGGCTCCCGAGAGCCGGACGTGGTGCTGGCCTGCGCCGGCGACGTCCCGACCCAGGAGGTGCTCGCCGCCGCCCAGCTGCTGCGTCGCCACCTGCCCGAACTGGCCGTGCGCGTGGTGAACGTCGTCGACATCGCCCGACTGCTGCCCGGCGAGGAACACCCGCACGGCATGAGCGACTTCGAGTACGACGGCCTCTTCACCCCGGACAAGCCGGCGATCTTCGCGTACCACGGCTACCCGTGGCTGATCCACCGCCTGGCCTACCGGCGTACCGGGCACCGCAACCTGCACGTGCGCGGCTACAAGGAGATCGGCACCACGACCACGCCGTTCGACATGGTGGTCCGCAACGACCTCGACCGCTACCGCCTGGTCATGGACGTCATCGACCGTGTCCCCGGCCTCGCGGTCCGCGCGGCGGCCGTACGCCAGAACATGGAGGACGCCCGCCAGCGCCACCACGTCTGGATCCGGGAACACGGCATGGATCTGCCGGAGGTTGCCGACTGGACGTGGGATGGCTGACCTGCCGGCTGCCCTCTCAGACGCCCCGGCCGCGCGACAGGGCAGCCGGGGCGTGCGGGGTACACGATCTCTACGTGAGAGATACACCGAGATCGACGTTCGTCATGATCGGCCAGAACCGGCAGGCGGCTTTTCAGCAGATGAAGGCCGACCACGACTTCATCGAGCAGGAGTTGGCACTCAAGACCAACACCGAGCTGACTCGGGCCATCCACATGATGACGATGGAACTCCACAGGCGTCTGATCGGCGACGGCGGCGAGCCGTAGCCGCCAACGGCTCTCGGTGACCTTCGCGTCTCGGCTGATCCGCTCGCCGGAATGCAGGCTGTCCGTTGTCAAGAAGCGGTGTTGAAAGCCCGTCGGCTGAGGGGAAGTTAACCCTGGGGAGCCGTTCTCCCAGTTCTCTTGCGTCGAAGCCGCTGCCTACCCTCAGATGAATCGATCATGCCCCTGAGTCCTCAGCCAGCCCGCAGCCACATCCGCACCTACCGCGCGCGAGGACATACCGTCATCGAATAGCGGGGAGAGATCGACATCGTGGCGGCGGCCGAGATCATCCCGGTACTGGACACCGTCACCGAACCGGCTGCTCCCTCCGTCATCGTCAGTCTCCTTGATGTGGACTTCTTTGACTGCTCCGGTCTGCGCCTGCTGTGCCGCGCCCGCCGCAGGGCGGAGGAGCGTGGCGGACGGCTAGTGCTCGTGTGCACACACCCTCTGACCCTGCGCATCCTGCAGATCGTCCACCTGATTGCGGTGTTCCCGGACTACGAGACGCTGGACGAAGCCCTTGACCGGCGGGAAGCGTCAGCCTGTTGACGATAGCGGAACGACCCACTCGACGACGGTACCGCTCGGCTGGTTCGCCGAGACGCTGAAGCTGCCGCCCAGCTCCTCCGCGCGCTTGCGCAGGTTGGCCAAGCCGCTGCGGCGGTTGATCGCCGGGTCGATTCCGTGGCCGTTGTCCGCTACTCGCAGCTTCAGCTCGCTGTCGGTGACCTCGACGGTGACGTCGACGGTGCCGGCGTGCGCGTGCCGGGCGGCGTTGGACAGGGCCTCGGCGAGCACGGCCAGCAGTTGCTCGGCCTGGTCGGCGGAGACAACCGTGTCCAGCAGCCCGGTCATGCGCAGAGCGGGAGTGAAGCCGAGCGATTCGGTGGCCCGTTCGGTGGCCGCGACCAGCTCGGCGCGCAGCCCGCTGCCGCGACGGGACTGATCGTGCTCGCGCAGGGCGTAGATGGTGGACCGGATGATCTTGATGGTGTCGTCCAGGTCGTCCACGACACGCTGGATCCGTTCGCTCACCTGCGGCCGGTCGGAGACCCGCCCCAGCGTGGACTGCAGCGACAGCGCGCCGGCGAACAGGCGCTGGATGACCAGGTCGTGCAGGTCCCGGGCGATCCGGTCGCGGTCGTTGAGGACGACCATGCGCTCGGTGTCGCGCCGGTGCTCGGCGACGTCCAGGGCCAGTGCGGCCTGGTTGCCGAACCCGGTGACCATGTCGATGACGGCGTCGGTGAAGACGGGACCGCCGGGTAGGTTCGCGACCTGCAGCACGCCGCGGACGTGCTCGCGGGTGCCGAGGGGGACGAAGAAGGCCGGCCCGAGCTCCACAACCGAGGCGCTGCCGCCCTCGGCGCGCGGGTCGGCGCTGACGGCCTCGCTGGTGATCGTCTCGCCGGACGTGTAGACCTTGGCGGCCAGTGTCGAGGCGGGCAGCAGTAGCCCGCGGACATCTTCTGCCGGCGCGCCCGAGGCGGCCTCGATGACGAGCTCGCCCTTGTCGCCGACCGGTACGGCCAGGGTGACCAGGTCCGCGCCGGCGATCTCGCGCACGGTGGTGGTGAAGGAGTCCAGTACGGCGGCGGGCTCCGCGCCGGACAGGAGGCTGCGGGTAAGTTCGTTGCTGGCGGCCAGCCACCGCTGCCGGCGGTGCGCGTCCTCGTACAGCCGGGCATTGTCGATCGCCACACCGGCCGCTGCGGCCAGGGTGCGCAGCACCGCCTCGTCGTCGCTGTCGAACTCCGCGCCGCGCTGCTTGTTAGTCAGGTACAGGTTGCCGAAGACCTGATCACGCACGCGGACGGGGGCGCCGAGGAAGCTGGTCATCGGCGGGTGCCCGTCCGGGAAGCCGACGGACGCCGAGTGGTCCGCCAGGTCCGCCAGACGCAGCGGCTCCGGGTGACGGATGAGCAAGCCCAGGATGCCCTCGCCGCGCGGGTAGTGCCCGATGCGTGCGATGGCCTCCTCGTCCATGCCGACGGTGACGAATTGCTTGATCGTGCCTTCCTCGCCCAGCACGCCGAGCGCCCCGTACTGGGCGTCGACCAGAGCGACCGCCGACTCCACGATGCGGTGCAGCACCACCTCCAGGTCGAGGTCGGAGCCGACCGCCAGCACCGCGTCGAGCAGCGTGTGGACCCGGTCCCGGGCTGCCCGCACCTGCGCCACCTGCTGCTGCAGGTCGTCCAGCAGTACGTCCAGCCGCAGCTGTGGAGACATCCCGGATGCCTCCACCTCACGCGGACCTTGCGCGCGTTCGTCCACCACAGCTCCCCTCACCGTCTTGCGGCACACTCCCCAAGGATGCCCGACGTGCCGAATCCGTTCGACGGCACCCGGTAGGTAGCGTGGGGGCGGCTCACGAGCGGTTGGCTGCCGGCGGGTCGTCGCACGGGCAGGACCCGTGACATTGGGAGGTACATGGACGAGAGCCCTGTTTCGGGCTGCTTCCGGCGGCGTCGTACAAGGGAGAGTCGGGCAACATCCAGTAGGCATCCGATAGACGGGCGAATCTTGGCCGTGGCTGCCGGTCCACGTCGCTGCTGGTCTCCTGCATGGAGACTTCAACGGTCTTCGGGCTGCCGGGCCACTGCTGATTGCAGACGTCGGTGGGCGCCCACCACGATGGGCAAGAGGGGGAGAGCAGTCCCGGTGGCATCGACCGCGTGCATCGGCAGCCAGGGACATCGGTTGAGCCGGGTTACCGGGGCGGTGTGCGCAAGGCGAGGATGGCCAGGTCTCCGGTGATCATCTGCTTCCGCTTGGAGTGGCGGTCGGCGAGCGCTCCGGCGTGCAGCGCCAGGAGCGCGGGCGGGAGTTGGCCTAGAAAGGTGACCCAGGCGACCTGGGCGGGGATGGCCTTCAGCTCGAGCACGGCCAGCACGGGGATGGCCATCGAGCTGATCGAGCTGCCGGCCACGCTGGCGGCCTGGCCGGTCAGGTACCGCCGGAAGTCCTGGTGTTGCCGCAGCGAGGGCCGACCAGCGGGTGAGACGGGGGCACACGGGGAGGACATGGCGCAGCTCCTCGGCGTTTCCCGGGCGGATGCCCGGCGCGACCGCGGCTGCCCGATCACGTTGCCCGGACAACCCAGGCGCCGTGGTGTTCGCGCCCGGCCGCTGCCCCGGATACAGGCACGGGGAAGAAGCACCTTCCGCCGCACACGAACGGGGGCGTCATATAGCTGTGAGTCGGTCAGCACACGGTCCGCAGCCAGACGGGGCACCATGGCGGTGCGCTGCGTGCTCGCGATGGCGGACAGGTCAGAGAAGACGATGCTTTTCCGTGGGCGCGTCCTCATGCGCGTGCCTGCCGCTGCTCGTGACCACACCGGACATCGAGACCCAACTCCCGGCAGCCGGAGGCGACTTCCGAGCCCGTGAACCCGGCGCCGATCACCAGCACCCGAGACACACCTCCGGCCAGCTTCCGGGTCAGACGCGCGGAGTCGTCGCGGGTGCGCAGCACGAACACCCCGTCCAGCGCTGCCTCTTCCGGGTGGAACCAGGGCCGCGCCCTGGTCCCGGTGGTGATCAGCAGCCGGTCGTAAGGGACGCTGTCGCCGTTCGCCAGGATCACCCGCTTGCCGTCCCGGTCCAGTTCCTCGGCGGCGACGCCCAAATGCCACTCGGCGTCGATGTCGCGCCGCCGCGGCAGCGCCGTGTCCTCCGGCCTTGCCCGCCCGAGCAACGCCTGCTTGGACAGCGGCGGCCGGTCGTAGGGCTCGTACGGTTCGTCGCCGATCATGGTCAGTGATCCGGTGAATCCCTTGTCGCGCAAGGTCTCCGCCGCGCGCAGACCGGCCAGGGAGGCGCCCACGACGACAATTCGGGCCTGGCGCCGCAGGACTTAGACGTCCGTGTCAGCCGACATGGGACTCCACGCCCTTCGTCGGCTCGTCGGAGTAGTCGACCAGGATGGCCTGGACCAGGCAGGCCGCAGCGGCCTCTTCCACCCGGTCACGGTGTTCTTCGTCGAAGCGAGGGGAGAACAGCAGCGCTTCTTCCCCGTGGAGGGAGAAGACGTCCGGGGCGAGAAAGACGCACTGGGCGAATCCCTGGCACCGGTTGAGATCGACGACAAGCCTCATCTGGAACCCGCTCCCTTCACGGGCCGAGGCAGCCACGGGCTCCGCGACCCTCTGCGCTCGGTCCGTACGGTTGACCCAGACGCCCCTTTCTCCCAGGGGCACCCCCTGCCGAGGGGGTAGCAAGCCGGTACTTTCCTTGCCGTATTCACCCGGCGGGCCACGAGAGCAGCACGAAGCCCTCTGCCGCCTCCCCGCCCCTGGAGCCAGGAAGGCGCCGACGAAAACAGCCGAACGGCCGCCCACCTCGGATCCGCCATGCCCAACGAACACCGGCGCACCCGACCGCGGTGACCGGCCGCGTTGCCGTACGCCTGCCCGAGGCAAGCCCATGATCGGGCAGGCGAGTTGAAGCGGACGGGGCCGTCCTACGTCCGGCCGACCATGGCGGCGGGCCGGACGATGCGGTCGAAGTCCTCCGCGCTGATGTAGCCGGAGTCCACCGCCGCCGCGCGCAGGGTGGTGTCCTCTTTGTCGGCCTTGTGGGCGATCGCGGAGGCCTTGTCGTAGCCGATCACGGGCGAGAGCGCGGTGACCAGCATGAGGGACCGGTCGACGTAGGCGTCGATCTGGTCCCGGTTCAGCTGGATGCCCTCAACGCAGTATTCGCGCATCTTGGTGCAGGCGTCGGCGAGGATGCCGGCCGCGTGCAGGAAGTTGTTGATGATGACCGGGCGCATGGCGTTGAGTTCGAAGTTGCCCTGGGTGCCGGCGAAGGCGATGGCCTCGTCCTCGGACAGCACCTGGATGCAGACCATGACCATGGCCTCGCACTGGGTCGGGTTGACCTTGCCCGGCATGATCGAGGAACCGGGCTCGTTCGCCGGGAGGATGAGTTCGTCGAGTCCGCAGCGGGGTCCGGAGGCCAGCCACCGGATGTCGTTGGCGATCTTCATCAGGGGCACCGCCAGGGCGCGCAGCCCGACGGACGCGCCGGCCATGGCATCCAGGCCGCCCTGGGCCGCGAACTTGTTCTGCGCGGTGGTGAACGGGTACCCGGTCGCCTCGGCGATCTCGGCCGCGACCTGCTCGCCGAATCCGGGTGGGGCGTTGAGCCCCGTCCCGACCGCGGTCCCGCCCATGGCGAGCTCGTACAGGCCCTCGGCGGATGCGGTGACCCGGGCGACGGCTTGGTGCAACTGGTGTGCGTAGCCGGACCATTCCTGTCCCACGGTGAGCGGGACGGCGTCCTCCAGGTGGGTGCGGCCGATCTTCACCACGTCGTGCCACTGGCGTGCCTTGGTCTCGATGGCATGCTGCAGCGCCCGCACGGCGGGCAGCAGGTGTTCGTGTATCTCCTTGACCGCGGCGATGTGCATGGCGGTGGGGAAGGTGTCGTTGGAGGACTGCCCCATGTTGACGTGGTCGTTGGGGTGGACCGGGGACTTGCTGCCCAGTTCGCCGCCGGCCAGCTGGATGGCGCGGTTGCTGATCACCTCGTTGGTGTTCATGTTGGACTGGGTCCCGGATCCCGTCTGCCACACGTACAACGGGAAGTGATCGTCCAGTTCGCCCGCGATGACTTCGTCGGCCACCCGCCGGATCAGGTCGGCCTTCCAGGCCGGCAGCCGTCCGGCGCGCCCGTTGACGGAGGCGGCGGCCTTCTTCACGTAGCCGTAGGCGTGGTAAACCGCTTTGGGCATCCGATCGTCGCCGATGGAGAAGTGGATCAGGGACCGCTGCGTCTGGGCACCCCAGTAGCGGTCCGCGGGAACGTCGATAGCGCCCATGGAGTCGGTCTCCCGCCGGGAGCCGGACGCGTGCAGCCCGATGGGGATGTCGCGGATCCGCGGGGCTTCGTCCTGAGCGGCCGGCCCGGCCCGGTCGTCGGCGGAGTGTTCCGTGTTCATGCTGCGGCTCCGTCGGTGTAGACCGGCTGCCACATGGCCTCCCGGACAGCCTCCGCGATGTCGACCGGCTTGGAGGTGGCCACGCCGTCGTCGAGCGCCGCCTTCACCACCGCGGTCGCCGTGATCGCGGAGGACTCCCGGAGGTTGTCCACTGCCGGCAGGAGGGAGGCACCCGGCCCCGAGGGGTCGACCTGGTCCGCGACCGCCTGAGCCGCCGCGAGCAGCATGCCCGCGGTCACCTGGGACGCACCGGAGACGATCGCGCCCAGGCCCAGACCCGGGTACAGCAGCGCGTTGTTGGCCTGCCCGATCCGATAGGTCACGCCCTCGTACTCCACGGGCGGGACGGGTATGCCGGTCGCGACGAGCGCCTTCCCCCCTGACCAGGCGATGACGTCGGCGGGCATGGCCTCGATCCGGGAGGTGGGGTTGGAGATCGGGAAGACGATCGGCCGCTCGGTGCCTTCGGACATGGCCTCGACGACCTCGCGGGTGAACGCGCCGTGTGCGGTGGACGTGCCCAGCAGAATCGTCGGCCTGACCCGGCGAACCGTCTCCAGCAGTGAGATCGCGCCCTCGTGCCTCGCCCAGTCCGCGGCCTCGGCCGGATCGCGCGCGTAGGGCTGCTGGAAGTCGCGCAGGTCGGTCATGTCCCGGGTGAGCAGCCCCTGTTTGTCGACGAGCCACACCTGGGCGATGGCCTGCTGCTCATCCGCGCCGTCGCGGATCATCGCGTCGCGCAGCTGGTCGGCGATGCCCACCCCGGCGGTCCCGGCACCGAAGACGACCAGCTTCTGGTCCCGCATCCGCACGCCGCTGACCTTGACGGCGGACAGGGCGGCCGCCAGCGTGATGGCCCCGGTGCCCTGCATGTCGTCGTTGAAGATGCGGTATCGGCCGCCGTACTGCTCCAAGATCCGCCGTGCGTTGCTGGGCCCGAAGTCCTCGAAATGCAGAAGCGCGTCGGGGAACGTGGACGACGCGGTCTCCAGGTACTTCTCGATGAACGCGTCGTAGTCGGCGCCACGGACGCGTGGGTGACGGTTGCCCAGGTAGAGCGGGTCCTCCAGCAGCGATGTGCGGTCCGTGCCCACATCCAGCGACACGGCAACGACGCGGCGCGGGTCGATGCCCGCGGCGGCCGTGTACACCGCGAGCTTGCCGACGGAGATCTGTATCCCTCCCACTCCCCAGTCGCCGATGCCCAGGATCTGCTCGGCGTCCGTGCACACGATCAGGTCGACGTCCTCGGGTCCGAGCGCAAGCGTGGCGAAGGCCTTCTCCATGTCGTCGGGCCGGTCGATGGACAGGAAGATGCCGCGCGGGCGCCGGTATTCGTGCGAGTACTGCTCGATCGCCTCGCCCACGGTGGGGTCGTAGACGATCGGCAGCAGCTCGGCGAGGTGTTCGGCGAGGACCTTGAAGTACAGGGTTTCGTTGCGGTCGTGGAGCTGTTCCAGAAAGACGTTCTTGGCCAGATCGCTGCCCTGAGCCTGCATCTGCTGGTAGGCGCGCTGGGCCTGCCGCTCCAGCGTGAGCACTCCCGAGGGCAGGCGCCCGGTGAGGCCAAGGGCATCCCGTTCCTCCGGTGTGAATGCCACGCCACGGTTACGCAGCGGATCTACAAGTACGCCGGGGGTTGCCGGGGTCCGCGTGTGACTCTCGGTCATGAGAACTCCCTCTGTGTGAAGACCGTCCCGGCTCCGGGCAGGGCGACCACGCGGGCACGCCCCGTGCCACAGCCGTCGGCTGGGGTCGCCCGGGACGCGGTCGTGCCGTGCCCAGCACGCGGGCATCGCCGCGAAGGTCAGCGAGAGTGCGACCTCGATCGCAGTCGTGAAGGTCGGCGCAGTTCGGGGCGTCCCCATGTCGCCTGCTTCGCCACCCGGCACATCGCGGCGGGCGCCTGACCGCTGCCAAGGTATGAATCCAGGGTAACTACCCGCCGACGGGCCACGCCACTCCACTCGTCGACCCGTCGGACGACCAGCACCGCCGCATCGTCCTACTGGTCGGTCCACCTCCGCTGCGGCGTCGCAGAGGTGTTTCCGTGACCGCCTCTGCGTGCAACCCGTCACGGACGGCCAGGCGCTCCGCCGTCACGGTCGTCACCGTCCGCACCGCGATCCGTGTCCGCAGCCTGGTTCGCCGGGCCCGGACCACGGCGTGGAGGGTTGAGCGGGTGCGAGAGGAACGGGACATGACGGTCTCCTTGAAGGCAGTCGCCGGTGACACGGTCTTGCGGGAAGGCGGGTGTGCCGCGTTTCGAACCGTTCTGACCAGCGACGATGGTTGAACGACCACACGGTTGATGAAGCGTGCCGGCGGTGAGTTGGGCTGGTCGGCCGGAAGGGGCTGTGCAGTGCGCGGCGTCAGGCCGTGGAAGGGGTCGGGTATGCGCACCCGGGGGCGGCCCGGGCCGAGCCGGGCCGCTTTGGAGTGGGGTCAGGAGCCGCTGTGCAGGCCGGTGTAGAGGAAGCGGTTGGCCTGGTCGACGGCTGCCTTGGCGGCGTTGGTGTTGGCGAGGGCGTTGAGCATGGCGAAGTCGTGGAAGATGCCGGGGTAGCGGACGGTGGTGATGTCGTTGCCGGCGGCGCGGAGCTTGGCGGCGTACGCCTCGCCCTCGTCGCGCAGGACGTCGGCTTCGTCGGTGATGAGCAGGGCCTTGGGCAGGTCCTTGAGCTGGTTGAGGCTCGCGCGCAGCGGGGAGGCGAGGATCTGCTTGCGGTCCTTGGCGTTAGGGGCGTAGGCGTCCCAGAACCACTTCATGGCCTTGCGGGTCAGCCAGGGGCCGTCGGCGAACTGCCGGTAGGAGGCGGTTTCGAAGTTGGCGTCGGTGACGGGGTAGAAGAGCACCTGCTCGCGCAGGGCGGGGCCGCCGCGCTGCTTGGCCATGAGGGTGACGGCGGCCGTCATGTTGCCGCCGACGCTGTCGCCGGCGACGGCGATGCGGGAGCCGTCGACGTTGATCTCGTCACCGTGCTCGGCGACCCACTTCGTGGCCGCGTACGCCTGCTCGATGGCGATGGGGTAGCGGGCCTCGGGGGAGGGCGTGTAGTCGACGAAGATGACCGCGGCACGGGCGCCGTTGGCGATCTGGCGCACCAGCCGGTCATGGGTGTTCTCGTTGCCGAGGACCCAGCCGCCGCCGTGGAAGTACATGACGGCCGGGAGCTTGCCGCTCACACCGGCGGGGCGGACGATCCGGATGGTCACCTCACCGGTGGGTCCCACCTTGAGCGTGCGGTGACTGACATCGGCCGGCAGCTTGTCGACGGGCCCGGACTGCGCGCTGTCGAGCGCCTTGCGGGCGTCGTTGTAGGACAGCGTGTAGATCGGCGGGTTCTTCGCCGCCGCGGCGGCGAACGTCTGGGCGTCCTTCTCCAGGATCGGGGCGGTCGTGGTGGCGGAGGGCGCGGCGGGGGAGGCCGAGGCGTCGGCGGCGGCGATCGTCGCACCGGCGACGATGGCGACGGCCGCGGCGACGGCGATCTTGCGGTTGATGCGGACGGGGACGGTGCGCATGGGGAAGCTCCTGGCCCGGTGGCGCCTGGTACGCGCCACCAGATCGCTGAGGTGAGGTGAGAGGGGGCGGACTGAATGCGGGTGCGGTGAGGTGAGCGCGCTCAGACGGTGCCGAAGGCGGTGCGCAGGGTGGCGACGGCCTGGCTGATGGCGCCTTCGGCCGCGTGGGTCTCGCGCAGGGCGTTGAGCATCACGAAGTCGTGGATGATGCCCTGGTAGCGAACGGCGGTGACGGGGACACCGGCCTGGCGCAGCTTGTTCGCGTACGCCTCGCCCTCGTCGCGCAGGACGTCGGCCTCGCCGGTGATGACCAGGGCCGGGGGCAGGCCGGTGAGCTGCTCGGTGGTGGCACGCAGCGGGGAGGCCGTGATCTCGGCGCGCTGCCGCTCGTCGGTCGTGTACTGGTCCCAGAACCACTGCATGGCATCCCGGCGCAGGAAGTAGCCGGTGGCGAACTGGTGGTACGAGGGCGTGTCGAAGGCGGCGTCGGTGACCGGGTAGAAGAGCACCTGCTGCACCAGGGGGACGCCGCCACGCTCCTTGGCCATCAGGGTCAGCGCGGCGGACATGTTGCCGCCGACCGAGTCGCCGGCCACCGCGATGCGGCCGGCGTCCAGGCCCTTGGAGGCGCCGTCGGTGACGATCCAGCGGGCGACGGCGTAGTTCTGCTCGATGGCGACCGGGTAGCGGGCCTCGGGGGAGAGGTCGTATTCGGGGAAGACGACGGCCGCGCGGGCGCCGACGGCCAGTTCGCGCACCAGGCGGTCGTGGGTGTGGGCGTTGCCGAAGACCCAGCCGGCGCCGTGCAGGTAGACGATCACCGGCAGCGGTCCGTCGGCGTCGGCCGGGCGGACGATGCGGGCCCGCACTGATCCGGTGGGGCCGCCCTGGACGGTCACCCACTCCTCGGTGATCTCCGGCTTGCCGATCTCACCGGACTGGACCTCGTCGACGGCCTTGCGACCCTCCTGCGGACCCAGGTCGAACAGGTACGGCGGGTTGGCGGTGGCCTCGGCGAACGCGGCGGCGGCCGGCTCCAGCACCGGACCGGTGATGTTCTCGGACATGGGGACTCCTTGAGGTGATGCCGGGGCCGGTGGCCTCGACGGCTGGTGCGCCCGGCCGTTCGGCGGGCACGGATAGAACTGTAGTGCTCGATTTAGTCGTGCACAACTGAATCGAGTGCGACATGGTCGTGAGCGCCTGGAATGGGTAGGATGGATTCGGCTGATCACCGGAGGTAAGGACCGCACTCATGGGCCACAACGCGCGCCACGACACCGAACAGGGTTCGCTGCTCCTTCAGGACCAGCTCTGCTTCGCCCTGTATGCCGCCTCGCGGTCGGTCACGACCCGCTACCGGCCCCTGCTGGACGAGCTGGGGCTGACTTACCCGCAGTACCTCGTCATGCTGGTGCTGTGGGAGCAGGACTCGGTCTCCGTGCGGGATCTGGGCAACGCGCTCCAGCTGGAATCCAGCACCCTGTCACCGCTGCTCAAGCGCCTCGAAGCGGGCGGTCTGATACGCCGCGAGCGGCGCGCCGAGGACGAACGCTCCGTCGCCGTACGCCTCACCCAGGCCGGGGCGGATCTCCGGGAGAAAGCCCGCACGGTCCCCCTGGCCATCGGGGAGGCGATGGGTCTGACCCCCGAGCAGGACGCCACCGCGAAGCAGCTGCTCCGCCTGCTCACCGCGAACGTCAGTCACGGTTGAAGGACCGGCTCGCGGCCGCAGCGGCTGGGGGAGGGCTCGCTGTTGCGACCGCCCCGGCCGGACCTGCGGTTCTGGCCCCGCCGCGTGAGCGGCGGGGCCAGACTCGTTTCGTGGTGATGGAGGAATGGGCCGGGGAGACGGTCGGGCCGGATGTGTGGGAGACCTGCCGGGAGTTGATTCCGGCCGGGAGTGTGTTCGCGTTTCTGGCCGAGCACCGTGGTGCTCTGTTCCCGGCGGAGACGTTCGCGGACATGTATCCGTCGGCGAACGGGCGGCCGAGCATGCCGCCGCAGATCCTGGCCGCGGCGATCACGCTGCAGGCCCTGCACGGGCTGTCGGACTTCGAGACGGTCCAGGAACTGCGGTGTGACCTGCGATGGAAGGCCGCGTGCGGGCTGGGCCTGAACGACATGGCGTTCGACCCGTCTCTGCTGGTCTACTTCCGTCGCTGTCTGGCCCGCTCTGCCCGGCCCAACCGCGTCTTCGAGGCCGTGCGCGAGGTGGTGAAGGCCACCGGGGTCCTGGGCGGCAAGCACCGGCGGGCCTTGGACTCCACCGTGCTGGACGACGCGGTGGCCACCCAGGACACCGTCACCCAGCTCATCGCCGCCGTCCGCGCGGTGATCCGCGAAGTGCCCCACGCCGCCGAGGTCGCTGCCGTGCAGTGCACCGCGCACGACTACACCGATCCTGGCAAACCCCGCATCGCCTGGAACGACCAGCAGGCCCGCGCCGGACTCGTTGACGCCCTGGTCACCGATGCGCTGCGACTGCTGGGCCACCTGCCCGACCAGCAGCTGGGCGAGAAGGCCGCGAACGCGCTCGGCACCCTGGCGCTGGTCGCCGGGCAGGACGTCGAGCCGGCCGAGGACTCCGACGGCCGCGACGGACGCTGGCGCATCAGCCAGGGGGCCACTCCAGGCCGCGTCGTGTCCACCGTCGACCCCGAAGCCCGCCACATCCACAAGACCCGCACCCACCAGCAGGACGGATACAAAGCCCACCTGGCCATCGAGCCCGAGACCGGCTTATACACCGCCGTGACTCTGTGGCCCGGCATCGGAGCCGAGCACCACGAGGCCACCGTCGGCCTGGACCTGCTGGCCAACGAGGAGATGCCGGTGGACGCCTTCGGCGACACCGCCTACTCCGCCGGCGACATGCGCCAAGCCCTGCACCAGGCGGGGCACCGGCTGTCTTCAAGCCCGCCCCGCTGAGGCCCGCCGTCCCTGGCGGCTTCAGGCTCTTGCGGTCGTCATGGCAGGTCTTCGCGAAGCCGAAGGCGAGCGCGATCACGAAGCACACCGCGATGCGGGCAGTTCAGTCCTGGTGGCTGTAGGTGTAGAAGCCCTGTCCGGTCTTGACGCCCAGGTGGCCTGCGTCGACGTACTTCTCCAACAGCTCTCGCGGTCCGGTGGGCAGGGCCGGGTTCTCGGCGGCGTAGTGCTTCTCGATGTCCAGGACCACGTCCAGGCCGACCTGGTCCATCATCCGGAACGGTCCAGCCGGGGTACCAGTGTTGATCTTCCACATCTCGTCCACGTCCTGTGGCGTGGACACCCCCTCGGCGACCACTTCGAGGGCTTCGCGCTTGATGGCCGCCCAGATGCGGTTGAAGATGAAGCCGGTCGACTTCTGGTGAGCCTCGAACGCGTACACGCCGTACCGGGGCAGTTCCTTCTTGAGCAGTTCCATGATGCCCGGGGCGGTGTGGCCGTCGGACATGATGTCGATGGCGTTCTGCGCGGGCGGCATGTAGAAGTGCATGTTCAGCACCCGTTCCGGGTGCTCGACCTGGTCGATGAACTCGCTCGACGCGTAGGAGGAGGAGTTGCTGGCCAGGATCGCGTCGGGGGCCGCAGTGCGGTCGAGTTCGCCGAAGATCTCCTTCTTCAGGTCGAGGCGCTCGGGGACGGCCTCAACCACGAGCCAGGCGTCCGCGAGGGCTTCGGCCATGTCGTTGGTGACGACCACCGAGCCCGGCTTGCCGCCCTGGATCTTCGCGACGACCTTGGGCAGGTTCTCCTCGACATAGGCGCGCGCCGCTTCGCCGGCCTGCGCGGACTTGTCGTAGATCCGGACGAGCCCGCCGCGGTCGGCGAACATCAGCGCGATCCTGCGGCCGAGGGTGCCTGCGCCGATCACCGCGACCGGACGGCTCTCGATGTTCGTGGGGAGCGCGAAGGACATGCTGGTTCCTGCTCTCGTGGCGGCTGCTGCGCTGGTGAATCACCATTCGCAGCCTCAGTCTCAGCGCGCGCCATGCAGTCGGAAACCGGGGAAGACCGTTCGAGGCAGAGCTCAGCTGCGGCCGGACTCGATGGCATACAGCCTCTCCCGTGTCATCCATCCGGTCCGCCGGTCGGCCCATCTGCAGTCGCACCACCGGGCGGAGCCCACTGCCATGGAAGGCACGCCCGCTGGCCATGCCGAGAGACACGAGGAGAGCCAGATGTGGGACGAACTGCTGGCACTGACGGCCGTACCGGGGAGCGTGCTGCGGGTCAGCATCGCGGACGGCCAGGTGGAAACCCTGGTCCAGGACGCGGGCTCCGCCCCGGACGGGATCGTCGTCGAGGCCGGTGTCGTCTACTGGACCACCATGGGCACGCCAACGCACGATCCGGCCAAGGGCTCCGGGGAGGCGGCCCAGGACTTCTCCCGGCGCAACGGCGGCGTACACGCGGTACGTCTGGACGGCAGCGGCCGCCGGGACGTGGTCGAGCCCGGAGCGATCACCACCGGTAAGCAACTGGCGTCGGACGGCGCCGGGTTCCTGTACTGGGGCGACCGTGAGGGCTGCCGGGTGAGCCGAGTCCGGACGGACGGCAGCGGCCTGTCCGACCTGGTGGTCAACCCGCCCGGCGACATCTCGCAGGAATGCGTGGGCGTGGCTGTGGACCCCGTACGCGGGCACCTCTACTGGACTCAGAAGGGCCCGGCCAAGGGCGGCCAGGGCCGCATCTTCCGCTGCGGCCTCGAGCTCCTCGCCGGGGAGAGCCCCGAGCGGCGCAGCGACATCGAAGTGCTCTGGACGGGCCTGCCCGAGCCGATCGACCTGCACCTCGACGGCGACTGGCTCTACTGGACCGACCGCGGCGCTCCACCGGCCGGCAACACCCTCAACCGGGCACCGGTTCCGGCCGCGGGCGCCCCCGGCGGTACACCGCAGATCCTGGCGAGCGGGTTCGCCGAGACGATCGGCCTGGCCGTCGACGTCGACGCGGGCACCGCCTACGTGTCCGACCTCGGTGGACACATCCGCGCCGTCCCGCTGCCCGGCGGACCGGCCGACGGGCGAGGGGAACGCGACATCGTGTCCCTCCCTCACCCGCTGACCGGCATCGTCGGCATCAGTTGACCGCACACCCACATGGCCGACCGGACGGCCACCGACCTAAGGGGGCCGCGCAGGTAGGCGGCCGGTCATGGTTGGTGTTGTGGGCGTGTGTCCCAGCGGTGGGTGGTCCGGACCCGGCCGATCAGGCTACAGATGGCGATGATCGTGTCGGCGAGGCCGAAGAAGGCGTCGATCACCGTGTAAGACCGTCGGCGCCGGATAGAGCCGTCGCATCACTCGGAAGCCCCGTCTAGGATCCGCCGCGCCCTGCGCTCGACGAGGATCGGAACGAAGTCACGTACAGGCCGGTCCCTGAACGCGGCATAGGCACCGGCCACGACGGCTTCATTGTCGCGGTCCACCACCGTGACGCGGCGGAAATTGCACACCGCGGGCGGTGCGTCCACGAACGGACACACCGCCTGATGGGCCTGCAGCGCGATGCTGACGAGGCTCATCAGCAGGACGACATCGCCGTCACAGTCGAGGTGCACGGTCACCCACCGCGAACCGGGCACAAGCCGAACAGCCGTCGTCTCCCTGAGGTCTTCCGAGAAGCGCTGGATGACACGCGTCGTGAGGTGCAGGTCCACGTCGGGCCTTCAGCACAGCGGCCCGCACGGAGGAATGCCACCATGGCCGATCGCCGACATGGGACAGCGCCGTATGACGGATTGCCACCGCCGCAGGCGCCGCTCGCGTGGGCGGACGCGTATGAAACCTCCTGCGGCTTCGAGAGGTTGTTGATCACGATCCGGCCGGTGCGATGCTTCAGGATCGGGGGAATTCCATGGCGGTGGCGTGGACGCTGGCCGACAGCTGGCCCGTCCCGAGCAGCAGCTTTCCGGTCAGCGTCGTGACTGCGCCCCGTTGAACGCGGCGGTGACTTCGTGCGTCGTGACGATGGCGTGGGCGAAGGTGGGGCCGTTCAGTTCGTGTGCGGCGTGCATCATCTCGGGGCCAAGGGCCGCGGTGGCGTCACGGACCAGCGTCACGTGGTAGCCGAGCTCCTGGGCGAAACGCGCGGTGGCCTCGATGCAGGTGTTGGCCAGCAGGCCCACGAGCACTACGTGGGTGATGCCGTGCTGCTTGAGCAGGAAGTCCAGGTCGGTGTTGGCGAACCCGCTCGACCCCCAGTGCTCGTGGACTACCACCTCGCCCGGCTGCGGCTGGAAGTCGTCGTGGAACGACCCGCCCCAGGAGCCCCTGGCGAAGTGGTGCATCTTCTGGATCTTGAGCTGCGAGGGGCTCGGGAAGTCCCAGTCGTCGTAGTCACCCGGCTCCCAGCGACGGTGCGGCACGAACATCACGCGCACGTCGTTCTCGCGGGCCGTCGCGACCACGGAGCGCAGGTGGTCCAGCAGACCGACCTTGGTCGCCACGGGTTCCAGGTGCGGCCAGACCTTGCCGCCCTCTGAGAGGAAGTCGTTGAAGGGGTCGACCAGCAAAACCGCGGTGTGGCACGGGTCGTAGGTGTCGGACATGGTTCCTCCTGAATCTAGATGATGTATAACATCTAGATTCAGGATTACTCTTGTCATCCTGAGTGTCAAACAGGGAGCCGGAGGAATCTCGGGGTAAGGATCTGCGGCATCGCGTGGCTGCCCGGTCGTTTGCGCCGCGGAAAAACCGCGAAAGGGCCGTGAGAGATCGCGGGAGACAGGACCCTCCCCGCCCTGTGCTCAGTTTGCGGGAGCCCGGGGCGCGCCGCAGCATGGGCCGGACGTCCCAGGTGCACATCCGCCCGTCGAGCCTGTGGACGCATCCCGTGGGGGCACCCCGGGCCATGCGCCGGGTGGGCGCGGCCTCGGACGAGGTGATCGGTCCCGGTGCCTCACCGGGTAGGCGACCGCCAGATGCGAATGGGAGCTGATGCCTCAGGAACCTGCGAACGAGAACCCCACGGACGGGTTCGGCGCCCGGATGCCCCGCCGGGACGTGCTGCGCGCGGCCGTGGCGGGCGAGGTGTCACGCTGACCGGTGCCGTGACACCTCGAGGCGGGTCACCGAGCGCCATGCCCGCCCCGACGTCCGAAGGCCTCGGCGCCGTCCAGTGGGCGCCCCGCTCGTAGGGGCTCACCAGGACGTTCACGCGGGTTGGCACTGCTCCTGGTGCACGGCTGGCCCGAGACCTCGAGACTTGGTACGTCTGGCGCCTAATGATGCCGACGCCGGCCAGGCACTTTACGGTCCTCGCCGTCGACCAGCCCGGTAACCGGCTGTCCAACAAGCTCAGGGACGGCTACGACACCCGTACCGCCCAGTCGTTCTTCGAGCCTCTCGGAGGCCAGCTGTCCGACAGCCCTGCTGAACCGTTCGGTCACCTTCCCACGCCTCCTTCCAGGTCCATCGACTCGCACACCTGCCGCGCACGCAGCGGATGGTCGGCCGCGGTGAACACCGCCATGATCTGCTGGTAGGCCGGGTGGTCCGGCAGTTTCAGTGCCGGCGGCGCGGGCGGCCCGGGGTCGGGCAGCGCCAGCAGCGTCTTGCGGGTGATCCGGACTTCGTCGGCGGCCCGGCCGAGTTCGTCGAGCTGGGAGGTCAGCTGCGTGATCTGTTCCCGCATCGTCTCGGCCTGCGCGGCGATCTCGCGTTCCCGCTCCTCCAGTCGTGCCAGCACCGCGCCGAGCGTCAGCTCCCCGCCGGTCATGCGGTGCGCCAGGCGGGTACGGTCGCCGCGGTCAGCCGTCGCAGTATCACCGCGGTCATCGCCCAGTACACCCGCGACTCCGAACTGCGGGGCAGGTGCTCGTAGTCGCGAACCAGCCTGCGGTGCAGCATCAAGATCCCATAGGCGCGTTCCACGACCCACCGCCTGGCCTGGGGAACGAACCCGGTCTGCGTGGGATTGCGCTCCACGACCTCCACCTCGATGCCCACCGTCTCCCCGTGCGCGACGACGGCGTTCTTGAAGCCCTGGTCGACCAG
>NZ_JBIRXG010000029.1:0-96275 GCF_044388685.1 Streptomyces sp. NPDC020192 | reverse complement strand
AAGGTCGCACGCCAGCACGCCCGCGTGGCGGACCGGCGCCGGGACTTCCACCACAAGGCATCCACACAGATCATCCGCGACAACCAAGCGGTGTACGTGGAAGACCTCGCGGTGGCCGGCCTCGGGCGCACCCGGCTCGCCAAGTCCGTGCACGACGCGGGATGGTCCGCGTTCGTCGGCATGCTGGAGTACAAGGCGGTCAAACACGGGCGCACCTTCGCCAAGGTGGACCGCGCTTTCCCGTCCTCTCAGGTCTGCTCGGCCTGCGGATTCCGGGACGGCCCCAAGCCCCTGCACGTCCGCGAGTGGACGTGCGGCGCATGCGGCACCGCGCACGACCGCGACCACAACGCAGCACGCAACGTCCTCTTCGAAGGACGCCGTATCGTCGCCGCCGGACGGGCGGAGACGCCAAACGCCTCGTGGAGCGCCGGTAAGACCAGGACGAAAGTCCCGGCACAGCGCGTTGAAGCAGGAAGCCCCCGGAAGGGTCAGACGACCCAGGCCGGAATCCCTGGACCTTAGGCCAGGGAGCACGTCAACTGGCTCCGCACCCACCTGAGGTGGGGACGGCCTTGCGAACCACGGGACGAGGAACATGAGCAGCTCCGCGGCGCCGCCCGCCTGCGGCCCCGGCGAGCAGCACCGGCCGCGGACGCAGCGGATCGGACGTCAGCCGACGACGCGACGCCCTGGCGCCCAGGCCCGCGATACTGGTGAAGGGGAGATGTTCAGATAGGCGTTCCCCTCGCCGCTTGAGGGCTTGATGCCTGTCTACCAGCCCAGCTGAGGTTCCCCGAAGGGCAGTCCCGTGCCCTGCAACCAACCCCGCGCGGCTCATCGATGACACCGGCTTCCTCAAGGACGGGGAGGCATCGGTATGCGTGGCCAGGCAGTGCACCGGCACCGCGGGCAAGGTCACCAAATGCCAGGCCGGGGTGTCGCTGCATCTGGCCTCCGACGCAGCGTCGGCGGCCGTCGACTGGCGCTTGTTCCTGCCGAGTGCTGGAACCCCGCCTCACCGTAGGCCGATCCGGCAAGGTGGCCCGCCGCACGAAGTGCGGCATCCCCGAAGAGGTCGGTCATGTCGAGAAGTGGGATCGCCCTGGATATGTTCAACGAGAGGTCGTGGGGCATCGGGGTCCCTCCGTGGTCGCCGACGGCGGCTACAGCGATGCCGCAGCCTTCCGCCTCGGCCTGGAAGAACGCGGCCTTGACTACGTGGTGGGCATCTCGGCGTCGGCCTGAGCCTCTACAAGGCCGCCCGCGAACTGCAGCTACTCCTCGCAGTCCGGATCGGCGCCTGCCCCACCTATCACCGCGATACGCCACAACCCATCCCGACCTGACCAGGCATGACTAGCCGGTGACGCGGTGGAAGGTCCACCGCTGGTTGGAGCCGCCGGTGTCGCGGTACTGGATCAGTGCGGCGCCATCGGCCGTGCTGCCCCCGCTGACGTCGAGCACCTTGCCGCTGTTGCGGTTGACCAGAATGAACTGGCCACTGGCCTGGGGGCGTAGCTGCCACTGCTGGCTCGTGCGGCCGTCAGCGGTCATCTGCACGACCCGTGCGCCGTCCGCCAGTGAGGACCCTGCCACGTCGAGGACCTTGCCGCTGTTGACGCAGGTGATGGTGTGGTAGCCGTCCGCGGTGGACTGGAAGGTCCACTGCTGGTTCGGCTTGCCGTTGTCGGGCCACTGGATCACGTAGGCGCCCTCCGCGGTCGAGGCGCCGGAGACGTCGGCGACCTTGCCGCTGCGCACGCTGACGCACGTGTAGGTCCGCGTGGGCGCGATAGTGTACTGCACTGAGTCCACATCGACGTAGCCGGTGTTGTTCGAGTTGTAGGTGTAGAGGCCGACCCGGTCGCCGCGGTAACCGCCCCAGGTGAGCTGGTAGGTGCCGCCGAACGCGGTGAAGGTAATTCCGTCAAGGCTGTAGGAGAACTGGCTGACGCCGCTCACGTTCCAGGTGGTGCGCAGCCACACGGCGTCCTGCGTGACGGCCGGGCCGTAGGTCAGGGTGCCGCCCGCGTTGTGAGCGATCGTGGTGGTGGTGCCGGTGCGCCGGACGCCCAGCCCGGCGTAGGTGGCCGCGTAGTGGCACAGTCCGGCGTGCTGGCCGTCGGCGAGGCCGGCCAGTTCGAGGCGGACGGTCACCGTCGCACCGCCCGCGGTGCGCAGCACCCGTTGGGTGAGGGTGTTGCCGACCTTGGTCAGGTTGTCGGCCGCCAGCGGTGCGAACGCCTTCAGCCTCAGGAAGCCGGGGCGTTCGGTCAGCGACCAGTGGTCCGCGCGCGGCTGGTAGTACCACTCCCACTGCGGCTTGATGCTGGTGCCGGTGAACAGGTCGCTGGTCACCACAGGAGGCAGTGCGTCGAGGGGCAGTCCGGGTGTGCCGCCGGCGGGCACCTGGCCGGTCCACACCATGGTGCCGATGCCGTCCGCGCCCACCTGGCCCAGGATCGGCCAGCCGTCCACCCAGGTCACCGGTAGCAGGGACAGCGGCCTTCCCTCCCAGTCACCGTGGCCGTGGTGAGTCACGAAGTACCAGGTGCCGTCCGGCGCCTGCACCAGCCCGCCCTGATTGGGCTCACGGTCCACCGCGGCGTTGACGTGCTCCAGCTGCCGGGTCTCGTAGGGGCCGTAGAGGCTGGAGCCGCGGTTCATCATCAGCACTCGGCCCTCTGACTTCACCTCGCTGTAGAGGTGGTAGTAGAGACCGTTGATCTTGTACAGCTTGTTGGCCTCGCTGCCCGGCGACTGGTGGATGACCGTGGGCGAGCCGACCAGCGACTTGCCGTCCTCGGACAGCTTGAACAGGTTTATCTTGTAGCTGTCCGCGTAGTGCGTGGTGATCAGGTAGCCTTGGCCGTCGTCGTCCCAGAACGGGCACGGGTCGTCCCAGCCGGAGGTCCGCCACACCGCCGTCAGCGGATCCCACGGCCCGCTCGGCGAGGGGGCCGACGTCATGAAGAAGCCCTCGTCGGGGGTGTTGAAGTACACCCAGTACCGGCCCGCGTGGAAGCGGATGGCCCCCGCCCACACACCACGGCCGAAACGGTTCATCCGGTCCCAGTTCAACTGCGGGCCGATACTGGTGAGATCGTCGACCGCGCCGCCGAGCGTGCGCCAGTTGACCAAGTCTGTCGAGTGCAGGACAGCCACGCCGGGGGAGTACCCGAACGTGCTGGTGATGCCGTAGTAGTCGGCGCCGACCCGGATGCAGTCCCAGTCGCTGAAGTCACCGGGGAGGAAGGGGTCGACGTAGGTGCCGTCGCCCTGGTCCCCCCACGTACCGGCGGGAGGTGTGGCTGCCGCCGCCATGCTGGGGGGCAGCAGGCCCGGCAGCAGGAACGCCCCGGTGCCGATCACGGCGAGCCGGCCGAGTTGTCGTCTGGTGAGGTCCACGATTTCCGTCCTTGTTCAGGAGTCGCCACGGGTGTTGGACGAATGTGTGCGCGAGTGCGCGGTGGTGGAGATCAGTAGGGGATGGTGCCGGTCCGCGTTTCACCGGCACCATCCCTCATGTCCTTCGTCTCTTTCGGTCCACCCGGCAGCAGCAGGCCGAGGCGGCTGAGCGGGGTGTGCGGTCGCCGGCGGCCGGCGGAATCAGTCCACGTTCACCGCCTGCCACAGCTGGCTGTCGGCGTTCGTGTCCGTCGTCTGCACGAGTTGAGTCGACGAGCTGGACCCCGCGAGCAGCATGCCGCTGTTCACGTTCTTGATCTTGTAGTAGCCGTTCCCACTCGCGGTCAGCGTCCAGTGCTGGCTCGCACCGTTGTTGTCCGGCTGCTGTAGGACGGTCGCGCCGTCCGCGGTGGATGCGCTGGTGACGTCCAGCAGCAGGGCGCTGTTCTGGTTGACGATCTCGTAGCTGCCGTCACCCACCGCGACGAACCGCCAGTTCTGGTTCTGCGCTCCGGTGTCGTTCCACTGGATGACGTTCGCCCCGGCGGTCAACGATGCGCCCGAGACGTCGGCCGCCTTGCCGCTGCTCTTGTTGAGGACCTTGTAGAACGCGTTCTTGGCGGGGAAGGGGATGGAGGCGAACGCGTCCAGCGCGCAGACGGTGTTGGACGAGGCCGCGTTCTTCGTTCCGTCGCAGACGACCTTGATGGTGTGCGGACCCGCGGGGAGATCCGTCTTCTCGAACAGCGGCACCTGTTTCGTCACCGTCGGGGCGTAGGCGTCGATGCCCGACTGCGCCAGGGTATCGTCGATGTAGACGTCGGCCTTCCCCATGTTCGGCTGCTTCATGCTGAGATACCGGACGCCCGAGCCGGTGAACGAGTACTGGACGTAGTCGCCGGCCTTGTTGGTGTACCTCTCGGATCCGTTGAAGTCCTTGGAGTCGTTCCAGTTCGACCAGGTGGAGGAGTAGGTCAGACTCGAGTCCTTGTCGTCGACGTAGGCCCATCGCTGCCGTACGAGGGACTTTGACGCGGCGGACGCGTTCCCCTGGGCGTCCACGACGTAGAGGCGGTAGTCGCCGACCGTCGGTGGGACGTTGATGGTCGTCGCGGTTCCGGCTGCCTTCGTCATGGTGGGGCCGACGGCAAACGTCGTCGTACCGGAGGGAGCCAGCCAGAGCGTCCTGGTCGCATCACCGATGGTGCGGACGGGGATGGACGACACGCCCTTGCCGGTGAACGTGCTCGCGGGCAGGGCGTAGTCCTGCAGGGCCAGGTTGCTCTGGGGGACGAGGTCCTTGTAGGCGTCCTCCAGACCGGAGTTCACGGCGATGTCGTACGCCTGTGACGGCCACACGTTGTCCGAGTACGCGCGCACGTCCTGGATGGTGCTGTTGGGGACGCTCTTGCTGGCGATCTTGTTGACGGTGCCGTAGGTGTTGGTGATGCTCAGGTCGTGCTGACGGCCCCAGGTGCCGGAGTTGATGGTGTAGGCCACGTTCGGGTCGACATCGAGCACGTTGTCGTGCTCGTTGAGGTAGGCGGAGCCTTCGTCGGGGTGCATCCCGTACTTGTGGCCCGCCGGAACGCCCTGGATGTAGTTGTTGCTGATCTCGGTTCCAGGCTGGCTGCCCAGCGTGTAGATGGGAGCTGAGTCGCCGAGCACCTGCATCGTGTCGACGATCTGGTTGTGGCTGATGGTGTTGTTCCTTGCCGTGGTGGTCGGCACGCCGGGGCGGATCGAGTTCGTCGATCCGTCGAAGTTCCACCAGCCCCAGCCGAGGGTGATGCCCGCCCACGGCGACTTCTCGATCCGGTTGTGCTGCACGGACAGCGAATCGGCGAAGTACGCCGACACAGGGCTGGACCCCTGGAAGAGGACCGCGCTGTCGTAGAGGTAGTTGTCCGTGACGGTGATGTTCTTGCAGACGCCCTCGACGTTCACCGGGTATTTCTCGTGGTTGGTCGAGGTGTAGTCCCCGATGTACACGTGCTGGGGGTGTCCCACGGTGGTGGCGGATCCGGCGATGTCATTGGTGTAGTTGCCGGTCAACTGTGAGTCCGTCACGTCGTTGGCCAGGGTGATCCCGTCGGCGCCGGTGTGCTGCACCGTGTTGCGCTGCAGGACGATCCCGTCCGCGTTCTCGATCTGGATGATCCCCGGCGGCAGGTCGACGTTGCGGTAGGTGTACGCGTGGAAGTTCTGCTTCGCGTACACGGTCGAGCTGGCGTTGCCCTGCTGGCCCTGCCGGAAGACGGAACCCGCGACGTTGACCAGGTTCCAGTCTGAGTGCTCGACGGTGAGCCCGGAGAAGGTGATGTTCCGCGCGTGGTCGGTCGTGGACGTGCCGGCGATCTTGAGGAGGGTGGACACGTTGTTCGGCGCGAAGACCTTCGCCGTGGTCATGTCCTCGGAGCTGGACTTGTAGTAGTACAGCGTGTGATTCGTCTTGTCGAAGTAGAACTCGCCCGGCCGGTCCAGGAACTCGTACGCGTTCATAAACGTGTGACTGCCGCCGGGGTTGAACTTGCCGTACGGCGACCCCTGGGCGATGGCCGCACCCGGCTGCTGGAACAGGGCCACGCGATTGGCGCCGTTCGAGCTCGTGGTGATCTGACGGACACCCACGATCGCCGTGTTCCAGGTCGACGCCGACGCGATCTCGACATCGTCCTGGTTGGACGCGACGGCGGGCAGATCGGAGAGGCTGTACTTGGCCCCGTCGCACTGCGAACCCGACTCCCAGGCCCAGGGCGCCTGGCCGGCCGTGACGGTGTAGGTCCCGTAGCATCCGGCCGAGTTGATCGTCTTCGAGGCCATCTGGGCGCGCTTGCCGTTGACGTAGAGGGCGCGGAGCTTGTTGTCACGGTTGAGCGTGGCCTTCCAGATGTTCCCGCTGTGCTGAGTCCAGCCGGTCACCTGTACGCCTCCGTCCAGCACCGGCTTCTCGTTCTGGTAGGCGGCGTACACGACATGGTGGCCGTTCGTTCCGGAGTCGGCCGAGGTGAAGTCGATGGTGCTGGTCACCGGGTAGTTGCCGCCGCGGAGATAGACGTTGATGTCTCCGGTCATGTTGCGATCGACCGTACGCACGACGTCCCGTGCGTGCTGCAGGGTCTTGAACGGTGCGGTGATCGTCCCGGCGTTGGCGTCGTCGCCGTTGGGGGCGACGTAGTACGTCGCCTGGGTCGCGGCCGAGGCCGGGGTCGGCGTCGTGAGAGATGTCAGCAGCGCTGCGGAGCAGGCCATCGCAAGCACTGCTGACACCTGGCGCATGATGGAGGTGACGGACTTGTAACGGACTGCGAGGGTCATCGCGAGGTCAGGGTCCCTTCGGTACGGACGCCGATCGTCAGCAGCAGGTTGGCGTGGGTGCAGGGTGTGAGGGTTGGCCATGTGTGGGGGCGACCTCCAGGTCTCCAGGAAGCGAGCACGGCCTCCCCGCGCTTGTGTAGGACTGCCGTGCTCGCTGCTGGAGGCGCTCAGAGAGCGCTGGCTGCTGTCAGCTCCAGGGAGATGCGGTGAGCCAACTGGTGTCCTGGGCCCACGACTTCGTGGAGTCCCAGGCGTTGGAGCCGCCGTTGCCGGCTATGTAGGCCGTGAAGTTGTAGTGGCGGATGTACTTCGTCGGGTAGTTGACGGACTGGAAGGAGTGGCCGATCCCGCTGTTGCCCGTGGTGGGGCAGAAGGTGGCGTCCTGCGCGAACGAGGTGCCGCCGTTGTCGGTGTTCAGGTAGAGCTCGAAGTTGGAGTGGTGCAGGAACTGGCCGGGGCTGTTGGCGGACTCGAAGGACAGGCAGGAGGTGTTGGCCAGGCCCGCGCGGACGATCCAGGTGGCGTCGGCCTTGTCGGTGGCCGAGCTGGAGGAGTTGATGCCGGAGATGCCGACCTTGGTGTCGGCGTCGTCGTGGCGCAGGTAGTGCGAGGTGCAGCAGGGGGCGGTGGTGGCCTGCAGGGAGACTCGGGAGCCGGGGGTCAGTGAGCCGGTGCTGGTTGAACCGCTGTTGTAGCCGGCGGCGGTGATGTTGGCCTGGACGGCGTTCTCGGTGGCGTCAGAGGGGTATCCCGAGGTCATGACGCCTTCGTAGAAGGTGCCTTGGGCGCCCTTGCTGTTGTCACCGCCGATGCCCAGGATGATCGCGCCTTCCTTGTGCATCGGGTTGTAGCCGGAGACGTTGGGGCGCACGCCGCTGTAGTAGGTGGACAGGCTGCCCGACTGGGCGTCGCCGCCGCGGATGGCCCACTGGTTCGGGCCGCCCTTGACGATGGCGGTGAGGAACCGGTTGGTGACGGTGGGGTCACCCGAGTTGAGGTGCTGGTTCACGCCGGAGAACAGGCCGTTCTCCAGGTCGGCCATGATCCAGGGGCCGGTGCCGCTGCCGTAACCCCAGTGATTGTTGTTGCCGAAGTAGATGGCCTCCATGTGACCGTTGCCGGTGTCGCGGCTGTTGGTCTCGGCATTGCCGTAGTCGAAGCAGCAGCCGCCGTTGAAGTGCTTGCCGTTGAAGATCGCGTACATGCCCTCAGGCTGGTCGCCGGTGGCGATGCCGTTGGTGTTGTTGTTCCGGTAGCCGGTGCCGGGGGCGACATAGACGCCGTATGCCTCGTGCCCGCCGACGGTGACCGGCGCTTCGAAGGCGTTGGCGAGGTTGTCCGGCCCACCGGCTGCTCCTCCCGCGGGTGCCTGGGTGAGGTTGTTGCCCTTGCCGGACTGGTCGTAGAGGACGGTGATGACGCAGCTGGTGGCCGCGCAGAAGGAGTCCTGTGCGGCGGCGTCGGCGTATCCGCCGGCGCTCAGCAGGCCGATGTCCTTGGTCGCGTTGTCGGAGGCACGCTTGACCTGGTACAGCGGGCCGTTGTACGTCGCGTACAGGGCGCGGGTGGTGCTGTGTGCGGCGACGCAGGGAGTGCCGCCTGCGGCGTAGATGTCGCATGGCTGCTGGGTGGCGGCCTGCGAGGTGGTTGCTGTGGCGGTGAGCAGGCCGGCGGCGAGCGCGGCGGTGGCACCGGCCGCGAGGAGCGCGCGTCTGACGCTGCGCATCCACGGTGGCTTGATCATTAAATGCTCCTTCACGAGGGGGGTTGTGCGGTGAGGCGTCGACGAATCCCGGCGTTCGACTTTTCGAACACTGCCCGAATCTGCGAACATAGTGGGGTGCGTCGACACTTTCGTTGTTCGTCAGCTCCAGGGGGCGGCGGCGAGCCAGCTGGTGTCCTGGGTCCACGACGACGTGGTGTCCCAGGCGTTGGTACCGCCGTTGCTTGCCACGTAGCCGGTGAATCGGTAGTGACGGATGTACTTGGCCGGGTAGTTGAAGGACTGCAGGGAGTAACCCGTGCCGCTGTTGCCCGGCTTGGGGCAGAAGGTGGCATCGGCGGCGAACTGGCTGGAGCCGTCGTCGGGCTGCAGGTGCAGCTGGAAGGCGTAGTGCCTGAGGTACTTGCCGGATGCGTTGGCCGACTCGAAGGAGACGCAGTTGCTGTCGGCCAGGCCGACGCGGACGATCCAGGTGGCGTCGCCCTTGTCGGTGGCGGAGCTGCTCGAGGTCACCGGCGCGATCACGACCTTGTCATCGCTGGTGTCGTGCTGCAGGTAGTCCCCGGTGCAGCACGAGGTGGTGGCCTGCAGTGACACCTTCGCACCCGGGGTGAAGGGGCTGGAGGTGCTGGTGCTGTAGCCGGCCGCGGCGATATTGGCCTGGACGGCGGCGTCGATGGCCTCGGAGGGGTAGCCCTTGACCAAGGCGCCCTCGTAGAAGGTGCCCGCGCTCGCGTTGTGGTTGGTCTGGCAGCAGTCGCCGCCGCTGCCGAGGATGATGGCACCCTGCTTGTGCATCGGGTTCCATCCGCCGGGCAGTGCGCCGCTGTAGAGCTGTGTCAGGCTCCCGGACTGGGCGTTCGCGCCCTTGAGTGCCATCTGCGTGGTGCCGTTGTTCTTGAGCATCGCGGTGACGAAGCGGCTGGTCTGGGAGACCTGGTTGGGGTTCCACGTCTTGCTGCCGCCGGAGAACAGGCCGTTCTCGATGTCCGCCTGCACCCACGGCCCGGTCCCGCTGCAACCGCCGAACCAGCATTCCGTGCCGAAGTTGATCGCGTCCATGGCGCCGTTGCCGTCGGCCTTGTGGTCGATCTCCGTGTTGCCGTAGTCGAAGCAGCAGCCGTTGTTGACGTGGGTGCCGCTGGTGACCATGTACTCGCCTTCGGGTGAGCTGCCGGTCGGCACGCCCCCGGTGGAGCTGTAGGCGAAGTAGCTGTTGCCGGGGTTGATGTACAGCGCGTAAGCCTTCTGGCCGCGCACGCTCAGCGCTTCGGTGGTCGCGGTGGCCGCCGTGTCGGCGCCGCCGGTCCCGCCGGGTCCCTGGTAGACCAGGGTGTTGCCGCCGCCGGTTTGGTCGTAGACGCGGGTGATGGTGCAGGTGGTGCCCGCGCAGAACGAGTCCTGCGCCGCGGCGTCGGCGACCCCTCCGGCGGACAGTACCCCGATGTCCTGCGAAGTACTGTCCGATGCCCGCCGCACCTCGTAGAGCGGGCCGTTGTAGGAGGCGAACAGCGCGCGGGTGGTGCTGTGCGCCGCGACGCACGGCGTGCTGCCCGCCGCGTAGATGTCGCAGGGCCCTTGGGTAGCCGCCAGCGAGGCGCCGGTGAAGGCGACAAGGCCGGTGAGGGCGAGCGCCACCGAAGCCAGGCAGACAACCACCCCCCGGCGCAGTTTTCGGAAGACGAGCAGTTCAGGCACCATGAACTCCCTTGTTCATCGTTACGGGGACAGCGAGCCGCGCCCCCAACCGGGTTCGTCGTGGGGCTGGGGGCGGGCTGAGGGGTGTTGACGGCGGGCGGACGCGTCCGGGCGAGCGGATTCGCCGACGCGTCGCGTCACCCTGTCACTGGATCGTCCAAGCCTGGTTGGACTGGTTCAGCGGCATCCACTGACTGATGGCGGCTCCGTCGGCCGTCGATCCGCCGCCGACCTCCAGGACCTGCCTGCTCTCGAAGTTGCGGATGACGTACCCACCGCTGGTCGGCTCGAAGTACCACAGCTGGTTGTTGCCGCCGTTGTAGGTGTACTGCTGCAGCGCGGTACCCGTCCGGTGACTGGAGTTGTCGATGTCGAGGGCCTTGCCGCTGTTCCGGTTCACGATCTTGTAGAGCTGACCGCTGACCGGGACGATGTTCCACTGCTGGTTGGCACCGCCGTTGCTCGGCCACTGGATGACGCTTCCGCCGTCGGTGGTGGAGTTCTGGTACACGTCCATCAACTTCCCGCTGTTGACGTTCTTGATCGTGTAGTTCGTCGACGGGTTGATGGTCGGCGTACCGGTCGAGTCCTCCAGCGCCCCGCCGGCCTGCTGCACACTGAAGTCCGCGATGAAGAAGTACGCGCCGTCGGTCTTGGCGACCCGCACGTAGCGGAACTTCTGACGGACGTCGATGTTGCCCGTGAGCGTCGCGGCGAGCGGCAGTGTGTCCGTCTGGCGTCCCAGGACGGTGTAGGTGCCGAAGGACGGGTCGTTGGAGGCCCGGATCTCGAACTTGCCGCGGGTCTCGGGCTGATCCAGGTCCTGACGGGTCGTCAGGGAGAACTGTCCAAGCTGGTAGGCCTGCCCCAGGTCGACCTGCCACCACGCCGAGGTGTCGCTCCCGGTCGGCGACCAGCCGGTGGCACCGTCGTTGTCGTTGGCCTTGGCCGCCCCCCAGGCGGAGCCGTTCACCGAGGAAGAGGACGCCGACTTGTTGTAGGCGAGGTTCAGCTTCGCCGCCAGCCCCTGGTAGGCGGACTCGAGACCGGAGGCCTTGATCACCGTGTCGCCGGACGTCGTGTTGTTGGTGAGCGTGAGGTTGGAGCCGTTGCGGTTCTGGTTGATGAATCCGTCGGTGTGCGACAGCACGTTGTTCGAGAGGGTCATGTTGTTCGACCCCTCGTCCAGGTACATGCCGGCCACGGCCGAGCCGCAGGCGGCCGGCCCTCGTATCACGTCGTGGATGTAGTTGCCGTTGATGACCGTGCCCGGGTCGTTCGAGAGGTGGTAGATACCGGCGGAGTCGCAGAGCCGGTTCATCACGTTGCCGATCTGGTTGTAGCTGACGCTGTTGTTGCCTTCGGCGTTGGCCTGCGACTGCCAGCCCCAGCCGAGCGAGATGCCGGCCCACGGAGTGTCGGAGATGTCGTTGTGGTCGATGGTGGTGCTGTTGACGAAGCCCGCGTTGATGCCCGCGGTTCCCAGGTAGTCCTCACCGATCCGGGTGATCAGGTTGTTCTTGACGGTGACGTTCTTGACCACCTCCCGGGCGTCCTCACCGGCCGGTGAGGCAGGCGGGTTGTAGACGGTGTGGAACTCCACGGCCGGGTCGGAGAACTTGCCGACCATGATTCCGTTGCCGGCGATGTCGTGAACGAGGTTGCCGGTCACGGTGCTGTCGTGCACGCCGTGGTGCAGGTCGAGGGCGGTGGCTCCCATCTGCGTGAAGGTGTCGCCGGTGAAGGAGACGCGGTCGGCGTCCGAGGCCTGGACCCCGGCCGGCGGACGACCGACGTACTGGTTGTTGGAGGTGTCGGCCGAGAGGTTGTAGTTGCCGCCCTGGCCGTTGAGGTAGCCGTTGTCCGTCGCTTCCATCCAGGTGGTCTGGGCGAAGGTGATCCCGGAGAAGCGCAGGTCGTGGGCGGGACTGTCGAGGTTCGTGCCCTTGATGTCGAAAAGGGTCTGCAGCGTCGGCGCCTGCACGGTGGCCGTGGACATGTCCTCGCCGGGGCGGGGCTTGTAGTAGACGGTCTGCGCGGCCGTGTCGACGTAGAACTCGCCCGGTTCGTTGAGGAACTCGTGGGCGTTCTCGAAGTGCAGGGGGGAGCCGTCGGAGAGGACCGGGAAGGGGCGGGGGAACAGGATGCCCGCCTCGTGGTCCCGGATCGACACGTCGGCGGTACCGTCCGCGGAGCTGATCGACTTCAGCCGCAGATAGTTCTCGCCCCACTGCGTCTCCAGCATCATCTCGACCTGGTTCAGGTGGTTCCAGTTGGAGACCTGGGAACTGAGCACCTTCAGCAGCTTGTTGGTCTTGTCGCTGCCCTGGAGCTGGAAGTCCGAGCCGAGGTCGGGGTAGCGGGCCCGGGTGGCGCGGACCCCGTTGACGTACATCTGCCGGAAGTTGAGGCTGCCGACCGGCGCCTTGTACTCGCCGTTGGTGGCCGCGGTCCAGCCGGTGATCGTCTTGCCACCGCTGATGACGGGCGTCTCGCCGTTGTAAGCCTGGTAGACGACGGTGTGGCCGTTCGTGCCCGAGTCGCCGGCGCCGAAGGTGATGGGGGCGGTGAGGGGGTAGGTGCCTCCGCGCAGGTTCACGACGATGTCGTCGGACATGTTCGCGTTGACGGCCCGGACCGCGGCCTGGGCGGCCTGGATGGTCTTGAACGCCGTCGCGGTGCTGGTCCCCGAGTTGCTGTCGCTGCCGCCCACGGGGTCGACGTAGAAGTTCGTCGTGGCCGCGTAGGCGGGTTGAGCGGGCAGTACGGCCGCGAAGACGACAGCCGCCGCCGCGAGCGCCTTGACCGTCCCCGCGCCGATACGTAGGGGTCTCATCTGTAGTGTGTCCCTCCTCCAAACCCCCCTGACTTCCTATGAGTTGCATTTATCGATGCAAGGAGGCGTCACGGTCAAGGAGATAGGCATATTTATTTTTCACTGGCGCAACGCAGACGACATGGGGAGGAAGTGGAGCCGGTGTTGCGCGGACTACCTTCAACGAGGAATCACCCCAGGTTATGGCGCTGTTGGCTGTGGCGATCGGCCGCCGACTGTGACTCGCTCAGCCTGTTCCTGGAGGACCACCTCTTTTAAATGAGTAGTACTCATTTGGTGAGCGTGGGCGTTGCCGCCCGAGGAGGCGGAGCGGGTGACGCTTCCGTGGCCGTAGCGCTCTGGTTTCTCTGTTGAAACATGGCATGTCTCGGCGGAACGAATAGCCACCTAAGCGAACAAAACGGCCTCCTCTACTCTCTGTCTGAGCACTTTCATCCACGTACCTGTTGACACGGAGCAGTTACGTCATCGAACTTCATGCGTAACATCCGACGCTCGGAGCCCAAGGCAGGGCCGTGCCTGAGCACTTGGGGTCGCAGCCCCTCGGGCTGCCGCCCCGACACCCGGGAGTTCACCCATGTCGTCAGGAAGACTGTCCCGTCGTACCTTGCTGGGCTCCGCGGGCGCCGCTGTGGCCGCGAGCGCGTTGTCCGTGGCTCCCGGCTTCTCCCACCTGCTCCCTCAGGCGGCCGCCGCGGACCTGCAGACCAATCTCAGCGACCTGGTGAACATGCGGTTCGGCATGTTCAACCACTTCAACATGGGGACGTTCACCAACGAGGAGTGGGCCGCCCCGAACCAGAACCCGGCTCTGTTCGCACCCACGGCAGTCGACTGCGCCCAGTGGGCGGCGGCCGCGGCGGCGGCGAAGATGAGTTACGGCGTCCTGACCACCAAGCACCACGACGGCTTCTGCCTGTGGCCCAGCGCCTACAACACCTACAACGTCGCCAACAGCTCCTACAAGCATGACGTTGTCGCGCAGTACGTGACCGCCTTCCGGGCCCAGGGCCTGAAGGTCGGCCTGTACTTCTCCATCTGGGACCGCACCTACAACGTGCAGGCCTACGACACCCGCCACAAGGTCGCCTCCGACCAGGCCATCCAGCCCGGCGACATCACCTACATCCTCAACCAGATCACCGAACTGCTCACCGACTACGGCACCATCGACATGTTCGTCACCGACGGCTACGCCTGGCAGATGGGCCAGCAGGCCGTCCCCTACCAGCGCATCAGGGAACATGTGAAGTCCCTGCAGCCCGACATCGTGATGATCGACCACGGCGGGCTGTCGGTGCCCTACCTCGGCGACGCGATCTACTTCGAGGAGCCCCTCGGCATCACCTCACCGGCAGGCAACACCTACGCCTCGCTGCAGGGCCAGACGATCAGCAACGGGTGGTTCTGGCATCCGGCGACGCCCACGACCGATCCGATGAGCAAGGCGGCGATCCTGTCGCACCTGGCGGATCTGGAGCCGAAGTACACCTCCTTCATCCTCAACTGCCCGCCCAACCGCAACGGTGTGCTGGACACCAACATCGCCAACCGGCTCTCCGAGGCCGGCGCCGCCTGGAGCGGCCCCGACACTTCCCGGCCGCCCCTGCCCACCCAGATGCTCCGCGCCGAACACCCGGTCACCCCCGTGGCCGCCTACGCCACCGACTACCACACCGGCGAAGGCCCCATGAACGCCATCGACGGCCTCAGCGACAAGAACTTCGAGACCTGCTGGTCCACCTGGAGCCTCACGCTGCCCCAGAGCATCACCATCGACCTCGGCGGTGTGTGGAGCAACATCTCCACCCTGGAGTACCTGCCCAAGCAGTGGAACCGCAACAACACCACCGACGGTGACATCACCGCCTGCACCATCTCGACCAGCACCGACGGCACCACCTTCACCCAGGTCGCCACCGCCCGCTGGGCCGGTGACCACACCACCAAAATCGTCGAATGGCCCGCCCGCAACGCCGCCTTCGTCCGCATCCAGGTCACCGCGGGCACCGGCGGCTACGCCAACATCGGCAACCTGCGCATCGGCGGCCGCACCGCGACACCCGCCCTGGTCTCCGCCCTCTTCCCCGGCGACGGCACCGCGTACCGCCTCGTCGCCCGCCACAGCGGCAAGGTCGCCGACGTCTCGGGCGCCAAGACCGCGAACAACACCGCCATCCTGCAGTGGCCCTGGCAGAACCACGCCAACCAGAAGTGGACCATCGTCCCGGCCGACAGCGGCTACTACAAGATCCGCAACGCCAACAGCGGCACGCTCATGGAAATCGGCGGACTCTCCCGCGTGAACGGCGC
Source organism: Streptomyces sp. NPDC020192 (assembly GCF_044388685.1). Taxonomy (NCBI): domain Bacteria; kingdom Bacillati; phylum Actinomycetota; class Actinomycetes; order Kitasatosporales; family Streptomycetaceae; genus Streptomyces; species Streptomyces sp. NPDC020192. Next base: position 80,976 of record NZ_JBIRXG010000029.1, on the reverse strand, counting down.
AGCCGCCGACATCTGGAGCGACGCCGGCGCGCCCCAGCAGCAGTGGGCCATCACCCCCACCGGCAACGGCTACTACCTCCTCACCAACCGGCTCAGCGGCCTCTCCCTCAACGTCGACAGCGGCTCCACCGCCGACGGAGCCGCCATCAACCAGTGGACCTACACCGCCATCCCTCAGCAGCAGTGGCAGATCACCCCCTCCTGACAGAGGATCGAAAGAAACGTGCATCCGGCGCGCACAGGCGCCGGATGCACGCACTTCTCGGGCAACCGCTGCGCGAGCGGCACTGGAGGCCCACGCAGGTGCGGGCCGACGGCGGCTACGCCGGGCAGCTGGTCGACTTCGCCCACCGCATCCTTGGGATGGCGTTGACGGTGGTCAAACGCGCCGACCACGTCTGGAGGTTCATCGTGCTGCCCAAGAGGCGGCTGGTGGAGCGCAGCCTGGTGGGACTCATGGAGCAGTTCGGCGTCGCCCTGGCCGCCCTGGTCCACCAGCTGTGGGTCATGGGCTTGGACGGTCCCGGTGCGAGAGGGCAGTCCCCGCAGGGTGACATGCTGTCTTGGGACTGCCCTCTTCCGATCGGACATCTGCCTGCGCGGGCAGGGGTGGTGGGTTACGGGAACGCGGTCCACTTCTGGTTGTTCTGGCCGCTGCAGGTCCACAGGATGGCTGAGGTCCCGTTCACGGTTCCTGCCTGCTGGGCGTCCAGGCACAACCCGGCGTGGACATTGCGGATCGACCCGTCGGCTTGCATGGTCCACTTCTGGTTGTCCTGGCCGTTGCAGGGCCAGATGATGACCGGCGTGCCGTTGGTGGTGCCCTGGTTGGAGGCGTCCAGGCACTTGTCGCCGTAGACGCGGATCTCGCCTCCGGCCCACGTGGTCCACAGCTGGTTGGCGGCGGTGTGGCAGTCCCAGATCAGCGTCGTGGTCCCGGCCGTGGTGGAGGCGTGATCCACGTCCAGGCAGCGGCCGGACCCGGTACCGCGCAGCCGTGCGGTGGTGGAGGCCAGCGGGCTGCCGCCGGTCATCTTGAACACAGCGACACCGTGCGCCGGGACGCTCGCCGAGATCTGGCCGGAGCTGCTCGACGTGCCGCCGGTCCACAGGTCGGTGAGGGTGAACGGCCCTCCGGTGAGGCCGACTTGCGCGGCCGTGGCGGTGACGGTCGCGGTGCCGCTCCCCCGGTTGAACAGGCCGACCGCGACCGAGCCGTCGGACAGGGGCTTGGCGAACACCTCGGTGTCACCGTCGTCGCGCACCCGGCGCCCGCCCGCACCGAGCGAGTCCTGGTTGACCGCCAACAGGCGAGGGTTGCGCAGGATCGCGCTCACGTCGCTGGACATGGTCCGGATGTCGTTGCCTGCGATGAGGGGGGCCGAGAGCAGCGACCACAGGGCGAAGTGGGAGCGGGACTCGTTCAGCGACAGACCGGGACGGCCGACTACGAGCATGTCGGGGTCGTTCCAGTGACCCGGACCCGACTGAGCGGCCAGCGGCGCGTCGACGTCGAGGACGTTGCCCACGCCCATCGGGTAGCTGTTGGTGTTGCCGTTCTGCCAGATGTCGAGCAGATCCTCGGTCGTCCGCCACAGGTCGGCGACCTCGCCCCAGTTGTAGGTGGCGCCGGTGATGGCGTGGAAGCTGTTGGGGTTGATGCTGTAGACGATCGGCCGCCCGGTGGAGCGCAGGGCGTCGCGCATGAGGGTGAACTGCGCGACCTGCTGGTCCAGGGTGCCGCTGGAGGAACACCAGTCGTACTTGAGGTAGTCCACACCCCATGAGGCGAACGTGGCGGCGTCCTGGGCCTCGTGGCCCTTGCTGCCGGTGGAGCCGGGGTAGGTGCCCACGCCCTGCGCGCACGTGCGCTCGTTGGGGGCCTCGTAGATGCCGAACTTCAGCCCCTTGCTGTGGATGTAGTCCCCGAGCGCCTTCATCCCACTGGGGAACTTGGTCGGGTCGGCCCGCAGGTTGCCCGCCGCGTCGCGCTGCGGGTCGTACCAGCAGTCGTCGACGACGACGTACTGGTAGCCCGCGTCCTTCATGCCCGAGGACACCATCGCGTCGGCGGCCTGGCGGACCTGTGTCTCGTCGACACCGCATCCGAAGCTGTTCCAGCTGTTCCAGCCCAGCGGCGGGGTGAGGGCGGGGCTGCCCGGTGTGGCCTCGGCGGTCGTGCCGGCGGAGGCGGTGACGCAGGCGGTGAGCGTCAGCGCGGTGGCTGTGAGGAGACGCAGCAGTCGTCTGTGCATGGGAACCATGCAGGATTCCTTCCTGGGAGACAGAGCGGAAGCCGCTTGTGACCGTGCCTGACAGGCACGGTCACAAGCTTCTGGACAGGTCCGCGCGGGTCAGCGCTGCAGGGTGAGCAGGCCCGGCCGGTACGGCAGCCTCTCGTAGGGGGTGGTGCTCGGCGTGTTGGGGTCCAGGCCCTGGTAGAGGAACTGCAGGTTGCAGGGGTCGATGGTCATGGTCTGGTCAGGGTTGTTGCGGACCAGGTCACCGTGGCTGATGCTGTTGGTCCAGGTGGCGCCGCTGTTGGCCTTGCCTGCGAAGGGGTTGCTCTCGGTGGCGGCCTGTGCGGTCCACGGACCGTTCAGGCTGGAGGCCGTGAACGAACGGAAGAAGCGGTCCTCATTCGCACCGCGAGCCTCGACGATCATGAGGTACTGGTTCTGACCCTGGACCTTGTAGACCTGCGGCGCCTCGAACAGGTTCTTCACCGTGTCGGTCATGACCGTGGTGTACGAGGAGCCGAAGCTGCCGGGGAAGTTCCCGATCGGGATGGTCGACTTGAAGATGCTGCCGTTGTCATTGGCGAAGAACAGGTACATGTTCTGGTCGTCGGCGATCAGGGTCGGGTCGATCGGGCCGCCGCTGGGAAGGCTGCCGGTGAACAGCGCCTGCGGCGCGGACCAGCCGTTGGGGTTGGTGGGGTCGCTGGACGTGCGGTAGGTGAAAGGCCAGGCGGTACCCCACCCCAGTGAGGCCAGCACCCAGATGTTCTTGGGCGCGAAGTAGAACAGCGTGGGCGCCACCGCGGACGAGTTCATCGCGGTCTGGGTGGCCGTGGACATGTCCGACCAGTTCGTGAAGGGGCTGAAGCCCATCGAGTGCCAGTTGCCGTCGGAGTACGTCGCGTAGACCAGGTGCTTGCCGTTGTACGTCGTGGTGGTGAAGTCCTTCAGCGAGAGCCACCCGTTGGCCGGCTGCGCCAGCGGACCGGTCGAGGTCCACCGGTACGTCGACGGAAGGGCGCACGAGTTGGTCGTCCCCGACAGGCCGGTCCACTTCTGGTTGCCGGCGCCGGTGCAGTTCCAGAGCTGCACCGACGTGCCGTTGGCGGTGGCGCCGCCCGAGACGTCCAGGCACAGCCCGGACTCCACGCCCACGACCGTGCCGTCGGCATTCACCCGCCACTGCTGGTTCGCGCCGCCGTTGCAGGACCAGATCTCCACCTTGGTCCCGGCCGTGGTGGCGTGGCCCGGGACGTCCAGGCACTTGTTGCCGTACACGGTCAGCTGGTTGGTGTCCGTCAGCGTCCACTGCTGGTTCGTCCCGCCTGTGCAGTCCCAGATCTGCACGTTCGTGCCGTCGGTCTGGCTGGCGCCCGGCACATCGAGACACCGGCCGGAAGCGGCACCCTTCAAGGCGCCGGTGGTGGCCGCCTGGGCCGGACTGGCGACGAGCAGCGCCGCCAAAGAGACCAGGGCCGCGACCGCGGCGGCAAGCACCGCAGACGGACGTTTACGGCTGAAACCTCTTATGTGCATTGGGGCCTCGCAATCCATGAGTAAGCGGTTCCGGTTTGCCCCGTCGGAGGCTGCCCGGACTGTCGATACGGTGTGGCTCGATCCCAGATCGTGTTCGTCATGCCGAACGAAGGTCGAAGTGTCGAGCAACGCGGAATGACGGAGAAGAACTAAAAGCTCTGCTTCCGCAACAGCCCCTAGTTCCTCACGATGCGCCACCGGTTGTCGACGGTGCCGTCGTCCGAGTCCTGGACCGCGAACGCGCCGACGGCGGTGGAGCTGTTCGCGATGGCGAGCAACTTGCCGCTGTTCACGTTGCGGATCTTGTAGGTCCCGTCTCCCTGGTCGACCAGCGTCCATCGATGGTCGGCGGTACCGTTGTCGGACCACTGGAGGACAGTCGCGCCGTCGGCCTTGGACATGTTCAGGACGCCGAGCGCCTTGCCGCTGTTGACGTTGCGGAAGCGCACCGCGCTTCCGTCGGTGATCATGTACCAGTCGTGGTCGGCGGTGCCGTTGTCCGACCACTGCAGAGCGCGGCCGCCGTCGGCCGTGGACATGTTCTGGATGCCCAGCAGGAGACCGCTGGCCGTGTTGGCGAGACGGAAGGTGCCGCCGGCGTTCCAGTAGACGGTGTAGTTGAAGCCGTGCGCGTCGTAGAACGGGCCCAGGTCGACGGTGGAGCCGCCCGCGGTGGCGGTGAAGGCGAGTGAACTGCTGCTGGTCCGTGTGATGGACGAGGTGTTCAGCGTCGGCAGGGAGCTGAGCGCGGAGTCACCGTAGTTGCCCGACAGGACCACCGGACCGTAGGTGATCGCGGCGACGTTCGCGTTGTCGTTGGCCGCTCGCATGACGATCCGCATGGGCAGGCGAACGGTGACCGTGTCGCCAGAGGTCCACGAGCGGTTCAGGGTGGCGTAACTGCCGGGCGTGGTGGCGATGTTCTGCGCGACGCCGTTGACGCTGATGGTGGCCCCGGTGGTCCAGCTCGGGATACGGATGCGCATCGCCCAGGTTCCGCCGACGCTGCCGGTGACCCGCAAGGTCGTCGTGTCGCTGACCGGGTACGACGTGGTCTGGGTGACCGTGATGCCGCGCTCCGACCAGGTGAGCACCGAGGGCACGAACATGTTCACGATCAGCGTGTTGTCGCTGTGGAAGTAGATGGAGTCCATGAGCCTGGTGTGCATCTCCAGGCCCGTGCCCTGGCAGCACCAGAAGGTGCTGTAGTCGGTGCTCCAGGTGCCGCCGCTGCTCGGGCCCACACCGCGTCGGCCTCCCGGGTTGAGCGACGTGAAGTAGGTGACGTGGCCGTGGTCGTCGGCCGGGTTCTGCTGGCCGATCATCTGGTTCAGCCACGCCCGCTCGTAGTAGTCGAACAGCGCGGCCCGGTTCGGATCCAGCTCGAACAACTCACGTGTGAGGGTGAGCATGTTGACGGTGTTGCAGCTTTCGCAGGTGTCCTTGTTCAGGTAGGCGGCGATGGCTTTCGCGGCGCGGAAGTGCTCCGCCTGGCTGTTGCCACCGATGGCATAGGTGTGCGCGTTTACGGAGATGTTCCAGGCGTTGGTGGCGATGTCCCGGTAGCGGGTGGTGCCGGTGGCCTTGTACTCCCGGGCGGCACCGATCCACTTGGGCACCTGGGTGTTGGCGTGCAGTCCGCCCAGCTGGTCCTGGTTGGACGCCAGCGGGTCGAACACTGCGGCATGGTCGAAGCGCTGAGCGACGGTGAGCCACCGCGCGTCGCCTGTCTGCTGGTAGAGATCGGTCAGCACGGCGTTCATGCCGCCGAACTCTGTCTGCAGCATGGCCTGCATCTGCTGGGTGGTCAGTCGGCCGGTGCGCCAGTCGACCCAGCCGGCCAGGGCGAGCAGCACGTCACGGGCCTGTGTGCTGCCGATGTGGCGCCACACGTTCAACAGGCCGGCCAGGGTCTTGTGAATGGTGTAGTACGGCACGTTGCCGGTCCTGAGGGTCCGCTGCTCAAGGGCGGTGAACTCGGACTCGGGGTAGCCGGAGAGGTACCCGGGGTTGAAACCGGCGGCGCTGTTGCTGGCCTGGCACTTGGCCAACTCCGCGACCATGTAGGTTGCCTTGTCCCGGCAGGTGGTGTCCCCGGTGAGGGCGTACAGCTGGGCCCATGCCGTGAGGAAGTGCCCCTGGACATGGGAGCGGAAGGCGGCCGTCGGCGCCTCCCAGCCGCCGGTCGCGGCCGCGCCGTTGGTGGACAGCTTGTGGGTGGCGCGGAAGTTGTACAGCAGCCGGTCGACGTTCACGAACCGCAGGTAGTTCTGCGTGCGGTTCTGATTGTCCAGCCACCGGCTCGCGGTGAGCCGGACCTGGCCGAATTCGAAGGGGCGCGCCAAGACCCCGATGTCGGTCCTCGCGGGGGCGATGGCCGCTTGGGCGGGAGAGCTGCCGATGAGGGATCCGGTGGCAGTGGCGGCGACGGTGGCCCCGGCTACTTGCAGGAGGCGCCGTCTACTGACAGAGGAAGACATCTCTAACCTTTCGGTGACGGGAGAGCGATGGCTTGGTCGTTGTGTCAGCGGAGCCGTTGGTGGCGGCCACCGTCCTGGCCGCCATACCGGCGAGAACTGAGCGCGTGAGACTCATCCGGCCGGCACTGTGGTTCGTCCTGTTCGATCGTCGGAACTACGCCCGGAGTCGGCGACTGCTGGCAAGGCGGCAGCACTGCTCGACAAGGAGGCCCAGTGTGAGGAGTGCGAGTGCGGGACTCCGGGGCAGGTCTGCCAGATCCTGGCTGGGAACTCCAACAGGCCATGCACACGAGCGACATTCCGCCTCTCCACCGCGGGGCATCCCCTCAGCAGCCTCACCGCGCAACTCTGCTGCTGGGCTCAGGGCCGGCTCATCCCGCCCCCGCCCCTCCCGCTCAGACCGCAGTGAAGGTCCACTGCACGTTGGAGCTGCTGTTCCCGGACCACTGCCTGGTCACGGAACCCGAGGGCACGTTGCCGCCGCCGTCGAGGACGAGGCCGGTGGCGCGGTTGACGATCCAGTACCTGTCGCCACCCTGGTACCTGAGCTGCCACTGCTGGCTGGTGCCACCGTTCCAGACGGCCGCCAGGGCGGCGGAGCCGTTCGTGGTGGCGCCCCCGCCGTCGGCGACCATGCCGCCTGCGCGGTTGACCAGCTTGTAGTAGCCGTTGCCGAGCTCGACGGCCTGCCACTGCAGGTTGGTGCTGCCGTTCCAGGTCCACTGCTTGAGGTCGGAGCCGCTGGGGACGTTCCCTCCGCTGTCCAGCACCAGCCCGTCTGTGACGTTGGTGATCCTGAACCACGCCGAGGGGTTGAGCTGCACCTTTATCGACACAGCGGCGTCATTGTTGCCGGTGCCTCGTAGGTCGGCGTTGTCGGCGGTGAAGGTCCAGGCAGTGCCGGTGAAGTTGTCGCCGGAGTAGCCGATGACCTGGTAGCCGGGGGCCAGCTTCAGCGAGGAAAGGCTGCGGCTGGGCAGGCCGGCGAGCGTCGACTGGTCGGCGGTGTAGGAGCCGATGGAGAGCACGGCGTGGCCACCGGAGTAGTTGACGTCCTGATAGGCCACGGCCCCGGACGACGGCTTCAGGGTCGGGATCTGGTCGGAGAAGGTCAGCTTCACGACGTAGGCGAGGGCGGAGAACGGCGCCGACGACGACGGCAGGCTCACGTGCAGCCCGGCCGCGTCCTGCGTCGGCTTGGGCAGGTTCGTGTAGATGCCTGCGGTGGGGTTCAGCAGCTGCGCCGAGGCCAGGGAACCGACGTTGATCCGGCCCGAGTTGAGCGTCGATATGTTCAGCGTGCTGCCCGGCCAGCCGAGGACCGTGGCGTACAGGACGGTGTTGTTCTTGTTCCGGGTGAAGCGGATGTCCTGCGCGGTGCCGGCTTGCGGGGCAGTGAAGGCGCCGCCGCCCATATGCGTGGGACCTTCGCCGTACGTGGTCCAGGCCCGGGTCGAGTACACCGACTCGCCGAAGCGGCGCAGGTAGTCGCCGATGCCGAGGAGGATGTCCTTCTGGGCCTGGGGAATCGTGCCGTCCGCCATCGGGGCGATGTTGAGCAGCATGTTGCCGTTCTTGCTGACCCTGTCGATCAGTGAGTGCAGCATCTGCTTGGTGCTGTAGTAGCCGATGCCGTTCGTGTAGCACCAGCTGGAGCTGGAGATGCTGTCGTCGGTGAGCCAGTAGGGGGCGGTGATGTCGGCGGGGCCGCCACGCTCGTAGTCGAAGACCTCGCCGTGACCGTTGAAGCCGTCCTTGTAGGTGGCGACGACTTCGCGGCCCCAGGCGTTCGCCTGGTTGTAGTAGTACGACAGGAAGTTCAGCCGCTGCGTCTGGTCGACCTTGCCGAGGTCGAAGTCCTGCCAGATGATGTCGGGCTTGGCGAGGTCGATGACCTCCTTGAGCTTGTCGTGCCACAGCTGGTTCTCGGCCGTGGTGCCCAACTGCCCGTACAGCTTCTGCAGGCTCGGGTCGGACTGCGCGGGTACGTGGTCGTAGAAGCCGTTGAAGTTGAACGCGTGGTGCATGGCCACCAGGAGCTTCAGCCCCTTGGCGCGGATGGCGTCGGCGAACAGCTGGAGCAGGTTGAGCTTCGGGCCCTTGGCGGCAGAGTTCCACTCGTTGACCGAGCTGTTCCACATGGAGAACCCGTCGTGGTGCTCGGCGACCGGTCCGGCGAACCGGGCGCCGGCGTCGGCGAAAAGCTGCGCCCACTCGTCCGGGTCGAAGTTCCCGCCCGCCGACTTCAGCTTCGGGGCGAACTTGTTGAAGGAGCCGTTCAGGTCGTTCGCGCCGTTGATGAAGTTGTGGTACGGCCACGCCGACGGGTCGCCGTACGTGGCGATGTGGTGGCTGTTGGCCTTGCTCCCGCTGATGTACATGTTGCGCGGGTACCACTCGCTGTCGTAAGCGGGCACGCTGAACACGCCCCAGTGGTAGTAGATGCCGAACTTGGCGTCCTTGAACCACTCGGGAGCCGGGTTGTGCTGGTCGACCGAGGCCCACGTGGCGGTGTACGTGGTCGCGGCCCAGGCAGTGCCGGCTGCGAGGACGTTGCCTGTGACCGCTGCCGCCGCGACACCCGTGGCACTCACCAAAAACTGGCGTCTGTTGATCATGATGGTACCTCCGTCAGAGCTGTGATGGGAGACCAGGCCCGGTGACCAGGGGGCGCACTTCCGGTGGCGGTGAGTGCGACGTACGCGACGCACTCCGGACCGGACGCGGTCGGCGGGCGGCTGGCGCGGCGCCACGGCTTGCGGGCGACGGTGTCTGCGGCGGGAGCCGGGTGGATGGAGCGCCTCACCCGCTGCGAACGGCGACAGAGTCTGCGGACTCCAGGGGGCCTGCGGTGGAGCAGTTTCCCGACGGCATGTCCTCACTCCGTTCCCGTACGGCAGCACCGCCGCGTGCCCCTTTCGGTTCCCGGATCCTCTCGGAGACCCTTCAGCTGCGTGTGCCTGATGTCACGCATGAAACTGCGGCACTCGCCATGCCCGTGTCAACGGGTGTGCAGGGATGAAAAGCTCCTTCCGGCTGCACTTTTCTCCATTTCTGTTCCGAAATCTTCCGGTTGATCAACGCCAAACATGGCATGTCTACGCGCCAGGTGCCGATGGCCCCGGACCGGCTGTCTCACCGGGCGGCACCGGTCCTCCGATCGGGCCAGGCGTGGTGGCACCCAGCCAAGTGCCGCAGGATCATGCGGATCGAACGAGGAGGCGACTGCCCGGCCGTGCCGACGGTACTCGGCGACGTAACGGGCGAGCTCGGCTTCGACGGTGTGCTCGGTGGCGAGGGCCGCGGCCAGGGTGACCGCGACCTCCAAAGCCTGGCAGGCGCCCTGTCCGAGGTTCGGCGTCATCACGTGTGCCGCGTCGCCCAGCAGTGCGACCCGGCAGACCGTGTACGAAGGCAGCGGGATGGGGAGTTCGTTGACGTCGTGGTGGGGAACAGCGCCGGGCCGGGTCGCGCCACGCGCGGAACCGCCGGCGAAGCTCGGCAAGCGGGGTTGGACGGTCATGCCACGGTGCGGGCTCAGCAGGCGCTCGCCGACTGGACCGCGTCATGCCGAGCCACTGCTCTGGTCGGTGGCTCACCGGATCCGACCCGAATCTTGCTCGCAGAGGCGCTGGCCGTGCTCGCGGAACTCCCGGATCAGGCCGAGCCCCGCCCGTCTTCGCTGCCCGGGTTTTGAAGGGCGACTCCCACACGCTCGACGACGGCACCCGCCTGACCACCCTCGTCCTCCAAGCCCCTGGCAGGGGCCCTTGCACTATCAGCATCCGATGTGGTCCCGCGGTCTGGGGTCGTGCATCGCAAGGCGCGGAGAGCCCTCGATGGGGGTCCCCCTCGGGCGAAATCAGCAGCCGTGCGAGCAGGTCAGCAAGTACTGCCGTCGAGACCCTCTCGGCCTTGACCTTGGCGCGGTCGATGGACAGTCGCCCGTTCTTCGCCGAGGCGGACCCGTACTGCTGTCGTAAAACGGGCCACGACGTCACCCGCTGCGGTGGACGAGGACATCGAGCCGGGTGCCGTTCATCCACGGCTCAGAACGACTGCCTGGCCGCCCGCGGGGGCCATCGCGACGCTCAGCGTGGTCGACGAGGTCACGGTCTGTGTGCTCACGACGACGGGGGTCTGGTACGGGCTGCTGCCCGGCGTTCCGTCGGCGTAGATCGTGGCGGTGTAGGTGCCGCTGCCGAGGAAGGACAGCGGGATCGAGAGGGTCCGGGCGGTCTCGTTGGTCATCGCCCCCAGGTACCAGGTGGTGCCGCTGCGCCGGGCGACGGCGACGTACTCGCCGATCGAACCGGCGAGGGTCCGGCTCTGGTCCCAGACGGTGGGGATGGCGTCGAACCAGGGCAGCCCGGGCCAGTTGGAGGGGGTGGAGTACTCCGGGGGGGTGTCGTACCAGTAGAGGAAGTCCAGGGGCTGGTAGTACACGGCGGCCATCGCCATCTGGTGGGCGTTGGTCGTCCGGTCGCGGGACTGGCCGTAGCAGATGGTGTAGTCCATCGGCCCGCCGATGTTGCGGGCGAAGGGCAGGGTGACGTTGTGGGTGGCGGTCGGGAAGTGCTCGTTGCCCCGCACGCCCTCCATGCTGATCCAGTTGGGGTAGGTCCGCTCGTAGCCGAACGGCCGCACGTCGTCGTGCATGTCGATCAGCAGCTTGTGCGTCGCCGCCGTCCGGGCCCAGGCGATGATCTGGTTCGTCATCGCCTGGGTGCCGTCGTTGATGAAGCCCAGCTTGACGCCCGCCACGCCCCAGCTCCGGTACAGGGCGAACAGGCTGTCCGAGTTGCTCATGGCCATGGGGTTGACGTAGAGGAAGACGCCGATTCCCTTGCCAGCAGCGTAGGAGATGACCTTGGGCAGGTCGATGGCGGAGATCGGCTGCGTGGCGTCGGTCGAGGTGTGCTCCGGGCCGTACCACCCCGAGTCGTACTCGATGTACTGCAGGCCGCGGGCGATGGCGAAGTCGACGCCCGCCAGCCCGGCCGCGGTGGTCAGATTGCACCGGAAGACCTTGCCCGGCGTGATCCACGAGGTGTCGGCGAGGGCGCCGGCCGGGGCCAGGTTGAGTACCAGCTCCGCGTTGTCGACCAGTTCGGCGTGCGTGGAGCCGATCACCACTGCACGCCAGGACGTGGCGAACGGTGTGGTGACGGTGGAGGTCGTCTGGACCGGTCCGGAGCCGCGGGCCGTGTGCCGCATCAGGTACGCCGCGAGGGTGTTGGGCTGTCCGGAGACCGAACTGAGCATCGTCCGGGGGTAGTTGGTGCGGGCCGACTCGCAGACACAGGCGATGAGCCCGCTGCTGTAGGTCGCGGTGAGGGGGAGGTCGGTCAGGGGACCGGTGTCCGTGGAGGAGGTTCCGGTGGACGGGATGGAGCCGGGCGCGACCGGGTTGTAGTCGTCCTCGTCCCGCGCGCTGTAGACGAGTGTGCCGTCCGGGAAGACGAACGTCGTCAGTTCACCGTCGATGGTGGCGGTACCCGGGTCCAGCAGGACGTAACGGAACGCGACGCCGGTCGCGTAGGCCCGGATCTGGACACCGAAGTTGATGGAGGTGCGGTTGTCCCGGAGGTTCCAGCGCATCTCCTGGTAGGCGTCGGAGACGGTCGCGTTGCGCCCGTACAACGGGTTCCAGGTGGTGTCGACGTGCCAGTGCTGATAGTTCGTCAGAACGGCGTCGGTACCGAGGGTGGTTCCGTCGCTCAGCCGCAGACCCATGGCCGAAGTGGCCACGACTGTCGCGCCGTTGCGCCGGGCCGACCACTGGAGCGAGCCGCCCGTCAGCGACATGGTGATGCTGGTGGTGCCGTCGAGCGACGTCGCGGTGACCGAGGCGTCCGAGGCCTCGGCTGGATATGTGCTGCCGATTCCCAGCGCGGCCGTTGCGGCAGCGACCGCCGCGCCCTTGAGCACCCTGCGGCGGGAGGGTTCCTGACGCTCTGACACGTTCACAGTCGGTCCACCTCGCTTGGACATGGTTTCCAACAAAGTCAACCAGCAAGTAACAGATTCTGACTGTCGCGGAGTTTCTACGCCTGCCCCGACCTGAAGGTCAACCCCTCGTATCCGCCCCTCACTTGTCCGAAATCCTGGACAGTCCGGGCGACTTGCGACTCTGGAGAGCCCGACCGGGTGCGCCGCGACCCGGTCAAGCTTAAACAAATTCGAACGCGATCCTTGACGCCGTAGACGTGCCACGGCTCTCATGGGTCCCCGCCGCCATCAAGGGATCGTCAACCGCGACAGAGAGGGACGCACATGTTCAAGGGAGTTCCCCGGACGCCCGCCGGCCGATGGCGGCGCAGAGCCGTCGCGTTCCTGACCTTGCTGGGAGGCCTTGCGGCGCTCCTGATTCCGGCGACCGAGGCGCACGCGGCCTCGGTGTCGTTCACCACGGGCGCCGCACGCACCGACCAGAACGGGAACGCGCTTCAACTGCACGGCCTCGGCATCATCAAGGTGGGCAGCACCTGGTACGGCTTCGGGGAGGACAAGACCGGCGAGACATCGTCGGACACGTCGTTCCAGGACATCCCGTGCTACACCTCGACCGACCTGGCCAACTGGACCTACCGGGGCGTCGCCTTGGCCAGGCAGAGCAGCGGCGACCTGGGGCCGAGCCGTGTCGTGGAGCGGCCCAAGGTCATCTACAACGCCTCGACCAGCACCTACGTGATGTACATGCACATCGACAGCACCAACTACTCGGAGGCCAAGGTCGGTGTGGCGACCAGCAGTACTCCGTGCGGTCCCTACACCTACCAGGGAAGCTTCCGGCCGCTGGGCAACCTCAGCCGTGACCTCGGCCTGTTCCAGGACACCGACGGCACCGCCTATCTGCTGAGCGAGGACCGCAACAACGGCCTGCGCATCGACAAGCTGTCCGCCGACTACCTGTCCGTGGACAGCGCTGTGGCGGTGCTCGGCAGCAGCGGCAGCAGCGGCAGCGTCGAGGCGCCCGCCATGGTCAAGGTCAACGGCACCTACTACGTCTTCGGCTCGCACCTGACGGGCTGGGGCCTCAACGACAACATCTACGCCACCGCCACGTCACTGGGCGGCCCCTGGTCGTCGTTCCGTGACCTGGCCGCACCCGGCACCCACACCTACGGCAGCCAGACGGCCAACGTCATCACCGTCCAGGGCTCCTCCGGCACCACGTACATCTACGCCGGCGACCGCTGGAACACCTCCGACCTCGGCGCGTCGAAACTGATCTGGCTGCCCCTGACCATCAGGGGAACGACGGTGAATCTCGGCCAGTACCCCACCTGGTCACTCGACACCGCAGCGGGAACCTGGACGGCCGGCAGCGGGATCCCCGCTGAGGGCGTCCACACCCTGAAGGATGTCAACAGCTCCATGCTGATGGACGTGTCGAGCGGCTCCACGGCGAACGGCGCCAAGATCATCCAGTGGCCGTCCGCCGGCGGCACCAACCAGCAGTGGACGCTCACGCGGGTGGCGGACAACATCTACACGCTCAGGAGCGTGAAGAGCGGCCTGTGCCTGGACGTGCCGAACCAGTCGACGGCAACCGGCCTGCAACTGGAGCAGTGGACCTGCAACGGCGGGACCAACCAAGAATGGTTCCTCGACCTCGTCGGCAGCTACACCGGCAGCACCTACATGTTGGCCGGCGTGGGCAGCGACCTGGACATCGGTGTCGCGAGTGCCTCGACCACCAGCGGGGCGGCTGTGGACCAGGAATCGGGTACCGGCGCGTCGAGCCAGCAGTGGAGTCTTTCCTGACGGGTGCGCCAGGACCACTCACGCGGATCAACGGCCACGTCGGCTCCGTGTTCCTGACCCCGCGACGCTTCCCACGCGGCCGAGAAGTCCGTCACCCGTCACACGGCGGCCAGGTCGGCACCGTCGGGAAGCACCTGCGCTACTTCGCCGCCGCCCACCCCTGCCCGACCTGGACCCGGCGGCGACGTTGTGGTGTCCAACGGCACGGAGGCAGTTGATCGCGAAGCTGCGCAAGGATGGTCGAATACCTGTGGGCCCACGTCAAGCGCAGCCTCACCAACCTCGCGAGCGTGGCGCTCGACCGCACGAAGCCCTCGTCCGCATCCGACTCAAACCGCTCCAGTACCGCCCCGATGTCCTCGACGGCTTCCTCGCCGGGACCGGCCTCTCCCTCGACCTGCCGCCGCCATCAGCCTGAAGCGGTGAGCGAGGCAATCACACGTTCGGGCAGCCGAGTTGGACTCCACCAGTACCCGCACGAAAGACTGCGGCACCAGGATGTTCTGACGTCTTGTCACTTTCGTTCGCGAAGGACACGGCCTTGGTGACGGCGTCGCCTCGAGAACCGGAAGACCATGCCATCGGCCGGTCCCGCGACGGACTGACCACGAAGGTCCGCCTCGCGGCCGGCGGACGTCGTCGGCCTTCCGGTCCTCCGTCCTGACCGCCGGACACGCGGACGGCCTTGTACCGACCCTGGCCGACGAGATCCCGGGGTGCTACTCCCCGGTGGCAGGTGCGGTGCGGGTCGGTCTGCCCAGCACCCAGAAGAGCACGCCGAGGAGTATGAATGCGACGAGCGGGACGGCCTCCGTCAGCAGGTACCTCCAGCGCTCGCCGTAACTCCAGCCGGCCGGCGCTTAGCCGGAACCGAACCAGTGGTCGCCGAGTCCCGGGGCGACCAGCTGCACGCTGGCGAACAGGATGAGCAGGGTGAGCACCGTGCTGATGGTGCGGGGGATGGGCGCCCTGTAGGGGCGGGGGAAGTCCGGAGCCTTGCGGCGCAGTACCGCGAGCGCCGGGAAGATGCCCAGGTAGCTGACGAGGGTGGTGGAGACGGCGAGGCCGAGGACGGCGCCGAAGAGCTTGCCGGCGCTGCCGCCCGTCAGTTGGTGGGCCAGGACGAGGACGGTCGTGGAGACCGCACCGCTGAGGATGTTGACCCGTACGGGGGTGCCGAACCGGCTGGAGATGACGCCGAGGAACCGGGGTGCCGCGCCGTCGTAGCCGGAGACGGCGAGGGCGCGGTCGGATCCCATGATCCACGTGACTCCGGAGGACAGCACCGTGAGGATGAACATGATCGCGGCGAGGTCTCCGAGCAGGCGGCCGGCGCCGCTGAGCGTGGCTGTGCCGTCGGCGGCGACATGGCCGCCGTACACGGTGAAGACCTGCCGGATGGCGTCGACGAAACCACCGAGACCGGTGATGGCCTTGACCGGCAGGACGAGCAGGATGCCGAGGATCGGCAGCGCGTACAGCAGTACGGCGAGGCCGGCGCTGCGGAAGATGGCGAACGGCACGTCCTTCTGGGCGTCGGTCATTTCGTCGCCGGCGGTGTTGGGCAGCTCAAAACCGACGTAGTTGAACATTAGGACAGGTACCAGTCCGACGAATCCCGCGTAGGTCGGGGAGAAGTCGCCGACACCGAACCCATGCAGGCCGTGTTGGATGCCGTACACCACGACGGTGACGGTGAACAGTCCGAGGAGGATGAAACGGCTCCAGGCGCCGAGGGTGGGAATCCACTTGCCGACGTCGAAGGAAAGGATCGCGGCGAGCACGCCCACCCAGACGAACACGAGAGTGAAGGCGTAGAAGGCCGGGGTGCTCAGGTTCTTCCCGTCGTTGAAGAAGGTGGTGTAGGCAGTGACGGCGGACACGGAGAGCGTGCCGCCCAGCCACACCGGATTGGTGATCCAGTACAGGAAGTTGTTGACGGCGCCGGCGAGCCGCCCGAAGGCCCGGCTGGTCCAGATGTAGGGACCGCCCTCATCGGGGAACGCGGCTCCCAGTTCGGCGGTGAGCAGTGCGGACGGCACGAAGAACACCGCGGCCAGCACGATGAGCCAGGTGAACGCTTCAGCACCCTTCGAGGCGACGGTGCCGATGGTGTCCACGCCGACGATGGTGCACAGGAGGAAGAACAGGATGTCGAAGCGGCCGAAGTGCTTGCGCAGCTTCTGCCGCTCCGCGAGAGCTGCTGCCGGCGTGTCGGCAGGCTCGGAGGTTATCTGACCAGCGGCCACCGGGAGCTCCTGCGTGCGTGTGGAAGGGGCGGGATGCGGCCAATGATCAGCCGTACTTCAACAGCACACAAGCGTTCATGTCTAACTCTTGACCATCACCTATCCACCCGAAATGCGACGGAAACCGCACCGAAACGCGGGAATGGAGACAGGGACCGCTTCGCCGAGCGGAGGCCGATCCGCTGCGCGCCGGTTGACGACCAGCGCTGCGCTTCCGCACGGTGTCACCTCGTGGCCGAAACCTGGATGGCGTTCCGCCGGGTGGTGTACCCGATCAAGGCACCGGAATCCGGAGGTCGGCGACGGTGGTTCGGTGGGTGCCGAACGGGTGCCTGTGTGGGGCGGTCCGCATGCGGGATCGCCGCTGCATCGTGTCCCGGAACACTGGATCATCGCAGGTGACAGTCGAGTCGTCGATGTTCCCCTTCAACGTTTGGTTGCCGGTACAGCATCGGCGTAGCGATCTGGCAAATCTGCAGGTAAGGAGGGGTCGACTCCGTTCGGGGTCGGCTCCGTTGCCGTGGCCGCTGCTGGATCCATGCTGGATAGAACTGACCGTTTCGGGTCGCGTGGGGGGCTCGTTCGAGGAGCTCAGTGGGCTTACCTATCGCGGTGACCAGGCCGTTGATGTGGTCTGAGCGGCGCTTCGCCGGAGGTTGGGTCTTGCCAGGCCGGCCCCAGCCGCCGAAAGTGATCACCTCAAGCAGGGGGCGATCAAGCAGGTGATAGTGCGGTCGCGGGCCAATGACTTCTCTCGTGCCGATCGACGTCCTGAGGGGTGCGTGCCCCTTGTGGCGTAACCGGTCAACCGGCCGTCGTGCTGGTGGTGTTGGGCAGTACGGGAGCGCTTTCGGGGAGCTCGGCGGTGCAGAGCTGGTCCATGCTGCCCTCGGGCAGGTAGCGGCGGGGGAAGGCGATCCACTCGTCGTGCAGTTCGAAGAGCAGGCGGTGACCAGTCGCAGGAGTGCCTCGTCGTTGGGGAAGACGTGGACGACGTCGGTGCGGCGCTTGACCTCGCGGTTGATCCGCTCCAGCGGGTTGGTGGACTGGATCTTCTGCGTCGGCGGTGGGCTGGGCGAAGATCGTGCGGATCGTGGCGGCGGCCCTCTCGGCCGCTTCCGCCCACGGTGGGTCCCGAGCCGTTTCCCGTGGAGGGCATCGTCCTGCACGTCAACAGGGAGCTGATCCATCACGGCGCCGAGATTTCCCTGCTGCGCGACCTCTACCGCTGGCAGGACGGAGCCGTACCGCGCCGAACATGACTTCCGGTAACCGGCGATCGAGCTTCGGAAACCTACGTGGACTCCGTGACGCTCCGTGGCTGCGAGCGTCAGTGAAGCTGCGCCCTCTTGAAGTAGGCCGGGCCGCTCTTGCGAGCTGTCTCGACCAGCAGCACGGCCCTGGCCTGGGAGACCACCTCACGGCCACCGCCCTCGATGCGGACGCGAAGGTAGAACCCGACACGCTGCTTCACCTGGGAAGTGCCTCCTGCGGTTGCGGGAACAAGGACCTCGACAATCCTCATTCTCGCTGGCCAGAGGCACCTTCCTTCTTCCAGGGTTTCAAGCGCGAGTTGCTCCACGGAAGGCGCTGGACCTCGACGGGCACAGACTCGGCTGGAGCTGTTCCGCCTGCTGTCGTACTACAACCGGCGCCGTCGGCATTCCACATCACGTACGCTGACACTCGTCGCATGAAACCCGGTGTCCACTCCCGGGATCAACCTCAACGGCTCTTCACCCAACCTTGGTTCCAGGGACGGGAGAATGCCCAGTCTGGTGACTCTTTCGGCCCCAGAACCGGGGCCCACACGTTCTGGAGGCTGCGATGACGACCGAACCGGGTGCCCTGCCCGAGGCCCTTCAGCCCGTGTCGGTACCGAGCTGGCTGGACCAAGTCCGCGAGGTGCTCGCCGAACCGGCGGCCGTCCACGACGGATGGGGGCACTCCGTGGCCGGGGTGCCCTTCGCCGCGGTCCACCACTGGCATGCCGGCGCGGTGGCGGATCTCATCGCTGAGGCGGTAGCCCGGCACGGTGCGGACGCCGCCCCGCACGACGCCCTGCGCGCCGTACACGCGCGCGCGGCAGCCGGCGAACCGATCGCTGAGGACGCGTGGTCGGCGGTGCTGGAGCCGGCGTTGCGCGAGGTGTATCGGATGGCCTATCCCCGCCTGCGGGTGCACGCGCGGGCGTCGTCGGCCGCGGCCTCCTTCGCGCGCTCGCGCGGCTGGTCCGCGGACGAGGCCGACCGCTATGGCGAGACCTACGCGCGCATGAACACGGAGGTGAGCGATCGCGTGCACGCGGAGGCGAACGCCCTTGCGAACGCCGCCGCGTACGCAGGTGCCTTCGCTGCCGCGGATGCGCAGGAGTACGCCCGCGCCTGGCCGTTCGCCGTGGTGCGGGCCTGGATCGCCGCGTACGCGGGACCGGAGGGCACCGCGGGGCCGGCGGCCGAGGAGGCCCGGGTGCTCCTTCGGGACGGCCTCGCCGACGCGGTGAGGCGCGCCACCCCGTGAGCAGGCGACGCCTCACCCGGTCGTGCCGTCAGCCCTTGACGGGGCCGCCGTTGATGGCGACGCGCTGGCCGTAGCGGGCGTAGGGGTAGTAGTCGTACGTCGCGTGGTGCTGGACGCAGCGGTTGTCCCAGAAGACGAGGGTGCCCGGGGTCCAGCGCACGCGGCAGTGCAGGACCGGTCTGCGGGCGACGGTGTCGAAGAGCATGTCGAGGAGGGCCTGGCTCTCCTGGGCGGAGAGCTGCGGGATGCGGCTGGTGTAGGCCTTGTTGACGTAGAGCAGCTTGCGGTCGGTCTCGGGGTGCCGGGCGACGAGCGGGTGTTCGCTCTTGGGGATGACGTAGTCCGCGGGCGGGGTGTAGCCCGCCAGGGCCTGGGCGCCGTCGTGGATGGCGGTGAGCGGGTCCAGCAGGGAGCGCATGGCCGGCGAGAGCATCTCGTAGGCGAGGTGCATGTTGGCGAAGAGGGTGTCGCCGCCGCAGCCCGGCTCGGGGATCTCGGTGATGTAGAGCATCGACCCCAGCGACGGTTCCGCGTCGGCGGTGCCGTCTGCGTGCCAGCCGTTGCCCGCCACGTTCGCGGCGGCCGACGTCGTGCGGATCTCCAGGATGTAGGGGTCGCCCTCGGGCGGCGGCGGGTTGACGGGACGCAGCTCGCCGAAGGCGCCGGCGAAACGCTTGTGGTCCTCGGCGGTGATCGTCTGGTCGCGGAAGACGAGGACGTGGTGGTCGAGGAAGGCGGTGCGTATCTCGTCCAGTTGCTCGGCCGGGATCTCCTTCGACAGGTCCACGCCCGAGACCTCCGCGCCCAGCACGGGGGTGATCCGCTCGACCGTGAGGGTGTGGTAGGGGTGCACGGGACGCGTGGTCACCGCTTCCAGTGCTTCGCGTTCGTATGGCTCCATGACGTCCTCCGGAGGGGGGTGGGGGTTACAGGCCTCGGTCGAGCAGTTCGGCGAGGATGATGCGGCCGAAGGCGAGGTTGCCGTGGATCTCGTCGTCGGCCTCGCACAGCTCGGGGCGTTGCAGTCCGTCCGGACCGGTGGTCCGGTGGCGCAGGTCCACGATCTCGACCCCGAGGTCTGTCACGGCCAGCCGGATGCTTTCCTGCGCGGCCATGAACACCGCCGGATCGGACTGGCCGGGGACCCGCTGCGGCGGCATCACCGCGAGGACACGCAGCCCGAGGCCTACGGCGTGTGCGTAGAAGGCGAGGGCGTCCCGCACGGCGGCGCGCACGATGGCGTCGAACAGGGGTCCGGCGAGGAAACCCGGCACGACGGCACCCGAGCGGTCGCGGTAGAGGTCCCAGTTCTCCCGCAGCGCGACGAAGTGCGCGCAGAAACCGAACGTCGCGACCAGCGGGACGCCCAGCCCGGCGAGTGCGTCGACGCCGAGTTCCTTGAGGAAGCGGCGGTAGTGTTCCTCGGCCTCGTCGGCCCGGAAGACGACGTCGGGGCCGCCGGGGGTGTCGCGGGGGGTGAAGAAGCTGTCGGTGAACTCCCGGCCGGCGCCGATGGGGCCGCCCTGGAACGGGATGCCCGCGTTCTGGGCCGCTCGGCCGATCGGTCCGGCGTGGGAGTCGCCGAGCAGCAGGAACCTAGCGGGGGCTGTAGTAGTCAAGGACGGCGTCCTCACAGGCGGCATCTGTCGAACGGACGGTGGTGTCGCGGGCGGAGTGCGGTTGCGTGGGGCGGTGGTGGAGTCCGGCCACGAAGTGCCGCATCACGAAGTCGACTCCCTCGGGGGTCACGGTGCGCTGGTTCGGGCCGAAGAACCTGCCGCCGAAGACCGGGCCGGTGATGAGTTCGTAGGACGGGAAGTAGTCCACGTCCGGGTCCTCCAGGGCGAGTTGCCCGGCGACCGCGCGCAGCACGGACTTGGTGTAGCCGTTGGCGGGGAGCGCGTGACCGCCGGTGGCGGTCGCGGTCAGCGGCTGCGGTGACACCGTCAGCAGGATACGCAGGCCGTGGTTGACCCGGCGCGCCATCGCGATCGCCTCGGTCATGTCCCGGTGCGCCTCGGCGAAGGTGAAGTTGTGCAGGGTGTACCGCTCGGCGTCGAAGGTGCCGCGCACGGTGCCCGGGCAGGTGGGGTGCACGGTGCCCTCAGTGGTGTCGCGCCATGCCTCCGTCAGTCCCATGGTGAAGACCAGGCAGCTCGCCGTGGTGACGGCGGTACGGATGGCGGCCAGGGTGACCTCACGTGCCCGCAGCATCTCGGCCGGGGAGGCGAAGCCGTCGGGTTCGATCGCGGGGCGGAACGGGTCGACGTAGCGGTCGCCGTCGGGCCAGGCCTCCTCGGGCGGCTGCGCGTGGCCGAGGGCCCACGACAGCCACTGGCGCAGCACGGCGGGGGTATAGATGTTGCCGGTGCGGAAGGAGAAGGCGCCGTAGCCGCGGTCCTGGCGCTGCTGCCGGGTCAGGCCGGGCGGGGCGGGTTCGGCGTCCAGCCAGTTGATGCCCGAGTCCAGCAGGGCCCTGCCGATCTGTGCGGCGAAGCAGGAGCCCGCGGTGACCACCGGGTCGTCCTGGCCGAGGGCGAACTTGGGTGTCCAGACGTCCTCGATGTCCAGTGGTTCGGGCTCGGCGACGGCGGGCCGCCAGAACGACCTGACGGGCAGGGACTGGTACGGGTTCACTGGGCGCGCTCCGATTCTTGCTCGCGGCGGGACCGTGCACCGGCGGCCGGGTCCGACAGCGTTGCCGTGATGGTCTCGGCCACCGTGTGGACATGGGGTGGCGCGACGATGCCGTAGTGGTCGGTGGGCAGGGACCGCCGTACGGCGGAAGGGGGCAGGCAGGTACTCCACTGCCGGTCCGTCTCCTGTGGGTCGCCGGGTGCGGGCACACCCGCTGTGGGCTGTTCGGCCAGCCACAGGAATGTGGGGACAGAGGCGAGCGGCCGCACTCGGTGCTCGCCCATACTGCGCAGGTTCGCCCGGCAGCAGCGGGCCAGCCTCGCGGCGTACGCCTGCGCGTGTTCTGCCGGCACCGGCGAGGCTCCGGTGCCGAGTTCGGCGGCGAACACCTGCTCCAGGTGGGTCTCGTCGTAGGCGGCGACCAGCGCCTCCGCCCGGGGCGGCGGTGGGTCCAGCAGGTAGAGGGCCTCCAGCGGCTGCCCGGCCGACTCGGCCAGGCCGGCCATCTCCATGGCCACCCGGGCGCCGTAGGACCATCCGGCCAGGTACAGCCGGTGGCCGGAGCCGCCGAAGCGGCTGCGCAGTGCCGCGTCGTAGTGTCCGGCGCGTTCGGCCAGCGACCATGCGGGCATCCCGGCGTCGCGAAGTGCTGGATCGGCGATGAGGCACACGGTCGGTGCGGGCCCGAGCGCCGCCGCCAGCGGCCGGTACGCCTGGATGTCGCCGCCCACGGGGTGCACCAGGCACAGGACGGCGGATCCGGTTCCCTCCTGCCAGATGTCGAGGACGACCCGGGAAGCGGTGTTCCCGGTCGCCCCGGCGGTGGGCCCGGCGGGGGTGAGGGCCGCCTCGATGTGTTTGAGGATCTCGGTGAGGCTGACCCGGTGGCTGAAGGCGGCCAGGTCGAATGCGACGCCGTAGTCGTCCTCGATCCGGGCGATCAGGCTGAGCAGGGTCAGCGAGTCGGCGCCGAGGTCGTACAGGGAGTCGTCCGGGTCCAGTTCGTCCACGCCCAGCAGGTCCCGGACCACGCGGGCCATGGCGTCGGCCCGTGCCTCGGCACCGTCCGGGTCCGAGGGCCGGCCTTCGCCGTCCGCGTCGTACGCCGGACCCGGCGGCGCGCCGAGCGGTTCCGGCCGGCCGTCGGCGCTGGGGGCGTAGAACGCGCGGGAGACATCGATGTCGGTGGTGGAGACGAGGAGCTGCGGCAGTTGCAGGGCCAGGGCGTGGGCGAAGACCGCCTTGCCCTCCTCGACCGTCAGACCGACGGCCAGGTGGGCCTGGTGGCGGCTGTCCTCGGCCAGGACCCGGGTCGCCATTCCGGTCTCGCTCCAGATGTCCCAGTCGATGCCGATCCGGACGGTCGTCTCCGTCTCTGTGGCGCGGTGGTGGGCGAAGCCGTCGAGAAGGCTCGCGCCGGCCGCGTAGTCGCTCTGGCCGACGCCGCCGAGCAGGGCGGACATCGAGGAGCAGTAGACCGCGACCTCCGGGTGGAAGGCCTCGATCAGCTGCTCCACGACGAGTGCGCCGTTCTCCCGGGCCGCGGCGGCGTCGCGCATCGCGGTGGCGTCGCGTCGTACGAGCAGCCCGCCGCGTCCGAGGCCGGCCGCGTGGATCACGCCGTCCAGCCGCTGTGTGTGTCCGGCGACGGCGGCCGTCACCTCGTGCACGGGCGTGGCCGCCAGGTCCGCTGCGACGAGGCCGACGCGATCGGTCCAACGGGCCAGTTCCGACGGCAGTCGCGGATTCCTCGACAGCAGCAGGACCCGGCCGCCGGTGTGCTCCAGCAGCCAGGCGGCGATGGCGCGGCCTATGCCGCCGGTGCCGCCCAGTACCAGATGGACGGTGTCCGGCCCGGACGGCGGGAGCTGTGTGCCGGACGGCGCCGGCACGGGCGTGGTGCCCGGTCGCCACCAGTAGCCCTGCCGGAGCGCGAGCTGCCGGGGCAGTGCGGGGCCGCCGGCAGGTCCGGCTCGGCGTGCTTCGGCGACCGCCGAGGCCACGTGTCCGGCCCAGCGGGTGAGGACGCCGTCGGGCAGGTCCAGCCAGTGGCCGTCCAGGGCACCCTCCTGGGGGGCGACCTCGACGGGCCCGGCGAGCAGCGCCAGTTCGGGCCTGTCCACCGTTCCGCCCACGGGCCGGGCACCGTACGACAGCCACCACACGCGTGGGGAGCCGGTCCGCCCGGACAGCGCCCGGGCCAGGGCCGCGGTGGTGTCCAGGCAGGCGTGGCGGGCGTGTTCCAAGGTGCCGGGACCGACCGGCCCCGTCACGTCCAGGGGCAGCGCGTGCACCCATTCCGCGTCGGCCAGGCCGTCGTCGGCGCCGTCCTCGGACAGCGCGTCGAGCAGCAGGCGCAGGGACGCCGGGTCGGCCGGGTCGGCCTCGAAGGCGTCGGGTCCCCTGCGGGCGAAGGTGCCGGACGGGTGTACCCGCACTACCCGCGACGCCACGGCCCCGAACGGTGCGAACGCTGCCTGCGGCGTGCTCGCGGCGGCCACGATGACGACGACGGACGCGCGGCCGGCCGGTGCGGCGGTGCCCGTGGTGGTGGCACGGCGCTGCCGGACCCAGTGCGGTTGGTGCAGCCAGTCGGACTGCGGCAGCCGCTGGGGTCCCGCGGCCACGGCCGCGGGCGTGCGGTCGAAGTCGTAGTGCGCGAGCGCGAAGGACGGGGGCGGGAAGTCCCAGGGCGCCGGCGCCGGGCCCGGTCGCCAGGCCACGGGCCTTCCGGCGGTCCAGTCCTCGGCGATGTCCCGTGCCGTGCGCCCGGCGGCCGGAACCGTCGCGGCGTCCGGGTCCGCGGTGCCGTGCGGGACCTCGCCCGCGGCCACCGCGCGCAGCCAGCGCACCGCGGCCGCGGCGTCCGCGACGGGTGCCGCCGTCCGCAGGCGGCGGGCCGCACGTCCGGCCTGCAGGTGGCGCAGCACCGACTCGTGGTGTTCCGGCCGCAGTTGGAGGTAGTCGGCGATCCGGGCGGCGTCGGCGGCGAGGGCGTCCGTGCTTGAGGCGGAGAGCACCAGGCACCCGGGTACGTCGCCGGGTGCGGCGGCGCCGGTCCCGGTGTCCTGTTCCACGACGACGTGGGCGTTGGTGCCGCCGATCCCGAAGCTGCTGACCGCGGCCACCCGTTCGCGTCCCTCGGGCCAGGGCGTGGCCCGGGTCGGCACATGGAAGGGGGCGGGGTCGGGTCCGATCTCCGGGTTGAAGGCGCGGAAGTTGATGGTGGGCGGGACGATGCCGTGGTGCACGGCGAGGACGGCGCGGACGAGGCCCACCACGCCTGCGGCCGCGCCCATGTGGCCGAGCTGACTCTTGACCGAGCCGAGCGCGCAGCGACTGGACTCGCTCACACCGAACGCCTGGCGGAGCGCGCTGACTTCGATGGGGTCGCCCAGCCGGGTGCCGGTTCCGTGCGCCTCGACGTAGCCGAGGTCCGCACCGGTGCGTCCGGCGCGGGCCAGGGCGGTGCCGATCACCTCGCGCTGCCCGGCCAGGGACGGCGCGGTGTAACTCATCTTGGCCGCACCGTCGTTGTTGATCGCGGAACCTGTGATCACCGCGTAGACGGTGTCGCCGTCGCGGCGTGCCTGCCGCAGCCGTTTGAGGACCACGACGCCGACACCGCTCGCGCCGACCGTCCCGGTCGCGTCGTCGCTGAAGGGCCGGCAGTCGCCGTCCGCGGAGAAGATGTGCTGCGGGCGGTAGCGGTAGCCGCCGGTCAGCCTCGGGTCGACGAGCACCCCTCCGGCAAGCATCACCTCGGCCTCGCCCTGCCGGAGCATGCCGGCCGCGAGGTGCACGGCGACCAGGGAGCTGGAGCACGCCGTCTGGGCGCTGAAGGCGGGACCGGTCAGCCCGAGGTGGTAGGCCACCTTGGTGGCCAGGAAGTCCTTCTCGTGGTGCAGGGCGAGCTGGAAGCCGTCGGGCAGCCGGCCGCGGTCCGCCTCGCGCAGCATGGACTGGAAGTAGGTGCTCTCCCCGGCGCCGGCCACCAGTCCCACGCGCGTGGTGGACGTGTCCGCGACGCCGGCATGGGCCAGGGCCTGCACACAGGCCATCAGCAGGTGACGCTGCTGGGGGTCCATCAGGCGCGCTTCCTGAGGGCTGATGCCGAAGTGGCCCGGGTCGAAGCCGAGCATCCCGTCGAGCGTGCTGTGCGCGCCGATGACGCCCTCCGGGGCGTCGACCCGGCGGATGCCGGTGCCGCCGGAGACCACCAGGTCCCAGAAGGCCGCCAGGTCCGGGGCGCCGGGCACCCGCACCGCCATGCCGACGACCGCGATCGGTTCGCCGGTCTCCGGGGCTCGGCCGTCCCGCGCGGCTGGCGCGGCAGGTGTCCGGCGGTCGCGGTGGTCGTCCCCGGCGAGGTGGCGGGCCAGGGAGCGGACGGTGACGTGCTCGAACAGGTCCGCGACGCCGAAGCGCAGACCGAGTTCCGTGGTGCAGCGCAGATGGAAGCGCATGAGAACGAGGCTGGAGGCACCCGCCTCGAAGAAGGTCTGGTCCGGTTCGATCGTCGCCCCGGTGACCTCCTCGAAGGCGGCGGTGAGCCGCTCCTCCTCGGCCGACAGCCAGGTGCGGGCGGGCGCCGAACGGCCCAGCTCCTCGCCCGGCGCCCGAAGCGCCGCCTTCCGGTCCAGCTTGCCGCTGGGCGTGCGCGGCAGCCTTTCCAGCATGCGGAAACGGTCCACGCGCACGTAGGAGGGCAGCAGAGCGGAGAGATGCGCGGTCAGGTCGTCGGCGGACGCCGGCTGACCGCGGAACTCCAGGCAGGCCGTCAGCCGGTCGCCGTCACGCGCGACGACGGCGCTGACCACCGCCGGATGGCGCAGCAGGGCCGCTTCGACGGAACCGAGTTCCAGCCGGTGCCCGCTCAGCTTGATCTGCTGGTCGTCGCGGCCCGCGTAGTGCAGCAGGCCCTCGCGGTCGAACCAGGCCCGGTCCCCGCTGCGGTAGAACAGGCCCTCGCCGGGCACCTCGACGAAGCGGGTGTCGTCGACAGCGGGTTCGTCGAGGTAGCAGCGGGTGGTCATGGTGCCGCCGATCAGCAGTTCGCCGGTGCACCCGGGCGGAACCGGGTCGCCCTGGGCATCCACCACGCGCAGGTCGGCGCCGGCCACCGGGCGCCCGATGGCGGGCCGCGCGGGCCACTGACCCGGATCGCCCTCCAGGCACAGGGCACTGACCACGTGCGTCTCGGTCGGCCCGTAGTGGTTGAACAGGCGGGCGCCGGGCAGTCCGGCGAACCAGCGGCGGATGGTGTCGGTGCACACCAGCTGCTCGCCCGCGGTGACCACCTCACGCAGCCGGGAGGGGAACCTGCCCAGGCGGACCCCGTACTCGGCGAGCAGTTGCAGGGCCACGTAGGGCATGAAGATCCGCTCGGTTCCCGCGGACTCCAGCCGCTCCAGCAGCGCGGGGGCGTCCTGACGCCACTCGGGGCGTATGAGCTGCAGGCTGCCGCCGGTGCACAGCGTCCCGAAGATCTCCTGGAACGACACGTCGAAGGCCAGCATCGAGAACTGCTGGGTGACCGCCGGGGCGGTCAGGCCCCCGGAGAGGGACTGCCACCGGATCAGATCGCACAGCGTGCGGTCATGGACCTGGACGCCCTTGGGGACGCCGGTGGAGCCTGAGGTGAACAGTGTGTACAGCGGTCGGGCGCCGTCGTGCGTGCGCGCGTCGTACGGCACCGTCGCCCCGGCGTCCGGCCGCGGCGCCGGGTCCGTCAGGGCCACGAGGTGACGGTCCACGCCGTAGGCGAGCAGCGTGTCCAGTGCCGGCGCGGCGTCGGGCGTGACCAGGACGCACAGCGGGTCGACCCGCTCCAGGACGCGGCGCAGCACCTCGACCGGGTAGGAGGGGTCGAGGGGGACGGCGGTGACGTTCAGCCGCGCCAGCGCCAGCAGGGCCACGACGTGCTCGGCGGACGGGTCCAGGTACAGGGCTGCCCGGCAGGGGCTGCCGTCCGCCGGGATCGGGTAGCGGTCGGCCAGGTCGGCGGCGAGGACCGCGGCGCGGGCGTCCAGCTCCGCGTAGCTCAGGGTGTCTCCGTCGGCGGTGACCACGGCCGGGGCGTCCGGGGTGCGGGCGACCTGCCGTGCGAAGCCCTCGGCGATCGTGGTGAAGCCCGGTTCCGGGGCGGCCCCGCGCCCGTGTTCCGGCAGGGACCGACGGTACGGCGCGACCAGCTCCCGCGCGGTGGAGCGGCCACCGGAGGCGAGCGCGTCCACGCCCCGCCGGAACAGGTCGGCCATCGCCTCGACGGCCTGGTCGGTGAAGCGGTCCTCGGCGTACTCCCACAGGACGTCGAGGCCGTCGGGGTGCTCGACGACGGCGACCGTCAGCGGGCACTTGGCCTCGGGCGCGGCCCACCACAGGGGGCGCTGGACGCAGCCGGGCAGCCGCAGCGCCCCGAAGTCGGTGTTCTCCAGAACGAACAGGACGTCGAACGGGGTGCCGTCGCCGACAGCCTCCCAGCCGGTCAGCACGTCCGCGAGTGCCACGTCCTGGCGTCGCAGCACCTCCCCCGTGCCGTCCCCGGTGCGGGCGAGCTGCGAGCGCAGGTCCTCACCGGGCGCGACGGTCACGGGCAGCAGCACGGTGTTCGCCAGCATGCCCACGCTGTCCTCGAACTCGCGTACCGGGCGGTTGGCGACGGGGGCGGCGATGCGCGGGCGGACCAGGCCGGTCACGCCGTACAGGCTCCAGGAGAACACGCCCAGCAGCACCTGGAAGCGGGTCAGCCCGAGTTCGGCGCAGAGCCGGTCCACTGCGGCCCGGCGCATGACGTCGAGGGAGGTCTGCAGCAGCCGTGCCCGCGGTGCCGGATGCACGTCCTCGGCGGGCAGCGGTTCCTGTGGCTCCTCCAGGTCCTGGTAGTACGCCAGGAGTTCGTCGCGCTGTGCCTGGTAGGCCGCCGTGGCGAACCAGTCGCTCTGCCAGGCGGCGAAGTCCAGCGGGTTCGGCGCGGATGCCCTCTGCCGGCCGGCTTCGCCGTCGCCGTCGTCGCCACTGCTGTCGGTGTCGGCGTCTGTGGTCTCGGCGTAGGCGGCGGACAGGTCCTGGAGCAGGACGCTCAGCGACCAGCCGTCGACGGCGATGTGGTGCAGGTGCAGCAGAAGCGTTCCGCCGCCGTCGTGCGGCAGCCAGCAGGTACGCAGCATGCGGGGGACGGCGAGGTCGAACGGCTCGGCGAAGAAGTTGTCGGCGAAGGCGTGCGCTTCCTCCTCGTCCCATGCCTGCAGCGTGCCCTGATCGTGCCAGGGGTCGTACGGTTCGCCGACTGTCTGCCGGAGTCCCTCGGCCCCGAGGGCGAAGCCCGTGCGCAGGGCCGCGTGGCGTGCCACCAGGGACCGCAACGCCCGCCGGAGGGCAGCGGTGTCGACGGGTCCGTCCACGCGGAACGCCTGAGGGACGGAGTACGCCCGGGAGCCCGGGGCGCGGCGCTGCAGCAGCCACAGCCGCTGCTGCTCGCTCGTGGCGGCTGCCGACAGGGCGCCGGTGATCACCGGTGCCGGACAGGTGCTCTTCTCGCCGGGGCGGCCCGCGGTGACGGCCTGGGCGATTGCGGCCAGGTCCCCGTGGAGGACGGCCGCCTGCGTCAGGTCGCGGCCCCACCGCCGCCGGACGGCGAAGCAGAACCGCAGGGCCTTCAACGAGTCGCCGCCGGCGGCGATCCACCGGTCGCCGAGCCCGAGGCCGGTCGTCCCCAGGATCTCCTCGGCAAGCTCCAGCACCTCGCGCTCCGTTCCCGTCGCCGCCGGTCTGTCGGAGGCGGCCGGCCGCCAGGGCCGGTCGGCCTGCTCCAGCAGCGCGGCCTGGTCCACCTTTCCGTTGGCGTTGAGTGGCAGTTCCGTCACGAGATGCATCTGGTGCGGCCGCATGTAGGCGGGCAGGTGGGCCGCGAGGTGGCTGTCGAACTCCTCGTAGGACAGCTCCCGTTGCAGGACGACGAACGCCAGCAGTTCGTTCGGCCCCTCCTGACCCGCGCGGCGTGTGCACACATAGGCCCGCCGGACCGCCGGGTGTGCCAAAACCTGCCGTTCCACCTCACCGGGCTCGATCCGGAAGCCGCGGACCTTGACCTGGCGGTCGGTCCGTCCGACGTACTCCACCAGGCCCTCGTCGTCGGCTCGTACGAGGTCACCGGTGCGGTAGTACCGCTCCTCGCCGCCGTCGAGCCATGCGAGCCGCACGAAGCGCCGCTCGGTCTCCTCGGGGAGGTTGCGGTACCCGACCGCGAGTCCGGCGCCGCTCAGCAGGAGTTCGGCGACCTCGCCGGGTGCGGCGATCCTCTCCTGGCCCGGCACGACCAGAACGGCACCGGTCTGCGGCAGGGGCCGGCCGATCGGCACCACGTCACCGGTGAAGTCCCGCGGGATCGGGTGGCACAGGGCGAAGGTGGTGGACTCCGTCGGCCCGTAGACGTTGAACAGGCGGGTGCCGCTGTCGGGGTTGTCCCGGTACCAGCGGCGCATCACCCGGGGGTCGACCCGCTCACCGCCCACCAGAACCTCGCCGGCCGCGGCGAAGCAGTCCGGCACGGCCGTGACCACCGCGTTGAACAGCGCGGTCGTGATGAAGACGGTGTCCACCCGCTCGCGCCGCAGTGCCGCGGCGAGCCGTTCGGGGGTCTGCACGTCCCCCTCGCGCAGGATCACACAGCAGCCGCCCGTCAGCAGGGGGGTCCAGACCTCGAAACTCAGCGCGTCGAACGCCGGATTGGCCAGACAGGCATAGCGCAGACCGGGCTCGACCCGGATGTAGCCGGGCCGCGCCAGCCGCATGACTCCGGCGTCGCGGACCTCGACGCCCTTGGGCCGTCCGGTCGTTCCGGAGGTGTAGAACAGGAAGGACACCTCGGACGCCTCGCCGGCGGCGGCCGGCGCGGGCACCGTGTCCACGGCCTCCGGGAGTTGGGTCAGCAGAGTGTCCACGGTGATCACCTTCACGCCCCGCACAAGCTCGGGGGTGCTTTCGGGATCTGCGTGCACCAGGGCGGCCGCCGCGGAATCCTCCAGGATGAAACGGCGGCGTCCGACCGGGCTCTGTGTGTCCAGTGGCACCACCTGGGCACCCAGCCGCAGAATGCCCAGCATCACGCAGACCAGACGCCACGAGCGCGGCAGCGCCACCGCCACGGCCTGTCCGGGAGTCACGCCCTGGCGGTCCAGCGCCTCGGCCACGGTGGCGGCCGCGGCGTCCAACGCCGCGTAGTCCAGCCGTACGTCGCCGTCGGCCACCGCTTCCGCCCGGGGTGTGCGCAGGGCCTGGCGGTGTACCTCCAGCGCGAGCCCGGCCGGTGCACCCGGATCCTCGGTCACGCCGGCGGGGGACGTTTCGACGCGCGGTTTCATCATTCCTCCGAGGCGCAGGAAAGGGCCGGGCGCTCCGTCACGGCCGCGCCGGGGCCGGTTGCCAGCCGGTCCAGTTCAGCGGCGAGGACGGCGGCGACGCGTGGCAGCTCGTCGCTCTCCAACATGTCCCAGTGACCGCAGGCCACCGGCTCGACCAGGAATCCGCCGCTGACGCGGCGCCGCCAGAAGGCGCGCAGGCGGTCGGCCGCGTCGGCGCCGTCCTCGTCGTCCACGGCTGTCGCCTGCATCAGCACGACACGGGCCGGCGATTCGGGTACGGCGTAGTCGCGCGCCGTCTCGCGATGGTGGTTGTACACGGTCAGGTACCGAGCCACCTGGTCGTCGTCGATGCCCGGGTACATGCCGTTGAAGCGCACCAGCTTCTCCCGGAACTCCGCCATGCCGACCGGCTCGGTGGCGGCGTGCCGCTCCGCGTCCTCCGCGCCGTGGGTGTCGAGCAGGACCACGCTCACCCTCTCGTGCCCGGCCGCCGCCAGGAGCCGGCCCATCTCGTACGCGATCAGGCCGCCGTAGGAGAGCCCGCACAGCAGCAGTGCCTCGTCCGGGCGGGGATCGACGAGCCGCAGATACTCCCGGGCCATCGCCTCGACACCGGGCAGGGTGGACTCGCCGGGGTTGATGCCGGGCGCCTGGAGGCCCACCACGCCGACCTCGTCGGGAAGCGCCGTGGACAGCGGCAGGTAGCAGAACGCGGTGCCGCCGGCCGGGTGCACGCACACCACGCGCTGTCGGCCGTCGCCGGCGCGGAACTCCACCAGGCTGCCGGGTTCCGCCGGCTGTCGGGGCTCGGCCCCGTCGCTGCGCACCCGCTCGGCGAGCGCCTCGATGGTGGGGTGCACCATGACGTCCCGGACCGGCAGCGTCACGCCGAGCTCTTCCTGGACGGCGGACGCCATCTTGATCGCCGAGATCGACGTGCCGCCGAGTTCGAAGAAGTTGTCGCCGATCCCGACGTCCGGGGCCAGCAGCACGCGCCGCCAGATCCGGTACAGCGCCATCTCGACGTGGTCGCGGGGCGCGGCCGTGTTGACCCGCCTGGAGCGGGCCCCCGCCGTGGCGCGCAGCACTGCCGTCCGGTCCACCTTGCCGTTGCGGTTCAACGGAAGCCGCGGGAACTCGGCCACCACGACGGGGATCATGTAGTCCGGCAGGCGGTCCTTGAGCGCCGCGCGCCACTCGTACGGCGTCCGCGTCGCTCCGGCGTCACATCCCACACCGGCGACCAGGTGGGGGCCGCCGGGTGTGTCGCGGTCGGCCAGCACCACGGCCTCCCGCACACCGGGCACCGCCAGGAGTGCTGACTCGACCTCGCCGGGTTCGATGCGGAAGCCGCGCAGCTTGAGCTGGTCATCTCGACGGCCGACGTACTCGGCGTTGCCGTCCGGCAGCCAGCGCGCCAGGTCGCCGGTGCGGTAGACGCGTTCACCGGGCACGAAGGGGTCGGGGAGGAAGCGCTCGTCGGTGAGGTCCGGCCGGTTCAGGTATCCGCGGGCCAGGCTCGCTCCGCCGAGGTAGACCTCACCGGTGACTCCCACGGGTACCGGGCGCATGCGGTCGTCGAGCAGGTACAGGCGGGTGCCGCGCAGCGGCCGGCCGATGGGGCACGAGCGCTCGTACGGCTGCGGGTCGGTGTAGGCGGTCGAGTAGAGCGTGGCCTCGGTCGGGCCGTAGCCGAAGCAGATGCGAAGACCGGGCAGCAGCTCGCGCATGCGGTGCAGGGCGCGCTCGGGCAGTGACTCCACTCCGGTGAGGAGTTGACGCAGGCTCAGCCCGGCCAGTCGCGCGGCCGGATCCTCGTCGATCCACAGCACGTAGGAGGGGGGAAGGAAGGCCTGGGTGACCTTGTGTTCACGCAGCCAGTCCATGAGGGCGGCCGGGTCGCCCCGCAGCTCGTCGGGAACCATGTGGAGCACGGCCCCGGTGGTCAGTGGCATGAGAAGTTCGTGCACCGACGCGTCGAAGCCGATGCTCGACCAGGCTGAGGCCGCCTCGCCGCGGGCGTCTCCCATGAGTTCACGCCAGTGGTCGAAGAGATTGACCACGCTGCCGTGCGTCACCGCAACGCCCTTGGGACGGCCGGTGGACCCCGACGTGTAGATGACGTAGGCGAGCCGGGTCGGGTCCGCGTCGATGGCCGGTGCGGCGTCGTGCGTTCCCTCGGCCTCCACCTTCTCCAGGTTCTCCCACCGCTGCCGGTCGTCGCCCGTGGTGTCCGCCCGGTCGGTCAGCACGAGTGCCGGTGCGGCGTCGCTCACCATGGCGGTGAGCCGTTCGGAGGGCTGTCCGGGGTCCAGGGGCAGGTAGGCGGCGCCCGCCTTGAGGATGCCGAGCACGCCTACGACGAGTTCGGCCGTGCGCCCGGCGTGCAGGGCCACCACGTGGTCGGGCCGGACACCGCGCGCGATCAGTGCGTCGGCGAGCCGGTTGGCCCGGCGGTCCAGCGTCGCGTAGTCCAGTTGCGTCTCCCCGGTCACCACCGCGGGCTGTCCCGGCCGTTCCCGCACCTGCGTCGCGAACCGCTCCAGCAGGCCTGCGGGTGCCGTCACGGTCACGGCGGGCCCCGCGCTGAAGGTGGCGAGGAGTTCGCGCTGTTCGTCCTCGTCCAGCAGCGTCAGATCGGCGATCCCGGCTTCCGGGCGTTCGGTCATCAGGCGCAGCACGCGCAGGAACTGGCGTACGTACCGTTCGACGGTCGTCCGGTCGAAGAGCGCCACCGCGTAGTCGATCTCGCCGGTGAGGTGCCGGCCCTCGTCGGCCAGGGCCAGGACCATGTCGAACTTCGCCGGGACGTGGGCCGCGTCCTCCCGCGGTTCCACCTGCAGGCCCGGGAGTTCGAGTTCCCTCCGCATGGAGGGGACCCAGGCGAACATGGTCTGGAACAGTGCCGTGTACGCGGGGCTCCGCGGCGGGTTGACCAGTTCCACGACCCGCTCGAAGGGCAGGTCGACGTGCTTGAGGGCGTCGCGGATCCGCTGGTTCACCTGCTTGAGGGCACCGCTGACGCTGAGGGAACCGGACAGGTCCACGCGCAGGGCGAGGGTGTTGACGAAAAAGCCGATCAGGCCCTCGACGTCCCCGCGACGGCGGTTCGACGTCGGGGCGCCGACCACGATGTCGTCCTGTCCGGAGAGTCGCGACAACAGCACCGACCAGCCGGTCATGACGGTCGCGTACAGGGAGACAGCGTTGTCAGCGGCGAGGTCGCGCAGGGCCTGCGTCAGTTCCGCGTCCACGGTCACGGGCACCCGGTCGCCCTGGAAGACCTGCTCGGGCGGGCGGGGCCGGTCGGTGGGCAGGGAGAACACGGCCGGAGCGCCGGCCAGCGTGTTGGTCCAGTAGTCGGCGTGCCCGGCGGGCTCTTCCCCCGACATCCAGTCCCACTGCCATCGGGTGTAGTCGCTGTACTGCCACGTCAATTCCGGCAGCGCCGGGTCCTGCCCCTCCTGGAGTGCGGTGTACACCAGGCCCAGTTCCCGCAACAGCAGCGAGCGGGACCAGCCGTCGAAGACGAGGTGGTGTGCCGTCAGGAGCAGGACGTGGTGGTCCGCTTCGAGCGCCACGAGTCGGCCGCGCACCATGGACTCCTCGCCCAGGCGGAACGGGGTGCCTTCCACCTCCTGCCGCATCCGCGCGAACCGCTCGGCCGCGTCCGGCACTCCGGTCAGGTCCTCGAAGGCCACCGGGAACCCGGTCTCCGGCGGATCGACGACCTGGAGCGCCGAGCCGCCGGAGGGCACCAGCCGGGTGCGCAGGCCCTCGTGCCGGGCCGCGAGCAGGTGCAGCGCCTGGAAGAGCAGGTCCCGGTCCAGCGGCCCCCGGATGTCGAAGGGCATCGGCTCGTTGTAGGCGGCGCTGGCGTCTCCGTCCATGCGCGTCATGACCCACAGCCGCTCCTGCGCCAGTGACAGGGGCGCGGGAGATGTTCCTTCGTCGGAGTGATGGGTGACTGTGGTGTGGAGGAAGGACACGAATTACCCTTCACGAGAAAAGAACGCAGCGGAATCGAATCCCGTGTTTCCGAGGATCGAGGTTTCAGGCAAAGGTGCGCGAATAAACCCGACATGTCCGTTCCTGAAGGACCTGGCACGGCGTCCGGAATGTGCGCAGAAAGGAAATGCCTGCAGGATCTCCAGCAAGGCTTTCACTGCGACCGATAGGCGAAGTGGCGTGGCTAACGCCGGTATTGAGTCGAGGTGTCGAACATGAGCGGCCGGCTACCGCGGATCTCGAACCGATATCCGTGCCGGTTCACCGGCGTCTTGCGCGAGCCCTGAATGTCGCCATTTCTAATGGAAGCTCCACAAAAGTGCGTCAGGTGCATAGGGGAGAGCGGTTAAAGAGGCGTCTATTTTGCTGGACCGTCTCTACTCTTGCCTCATTTCCGCAAATATTAAATGCGCGCTGCTTGAATGGTCAACTGTGACCCATGTCACATTCTTTTGGCGATGGATTGCCGTGCGTGCGCGAACGAGCGATGTCAACACATTGGCCGAAAAAGCTGTCTCGGATGTACTTTTGGGCACCGTAAATGCCCAAACGGACATCAGTTCTCGATGTCACGGGCGTGGTGTGCGGAAGTAGTGTATTCGGCGACGGAATCAGCGAACCGACCGCGACCGTTACCCACGCGCTCACCGCAGTGGGCATCCCAATGCTTCCCGGTGATCGGAAACCCACTGATAGGCCGTCTGAACCTGCCTCACCACGCCTGCGCCACGGAGCCGGGCCATGGCGACGTCACCCGCATCGGCCTGGGTCTCGATGCCCCGCCGGCACCGGTCCTGCCACCACAAGATCGTGGACATGAGACGTTGGCGGTCGGACAACTCGTAGCCGTCGACGATCAGCCTCATGCGCCGGGCTACTACGCCGCTGGCCGAAGCTCACCACTGCATAGCTGATAGAGGGTGTTCTTGGGCGACAGGTCGTTGTGACACACGACCTCTTGGTCTCCGCCCGGCAGGGTGCCGGCCGTCAGGTCGTGGAACTCACGCACAAGCCGGGCGACCGTCACCAGACTCTCGTCGGATGACACGGCAGCGGTTGGCGCGGTTCCCATGCCACATGGCCATCGAGGTAACTGAGGACTTCACGGCCCTCGTTGTCCAAACCGAGATACCGCGGAGCACCGCTCCAGCCGCTGGCTCCCAGCAACCTCAGCAGATCACTCACGAACTTCGTGTGACCCGAGGCTGGACGGCGCACCGTGTCTCCGACACGAACGACCGCATTGATGAAACCTCCGGGCAAGGACGACTCGGGCATCCGCCCACCTTGCCTGATCGCTCCCTCCAACGCTCAATGACTTGTCCGGCACTCGATCCCCGCCCGCCCTTTCCCGCGGGCGCGATCCGGTCGGGATCGCCGGCACCGCCTTTGCTTCCCCGACAGCGTGGCCAGAAAGGCGGCGCAGGCGAGCAGGGCGCAGTACAGAAAGACGCCGCGGGCAGCAGGTGTGGGCCGGGACCTGCAGCGGGGAACTGCCCCGGTGGCGGTTGCCACGACGGCCTTGCGAAGCCAGGACTGCCGGGAGACGGCGGAACGCTTCATCATGTTGGCATCAGGCCGGGCACGACGTCCCACGGCTCCTCGTCGGCCGGGGCGAGGGGCAGCTCGCGCAGCAGGTCGGCGGCGTCGGCTGGGCACAGCGGCCGCAACCGCAGCACGGGCAGGCCGAGTTCGTCGAGCGCCGACGCCATCGGATGGCCCGCGCGCACCGCCGCCGCCCTCGTGGTGGCCCGGTGGGCGAGATACGACAGCACGGCGGCCGTCGGCTGGTCGAGCCAGTGGACGTCGTCGGCGATGACCGCCACCGGGGCGGCGGCCTGAGGCTCCGTCAGCAGTGTGCGGTCGCCCGGGCCGCGGCCTGCGGGCTCGGGGCCGGTTTCCCGGGCGCCGCGCGGCCCGAGGGCGGTGGCGAGCACGTCGGCACGCGTCCGGGCGGTCGGGTCGAGCAGGACCGATTTGCCGACGCCGGGCTCCCCGACGACGAGGGCACCGCTGGCGCCCTCCCCCCGCCGGGGCCCGACGAGGTCGCCGAGCCGGAGCATTTCCTCGTCCCCACGACCGGACGGTGCCGGGGGCATGACGCGTGCCGGGCCTGCGGGGGCGCGGCTCAGCCGATGTACAGCACCGAGCCGACGCACCAGGCCGACCGGGAGCCACCGGGATTCTGGATCGCCCAGCTCAGCGCGGCCATGGCGCAGGCCGACGGGGTTCCGTAGTCCTTGGAGATCACCTCCGAGGCCGAGGCCGTTCCAGCGCCCGTGCACATGAGGACGGTGACCGCGGCCGCCGCGGTGGAGAACAGCTTCACCTTGTGCATGTCATTGGCTCCTTTGGTGAGTGGTGGTCGGGACCAGAAGGAGCATGGCTGGGGGACCCGCTGCCCATGCCGCGCTCGGCCCGGAATGCACCGGCGGGAAGACGGGTGTGCCCTTACGGCCCGTTCGGACGGCGGCGCCGGCCATTCCTGCCTTGTTCTGGGCTGGAGACCGCGCCCCCGGGCGAGGCAGGAGGATGGCCGGCGCAGTGATCGCCCGCGGCGGCGATCGCGCTCGTCAAGACCTCGGCCGGTCCGAACCGCTCAGCAGCGCAGCCGCCCCGCCCCTCGCCCGGGCCACGGCCCGCTCGTCGAGGCCGCACAGCCGCAGGCACGACGACGCGATGGCGTCCGTGTCGGCCGGGTCCGGCTCGCGGGAGCGGCGTATCTGGATGACGACCTCGACCAGCTGGATCAGCAGCTCGCCGATCCGTTCGGCGGGCATGCTCCGGGTGACGTCCTCGGGCGCCGCCAGGGCGCCGAGCGCGCCGTAGCCCGCCTGGAGCCGGCCCCGTTCCGCGCGGAAGGCGTCGAACCGTTCGGCCCGCACCTCCGGCAGCAGATAGAGCGTGCCGATGTTGTAGCTGGTGCGGGAGAGGGTGCGTACGTCCATCGCGGCCACCGCGTAGAGCGCGGCGGCCGGGTCGATCCGTTCGGGCACCAGCGCCTGGATGCGCTCCACCATCCGCAGACTCGGCCGTACGGACGTGGCCAGCAGCTCGGCGAGGATGTCCTCCTTGGTGGCGAAGTGGTAGTACAGCGAGGCCTGCCGGATGCCGACGTGCTCGGCGATCATCCGGGTGCTGGTGCCGGCGACCCCGCGTTCGACGAAGAGCGCCCCGGCGGCGTCGAGTATCTGTTCCCGCGCGGAGGCGCCGGGATCGGACGGCGGCGTGTGCCGGGGCCTGCCCTGACGGGGACGCGTCGTCGTCATGGCCCCATCCTGCCACCCCGGTGCCAGGACGCCCGCGCCGCCGCCTTCGCTCACGTGGCGGCCGTGTAGGCTCGCCAGCCGCCGAAGCGGGTGATGTCGGGCGCGCCCTCGACGGCGTACGGCTCGACGAGGAAGCCGCTGACCCGCCGCCCGTCGGCCAGTTCCACGGTGCCGATGGCCATCGGCGGGGGAACGGCAGCGGTGAACGTCCCGAACCCGGCCGCCGGAAGCCGCCAGACCTCGCCCTCGACGCCCCGCCCCGTACCGCCTGCCGCTTCCCCGGTGACGCGGACCAGACCCGGCTTGGGCGGCTCGGTCGGCAGGGCGTACAGGCGGTATTCGGCGGCCGTGCGCGCCGGGCCCACCAGGGTGCCGCCCGCCTGTACCACCTGGGCGTTGAGCGGCTGTCCGGTGAGGTGGGCGCCGACCACGAACAGGTCCAGCGACGGGTCGGCGAACCGCTCGGCCAGGGCGGCCAGCCTGCGGTCGGAGAAGGCCGGCCCGGTGAACATCACACCGAACGGCAGGCCGTCCACGAACCCCGCGGGCACGGCGAGCGAGGCGCAGTCCAGCAGGTTCGCGAAGTTGGTGAAGCGGCCCAGCCGGGCGTTGGCCCCGACCGGGTCGGCCGCCACCTGAGCGAGGGTGGGGTGCCAGGTGGTGGTCGGGGTCAGCAGCGCCGTACAGCCGCCGAGAAGGGCGCGTCCGGCGGCGCCCAGCGCGGCCAGGCGCGCGGTGTCGGCGGCCCAGTCGGCGGCCGTCTTCTCCCGGCCGGCCAGCACGAGCGAGGCGACGGTCGGATCGAGGTCCGTGCCGATCAGGTCGCGGTGCTTCTCCAGATGCGCGCCGACGGCGGCGTACCGCTCGGCGACGAACGCGCCCCCGTACAGCAGCTCCGCGGCCTTCAGCAGCGGCGTGACGTCGGCCTCGACGATCTCCGCCCCGGTGCTCGCCAGCCGGGCGACCGCGGCGTCGAAGGCGTCGCGCCAGCCGTCGGCCAGGCCCCGAAGGTGCTCCGGGGCCGGGACGGCGATCCGAGGGCGCGCGGGAGGCGGCGGGAGCGGGGTCCCGGCGCGGGAGAGCGGGTCGGCCGGGTCCGGGCCCTCGATCAGCTCCGCCGCCGTACGGGCGAGTCGCAGGTCGCGGGCGAAGACGGTGACGCAGTCGAGGGTGTAGCAGGCGGGGACCACACCGGTCACCGGCACCAGGCCCTTGGTCGGCTTGACGCCGACGATGCCGTTGAGGGCGGCGGGCACGCGCCCCGAGCCGGCCGTGTCGGTGCCGAGCGCGAGGTCTGCGATGCCCAGCGCGACCGCGACGGCCGAGCCGGAGGACGAGCCGCCTGAGATGCGGTCCGGGTGCCAGGCGTTGCGCACCGCACCGTAGGGGCTGCGGGTGCCGACGAGGCCCGTGGCGAACTGGTCCAGGTTGGTCTTGCCGAGCACCACCGCGCCGGCCGCGCGCAGCCGCGCGGCCGCGGTCGCGTCGGCCCGCGGGACGTACGCGTACGACGGCGCGCCCGCGGTCGTGGGCAGCCCGGCCACGTCGATGTTGTCCTTGACGGCGGCCACCAGGCCGGCCAGCGGCAGCGCGGGGTCGATCCCGGCCGCCTCGTCGAGCACCTCCTCGCGCGGCCTGAGGTGGATCCAGATCTCGGGCCGGTCGGCGCTCTCGACGCGGTCGTAGGCGGCTGCCACACGTGCGGCCGGTGTCATGGCACTCATGCTCGCACCGCCGCGAGGATCTGGCCGGGCGCGACCTGTTCGCCGGGCCTGACGTAGATCTCCAGCAGGGTTCCGGCGGCGGGGGTTTGTACCTTCGACTCCATCTTCATCGCCTCCAGGGAGAGGATCGGATCGCCGTCGGCCATGGTGGCGCCGGGTTCGGCGGTGATCTGCCAGACGGTGGCGGTGAACGGCGCGGTGACCGGGACCGCGCCGTCCGGGACGGTGACGGTGGCGGCGGCCGTCGCGGGTTCCGGGTCGTCGTCGCGGTCGAACTCGCCCGCGGCCCGCCAGCGCCGCTTCTCGGCCTCGAACGCGGCGCTCTGCCGCTGCCGGAAGGCCGCGATCGAGTCGGCCTCGGCGGCCAGGAAGGCGTGGTGCTCGGCGATCGAGAAGGTGCCTTCCTCGACCGGGAAGTCACCGCGGCCGGCGTCGGTCTCGGCGCGCAGTTCGAGCAGTTCCTCCGCCGTGACGGGATACCACTCGATGCGGTCGAAGAAGCGCAGCGCCCAGGGGGAGTCCTGGAACAGTCCACCCCTGCGGAATCGGTTCCAGACCTGCACGGTGCGGCCGACGAACTGGTATCCGCCGGGGCCCTCCATGCCGTAGACGCACAGGTAGGCGCCGCCGATGCCGACGGAGTTCTCCGCGGTCCAGGTCCGGGCCGGGTTGTACTTGGTGGTCACCAGGCGGTGGCGTGGGTCGAGCGGGGTGGCCACGGGGGCGCCGAGGTACACGTCGCCGAGCCCGAGCACCAGGTAGGAGGCGTCGAAGACGGTGCGGTAGACGTCGTCGGCGCTCTCCAGGCCGTTGATACGGCGGATGAACTCGATGTTCCACGGGCACCAGGGGGCGTCGTCGCGCACCCCGGCCATGTACCGCTCGATGGCCAGTCGGGTCGCCGGGTCGTCCCAGCTGAGCGGCAGCCGCACCGTGCGGGAGGGCACCACCAGCTCGTTGCTGGGCGGGACCTCATCCTCCAGTTCGCGCAGCAGGGCCGTCAGGTCACGGGCCCGGAGCCGGCGGGCGTCGGTGTGGAT
Source organism: Streptomyces sp. NPDC020192 (assembly GCF_044388685.1). Lineage (NCBI taxonomy): Bacteria > Bacillati > Actinomycetota > Actinomycetes > Kitasatosporales > Streptomycetaceae > Streptomyces > Streptomyces sp. NPDC020192. The sequence goes on along the minus strand of NZ_JBIRXG010000029.1, from coordinate 40,141 downwards.
CTGGAGGGAGCGGATGCCCGGGGTGACGTCCACGATGCCGTCGGGTGCATGCGCGGCCAGGGTCTCCTGCAGGGCGTGCACCCGCATGCGTAGACCGAGGTCGAGCACCATGGGACCGTACTCGACCAGGACGTTGTCGTCGCCGTCCCGGCGGTAGGTGACGGCCGGCCGGGCGTCGGTGGCCTCCAGACGGCCCAGCACGCCGTCGTCACCGTCACCGCCCGCGCTGGTCAGCGCGGGGGAGGCACGGCGGGCGTCGAGGCCGGCCGCGTCGGCCTCCTCGACCGGTACGAAGCGGACGGTGTCGCCCGGCCGGACCTGGCCGAGCTTCCACAGGTCACCGCTGGCGACCACGGCGGGGCACACGAACCCGCCGAGGGACGGCCCGTCGGGCCCCAGGACGATCGGGGTGTCCCCGGTGAAGTCCAGCGCGCCCACCGCGTACGGGGTGTCGTGGATGTTGGAGGGGTGCAGTCCTGCCTCGCCGCCGTCCTGGCGAGCCCACCGGGGTTTCGGCCCGATCAGGCGGATGCCGGTGCGGGCGGAGTTGTGGTGCACCTGGTAGTCGGTGGCGTAGAGGGTGTCGATGTCCTCGCGGGTGAAGAACTCGGGTGCCGCGTGCGGGCCTTCGGTCACACCGATCCGCCAGTGCGAGACCATCGCGGGCCGCCGCCCGGCCGGGGTGGGGCGGCCGCCCGCGGCCTGGGCGGTCCCGGGCCGCAGGACGTCCCCGGCGCGCAGCGCCCGCCCGCCGTGCCCGCCGAAACCGCCGAGGGTGAACGTCGAGGTGCTGCCCAGGTACGCGGGTGCGTCGATCCCGCCCCGGACGGCCACGTAACTGCGCAGGCCGGGCCCCTGGCAGGGGCCGAGCACCAGGGTGGCGCCGGCCGGCACCGGCACCGGTTCCCACCGGGCCGCCGGGGTGCCGTCCACCGTCACCGGGACGGGGGCGCCGGTGACGGCGACCACGGTGGCGTGCGAGAAGCGCAGGGTCAGCCCGCCCGCAGTGACCTCCAGGCCGGGCGCCGTCCGCGGGTTGCCGACGGCCAGGTTGGCCTCGGCGAACGAGACGGCATCGAACGGCCCGCTCGGCGGCACGCCCACGTGCCAGTGGCCGAGCCGGCCGGGCAGGTCCTGCACGGTGGTCAGTGCCCCCGGCACCAGCACGTCGATGCGCGGCTCGGGGTCGCGGGCGGTGTCGAGCGTGCTGGTGCTGTGCACCGCCCCGCGCACCTCGCCCCGCACGGTCAGCTCGCGCAGCAGGCCCAGGTTGGTCACGATGCCGTCGACCCGGCTCGCGGCCAGGGCCCGGCCGAGCAGGTCGAACGCGGCGTCGCGGGTGGGGCCCTTGGCGATCACCTTGGTGAGCATGGGGTCGTAGTACGGCGACACCTCCAGGCCGGTTTCGGCGAAGCCGTCGACGCGGACGCCGGGCATGGCGTCCGCGCCCTCGCCGGGGAAGACCGCCCGGGTGATCAGACCCGAGGAGGGCAGCGAGTCCTTGCCGGGGTCCTCGGCGTAGACGCGGGCCTCCACGGCGTGCCCGGTGGGTACCCACTCCCGCTCGAACACGGCGTCGTCGACCTCGCCGTCCCGGGCCAGCAGCAGCATGAGTTCGACGAGGTCGACGCCGTACGCCTCCTCCGTCACCGGGTGTTCGACCTGGAGGCGGGTGTTGACCTCCAGGAAGGCGGCCTCCTCGCGCACCGGGTCGTAGACGAACTCCACGGTGCCCGCGCCCCGGTAGCCGACCGAGGCGAGCAGCCGGCGCGAGGAGTCGTGCAGCAGCGCGCGCACCCGCGCGGGCAGCGCCGGGGCGGGGGCCTCCTCGATCACCTTCTGGTTGCGGCGCTGCAACGAGCAGTCCCGGTCGCCGAGTACGGCGATCCGGCCGGTGCCGTCGCCGAAGACCTGCACTTCGACGTGGCGGGCGGGGCGCACCAGGCGCTCCAGGAACACCCCGACGGAGCCGAAGTTGGACTCCGCGAGCGCCGCGACGCGGGCGAATGCCTCGCGTACCTCGTCGGCCGTGGCGCAGGCCTGCATGCCGATGCCGCCGCCGCCACCGGTGGCCTTGACCATCACGGGCAGCCCGATCGAGGAGGCCGCGGTGACGGCCTCCTCGGCACTCGCGAGCAGTTCCGTTCCGGCCAGCAGCGGCACTCCGGCCGCCTTCGCCAGGGCGCGCGCGGTGTGCTTCTCGCCGAAGGCGGTGATCTGGTCGGCGGTGGGCCCGGCGAACCTGAGGCCCGCCTCCTCCACGGCACGGGCGAAGGCGGTGTTCTCGGAGAGGAAGCCGTACCCGGGGTGGATGATGCCCGCGCCCCGGGCGAGAGCAGCCTCGATGATCGCCTCGCCGCGCAGGTACGACTCGCGGGCCGGCGCCGGTCCGAGGCGGACCGCGTGGTCGGCCTCGCGGACGTGCGGCGCGGCCCGGTCGGCGTCGGAGAAGACGGCGACGGTGGCGAGCCCCATCCTGCGGGCGGTACGGATCACGCGGCGGGCTATCTCACCGCGGTTGGCGACGAGTACGGCGGTGGGACGGGTCACGCGGCTCCCTCCGGAGTGCCGGCGGCCCGAGCGGAGCGTGCTTCGCCGGCCGCCGGTGCCGGGTCCACGACGAGCATCCGCAGCGGGGTCGGGTTGAAGTCGTTGCACGGGTTGTTCATCTGCGGGCAGTTGGACACCAGCACCAGGACGTCCGTCTCGGCGCGCACCGCGACCCGGCGGCCCGGCGCTGACATGCCGTCCACGATGCCCAGCGCGCCGTCCGCCTCGACGGGCACGTTCATGAACCAGTTGAGGTTGGAGACGAGGTCCCGCACCCCGAGACCGCGTCGGCCGGCCTCCGCGAGGAAGTTCTCCCGGCAGCCGTGCTGGAACATCACGTGGTGGCCGTAGCGCAGGGTGTTGGACTCTTTGCCGCAGGCGCCGCCGATGGTGTCCTGGCGGTCGATCTCGTCGGCGACGACGGTCATCAGCGGGCGGCCCTCGTTGCTGCGCAGCACGGTGCCGGTGCGCACATAGGCGTTGCCCTGCCAGGCCAGGGTGTCGGGGACGCTGTAGCGCTCCTCGGGATCGTCGGCGTCGTACAGGAGGCAGTCGGCCGACTGGTTGCCACCGACGTCGACGATCGTCAGGACGTGCCCCTTGCGCACCACCGCCGACCAGGGGGCGTTGGGGGCCACCGTCTCGTCGAGGACGACGGTGCCCTCGACCAGGCTCGCTCCCCGGTCCAGGCGGGAGTCCTCCGCGTACACCGCGCCGACCGGGACGGTGGAGACGACGGTGCCGCCCGAGACGGTCGCGCAGGTGACCGGTGTGCTCCCGCTGCGTGTGGTCGCCATGTCACAGCCCCCGTGCTTCGCAGTAGTCGACGGTGTTCAGGTACGCCCGGTGCAGTTCCGGCGTGGCGGTGAAGCGCGGCTCGCCGGGGCCGGTCGGGGTGCCGCGCCAGGCGTGCACCCGCAGCGGGCCGACGACGTACTCCGGGCGCGGGTCCAGCGGGTGGACGACGTTGGCGACCAGCACCAACAGGGGCATTTCCGCGACGAGTTCGACATGTGTGCCCGGTCCGGCGCTGCCCTGCCAGCCGAGGGTGCCGTCCGCCTCGACGCGCACGCCCTGGAAGAAGGAGACGCCGGGCGGCAGGTCGCGCCGGCCCAGACCGTGCTTGGCGGCCGCCTTGAGGAAGAGCCCACGCCCGGACGGAGACGGTCCCTCGGGCCGGGCGTCACCGTACTTGCGCTCGTTCCAGGCGTCGGTGGTGGTGCCGCAGAAGGCGTCGTGCCGGCCGGAGGAGTCGGCGCTGACGACGGCCAGGACCCGGCCGTCCCCGGACAGCAGTGGATGGTTCTCGCCCAGGTAGGCCTGCCAGGGCACCTTCTGGGTGTCGGCGACGTTGAGCCGCTCGACCGGTTCCAGGGCGTTGTAGAGCAGCAGGTGGGCGCAGGCGTCGCCGGTCGGGTCGTCGAACCGCAGCCGGGTGCCGCGGGCGAGCACCTTGTGCGTGTAGCCGCCGGGCGCCACCGTCTCCGCCCACACCAGGGTGGCCGGGTCCACCCCCGGCGGGCGGTGCGGGCTGCCGGACGCCGGAAGGTACGGCATCCACTCCCCGGACCGCCCGCCCTGGGCACGGGCGTCGTGCCGGGCGCTGCGGACACTGTCGGTCAGATGCAGATCACGGGCGCGGGCGGAAACCCACCCGTCGGGGTGGCTGCCGTGCGGCGCGCCGGCCGTCGGACTCTGCGCAGTGGTCATGATGCTCCCGTCGTCCCTTCGTCGGTGCGTGGTCGGTGCCGCTGTCCGCGTCGCCGGACCCTCAGGCGGGCTCGGCGACGGCCTCGGCCTCGCGGGGCGGCTCGGTGTGCGTGTGCGGCACGTGCCGCAGCTCGATATGGCGGTGCAGCCGGCGGGCCAGGAAGTAGCCGGCACCGGCGGCGAGGCTGAGCCCGATGAACAGCAGGGCGCTCCAACGCAGCCACCAGGTACCGCCGGTGAGGTCGTAGATCTCCGCGCGCGGCCAGACCAGGTTGACGGTCATCCCGGCCTGGTAGAGCACCGCGACCGCGTTGACCGCCACTCCCCACCGGCCCAGCGAGAACAGGGGCCGCCCGGTCTCGTCGACGCCCGCCGGCAGCCCGCCGGCGGCCCGCTGCCGGATCCGGCCGACCAGCAGCGGCAGCGTCACACCGAGATAGGCCAGGTACAGCAGGGCGATGCAGAGGCTGGAGAGCGCGGTGAAGATCGCCGCCTGGCCGATGTTCACGACGAGCGCGGCGGCGGCCGCGACACCCACCACGATCGACGTGGTGACCGGTGTGCCGGTGCGGGCCGAGACCTTCGCGAGGCGCCGGTGGAACGGAAGGGCGCCCTCGCGCGCCATGGAGTACATCATCCGCGCCCCGGAGGTCTGCACGGCCAGGGTGCAGGCGAACACCGCGACGGCCACACAGCACAGCAGCAGCCGGCCCACGACCGCGCCGAGACGGTCGGTGAGCACCCAGGACAGTCCGCCCGCGGCCAGCTTCCCGTCGGTCAGGCTGCCCGCCGCCATCAGCCCCGACAGGATCAGCAGCGCCCCGCCGACGCCGGAGGTGATCAGGGCCCGCAGGATGGTGCGGGGGGTGGTACGGCGCGGGCTGTGGGTCTCCTCCGCCAGCTCGCCCGCCGAGTCGAAGCCGACCATGACGTACGCCGCCATCAGGGAGGAGGCCAGAAAGGCCCCGGCATAGCCGCCGTGTCCGGCCCAGCCGGTGTGGTGGAGCACCACCTGCGGCCCCCGCTCGGGAAGGAAGAACAGCGCCAGCACGAGGGCGATCACGCCGATGATCTCGACGGTGACGCCGAGGCTGGTGGCGGCGGCCATCTGACGGATGCCCAGGATGTTCACCACCGTGGTGACCGCCAGCAGCAGACAGCCCAGCAGGACCGCGTTCCGCGCGCCGGTCGGGGAGCCGACCGACGGATCGGCGCCCGGTCCGCCGACGATCTGGAACCCCGACCAGATGCCCGGCAGGACCGCCTGCGCGGCGATCGCCGCCGCCGCGACGGTGAGGATCTGACCGATGACCATGATCAAGCCGACGAACCAGCCCGCCGTGGTGCCAGCCAGCCGGCTCGACCACTGGTAGATGGCCCCGGATATCGGCCAGCGTGCCGCCAGTTCGGCGAAACAGAGCGCGACCAGCAACTGCCCGGCGAAGACGAGCGGCCACGTCCAGAAGAACGACGCGCCGCCGAGGCCGAAGCCGAGCCCGAACAACTGGAAGACGGTGGTGAGGATCGACACGAAGGAGAAGCCGGCGGCGAAGGAGGCGAAGCCGCCCACTCCGCGACGGAGTTCCTGCTGGTAGCCGAGGGGAGCGGTCCTGGTCGTGGCGCCGCCGTGCGGACTGTGCCCGGGGGGAATCTGGGGCCGGCTCATCACCGCACCTCCGATCGGTCGACGAATACCTGTCGTTTGACAGGTATGGCGATCGTCGGCCGGACCCGTCTCCCGCCCGGGTCGCAGGGGTTAACTTCGTGTATCCGCAGCCACGAAAGGGCCCACCCCGGCCAGGGGCGGGCCCTTTCGTGGCTGCGGCGGGCCGCCGGTCAGTAGGCGAACTGCTGGATCTGCCGGTCGCCCGGCCCGTACGTCCAGCCGGTCCTGGTCGCCGGATCCAGTTGCAGGGCGTTCTCCGCCCCGCCGTGTCCGGCGGCGGTGACCCCGGTCAGGGTGCGCAGCACCGTCCCGGTCGCGAGGGACACCACCGCGAGCTGGCCGGTGGCATTGTTGTCGGGCACCCACATGCCCGACCCGAAGTACGGCGCGCCCGCCGGTGTCGGGAACGAGACCACGGCGATCCGGTGGGCACCGTCCACCGCGAGGGCGGCGGCCTTGCCCAGCCGGATCTGGACCGGGTCGGCGGCCGTACCGCGGTGCTCGTCCCGGCGCCCAGCACGGTGGTGGGCACGATGTTGACGCTGGGCACCGGGGTTGCGAGGTTGAACAGCGAACCGGAGCCGTCCGAGGCGATGCCGTGGCTGCACCCGGACGTGCTGTCCAGAGCGGTCACCGTCCGGGCCGTGAGGTCGACCTGTGCGGGTACGGCTCCGCCCAGACAGTTCAGGGGCACCGGCCGCCTTCGCCAGGAAGAGGTCCCCGGTGGCGGGGTCCACGGCAAGCAGACCGCAGGCCCCGGCGGCCGCCCCCGGCGGATCGGCCGGGAGCGGAGCCGTCGCCGTGCCCGTGCCGAGATCCACAGCCAGCACCAGGTCCGCGTGGTCGCCGGCCCGGTGCAGCCGTGATGCTGTGGTCCTTGGCTCGGTCGGTTCGTTCTTCCGTGGCCCGGTGCCGTTCGTCGTCAGCGGGCTGCTCGGGCCGCGATGCGGGACATCGGCCGGCGCCGTCAGGCGGTCAGGGACTCCACGCGGCGCATCACCTCGCGGCAGAACGCGCCTACTCCGTTCGGGTCGTCGGTGAACTGCGAGGGCTTGACGCAGAAGGTGGTGAATCCTTGGGCCAGCTGCTCGGGGATGGGTTCGAGGGCCTGTGCCAGGTCGGCGCAGGAGTCGTCGTCGGGGAACACGGCGCGGGTGCCGCAGATCATCTCCAGGTCGGCGATGTCGCGGCCCACGGCGGCCATCGCGGCCTTCAGCGTCTGCATCTCCTCGGGCGTCACCTTGCCCAGCGGGTTGAAGGCGTGGCCGTACCGGACGATCCTGCGGGCCATCGCGTCGTGCATGCCCGCGCCACCGAAGCACAGTCGGGGGCCGTCCGGGCGGTATGCCTTGGGCTCGAAGTAGACGTCCTGGAAGGTGTAGTACTCGCTCTCGTGAGACACGGGCGAGGGGCCCCACAACTTCGCCCAGATCTCCAGGTGTTCGTCGAGGAGCTTGCCACGCCGGGAGAACGGGACGCCGAGTGCCGCGTACTCGTCCCGGCTCCAGCTGACGTTGGGCAGCACGATCACGGCCCTCGGAGAGAAGGTCGAGGGTGCCGAGCTCACGGGCCAGGAGCAGGGGATGCCGCAGGGGAGCGATGACCGCCGAGGCGGCGAGACGCAGGCGATCGGTGACAGCGGCGATCGCGGTGAGCAGCATGAGCGAGTTGGGCCATGGGGTGTGGGGGTCCTGGTTGCCGGGCAGGGCGTAGTCGCGGGGGTTGCCCATCACGCCGCCTGCTCCGGCGTCGGGGCCGAGCACGATGGCCGAGACGGCCCCTGCCGTGGCCGCCGCAGCCGGTCCTGACCGCGTGGACGGCCTCCCTGCCCAGATCCGGCCAGTCATCGCGGACACCAGCGGTGAGGGCCTGGCACTGTTCTGAGCGAGCACCGGGAGACCTGACACCCCAACGTCACCTGCGCAATTGCAGGACGTGGCTGGTGATGCGACGGGAGGCGCACGGGGACCAGGTGTGGCCAGATGCGAGGGGAGTCAGGCCGAACATCCGACAATCCGCACTCAGGGCGCACCCGAGACCTTTGGCACCCCGCAGGCTGGGCGGCCGCGAGTGCGCTGCCGGAAATCACGTAGAGATCGTCGCGTTACGAGCCGCACTTAACGTCCCCTCATGGCGGATATATTCGACGCATACGCGTTGGCCGACGCGTGGGACGAGATGTTTGTGCGGCCGGGTGAGGTCAGGACCGCCTATGAGCCGGTACTGGCGGCGCTGCAGCCGATCGCACCGAGTGAACTGCGTTTCAGAGCAGACCAGATGGCCCGGTCGTTCACCGACCGTGGTGTGACCTACGCCTTCGCGGGCGAGGAGCGGCCGTGGCCGCTGGACCTCGTGCCGCGCATCCTCGACGCCCTCGAATGGGATCTCATACAACGCGGCGTCGGCCAGAGAGTCAGGGCCCTGGAGGCCTATCTCGCCGATGCCTATGGTCCCTGCCGTGCCTTCGAGGACGGCGTCGTGCCCTGGCGGCTGCTCCTCAACTCCCCCCATTTCCACCGGGTCGCGCACGGGATCGAGCCTCCCGGTGGTGTGCGCATCCACGTCGCCGGCATCGACCTCGTGCGTGACGAGGCCGGGGACTTCCGGGTGCTGGAGGACAACGTGCGGGTGCCCAGCGGGGTGTCGTACGTGATCGAGAACCGGCGTGCGATGACCCGCATCTTCCCTTCCCTCTTCGCCGAGCAGTACGTGCTGCCCGTCGACGGTTACGGGCACCGCCTGCTGGCCGCCCTGCGCGCCGCCGCGCCCGACGGGACCGCCGACCCCAGGGTCGTGGTACTGACCCCCGGGCCCAACAACGCGGCCTACTTCGAACACGCGCTGCTCGCCCGGCTGATGGGCGTGCAACTGGTGGAGGGGCACGACCTGCTGTGCCGGAACAACCGCGTGTGGATGCTGACCACGCGCGGCGAGGTGCCCGTCCACGTCGTGTACCGGCGTCTGGACGACGACTTCCTCGATCCGCTGCACTTCCGGCCCGACTCGGTGATCGGCTGCCCGGGGATCATGAACGCGGCGATGGCAGGCAACGTCACGCTCGCGAACGCCATCGGAAACGGGATCGCAGACGACAAGCTGCTCTACACCTACGTCCCGGATCTGATTCGGTACTACCTGTCCGAGGAACCCGTCCTCCCCAATGTGGAGTCCTACCGGCCCGACGAACCCGGGCAGTTGGAGGCAGTGCTCGACCAGATCGAGCAGCTCGTCGTCAAGCCCGTGGACGGAGCGGGCGGTCAGGGCATCGTCATCGGGCCGAAGGCCGACCCCGACACCCTCGAACGCACCCGCAAAGCGGTCATCACCAACCCGCGCGGCTTCATCGCGCAGCGGCCCGTCGCCCTGTCCACCTCCCCCACCCTCGCCGGCGAGCGCATGGCCCCGCGCCACATCGACCTGCGCCCGTTCGCCGTGCACGACGGCAACGATGTCTGGGTGCTGCCCGGCGGCCTCACCCGCGTCGCCCTCCAGGAGGGCAACCTGATCGTCAACTCCAGCCAGGGCGGCGGCTCCAAGGACACCTGGGTACTCGCCGAGGGCCCCGCCGAACGGCCGGCCCCTGTCGGCTCCGGCGATCTGCCCGACGTCGCTCCCCGCCAGCTGGGTCCCGACGGTACCTCTACGGTCGTACAGGAAGGGGCACAGCAGCAGTGAACGACGTGATCCTCTCCCGGATAGCGGAGGCGCTGACCTGGACCGGGCGGTACGTCGAGCGAGCGGACGCCACCGGCCGGATCCTCGACGCCTATCTGCACCGCATGCTGGAGGACCCCTGGCGCGACGAGGACGCGGCCTGCCGGTCGCTGTACGCGATCCTCGGCGTGGACGCGGGGGCGGAACCGGTCGACATGCAACAGGTGCTGGACCAGCTCGCGTTCGACGCGGGCTCGACCGGTTCCATCGAGGGTGCGCTGGGTGCTGCCCGGCTCAATGCCCGCAGCGCCCGTGAGGCCGTCTCCTCGGAGATGTGGGAGTGCCTCAACTCCACCTGGCACGCTCTCGCCGACCAGCGGCTCGCCGCCCGCCGTACGGGTCCGTACGCCTATCTGGAGCTCGTCCGGCGCCGCGCGGCTCTCTTCTTCGGGCTCGCCGACTCCACGATGAGCCGGGACGACAGCTGGCGGTTCGTGGTCCTGGGCCGGAGTCTGGAACGGGTCGACATGACCGTACGGCTGCTGAGCGTGCGCGTGCTGGACGCAGCGCACGCGCCGGACTGGCCGACGCTGCTGAGCGCAAGCGGCGCCGACGAGGCGTACGCGCGCGTCTACGGCAGTTCCGGCGACACCCCGCGCGTGGCCGAATTCCTGCTTCTGAATCGGGACTTCCCACGCTCGGCGCTGCACGCACTGACCACGGCCGAGGAGTGTCTGACCGCGCTGGGCCGCTCGCGCCAGGACCCGGCACGCCGCCCGATCGGCCGCCTGCGTACCCGCCTGGAGTACCTGGACTCGCACGCCCTCGAGAAGCAACTACCGGTTCTCCTACGGGACTTGCAACAGGATTGCATGACGTCCGCCGACGCGGTGGCGGAACGGTTCTTCCCGTACCGAGGGGCCTTTGAGTGGGCCCAGGAAGGGGCGTGAGCGTGACCGGCAAGGGAATCCGCCGCCTCCGCATCCGGCACGTCACCCGCGTCTCCTACGCGCAGGCCGCCGTCTCCTCGCACAACGAGGTCCGCATGACCCCGCTGACGCTGCCCGGCCAGACCGCCCTGGACGGTCGGGTGACCGTCGGCCCGGCGGCCACGACATGGTCGTACTGGGACTACTGGGGCACCCAGGTGACCGGCTTCGACCTGATGGACCCGCACTCCGACCTCACCATCACCGCGTCCAGCCTGGTCGAGACGGCCCCGCCCGGTCCGCTTCCCGGGCCGCCCGGCTGGGCGGAGGTGGCCGAACGCACCACGCGCACCCGCCTGCTGGAGTTCGCGAACCCGACGGTGCGTACGACGGTCCCGGCGGAGCTGATCGCCCACGCGCGGGAGGTCACGGCGGGCCTCGACCCGCACGAGATGGCCGTCGCCGTCTCCGCGCTGGTCGCCGACCGGGTGTCGTACCTGCCCGGCACCACCGGCGTGAACACCTCCGCCGCCGAGGCCTGGGAGCAGGGCACGGGCGTCTGCCAGGACATCGCCCACGTCAGCATCGCCCTGCTGCGGGGCCTGGGGCTGCCGTCCCGCTATGTCTCCGGCTACCTGCACCCGGAGAAGGAGGCCGAGCTCCACCGCCCGGTCGCCGGGCAGAGCCACGCCTGGATCGAGTACTGGGCGGGCGACTGGTGCGGCTACGACCCGACCAACCGCACCCGCGCCGACGAGTCCCACGTGGTGGTCGGCCGCGGCCGCGACTACGACGACGTGCCCCCGCACAAGGGCGTGTACCGGGGGGTGGCGGGCGGGCCGCCGGAGGTGACCGTGGAGTTCACGCGGGTCGCCTGAACGCGACGGAGGGCCGGGAACCACTCCCGGCCCTCCGGACGACCCCTTCATGGCGCGCCACCCGACACCGAGCAGGCCGGGCGAAGTCCGCTGCGGTTCGGCAGCGCCCTGAAGGGGCGCGGGGCTGTGCCTGATATGCGGCTCCGCCGCGGGGCGCTTGGTCAGCTCTCCACTGCAACGGCCTCCTTGACGGCCACTCCGCTCCGCCCCTCGGCCATCAGCGCCTCCACCAGCCCGATGATCCGGCTCGCGGCTTCCCGCACCGGAATCCCCGCGCGGTGGATGTTGGAGAGGAGGTTGCGGTCCGCGTCCGTGTGCCCGGGACGCGGCCGGTACGCCAGGTACGCGGAAAGGCTTTCCGCCGTCGCCAGGCCCGGGCGTTCACCGATCAGCAGCACGACCACCGCCGGGTCCAGCAGCTCGCCGATCTCGTTGAGCACTCCGACCCGGCACTGCCGCACCACGATCGGACGGCCCACGGACCAGCCGCGCACCGCGCAGCCCTCGTGCAGCAGCGGCAGCAGAGCCGGCACCTGGGCGTGTACGGCGGTGGAGGACAGCCCGTCGCCGATCACGAGCTGCACGTCCGGGCCGGGTCCGTGCTCGGCGGAGATCGTCTGCCGCGCTTGCGGGGTGAGGCGCCGGCCCAGGTCCGGGCGGCGCAGGTAGCGGTGCCGGGAGTCGGCCATGGTGGCGACCACCGTCCAGGGGAAACGGCCGGCCAGCGCGGCCATCCCGGGGGCGTCGAGGTCCAGTGGCGTCGAGACCGCGTCCCGTGCGGCCGCATGGTCGCCGCGCAGGGCCAGCAGGGTGGCGGTGCGGTAGGAACTGCCCGCCCGGCCGGTGAAGATACGAGCGGGGGTCGCCGCGCGCAGCCAGGCAGCGGTTCGCTCCGCGGGCGTCGGGTCGGCAGAAGGGGCGGAGAGCTCCAGGTGCTCCGTCACGCCACACCTCCGGGGAGGAGTTCGCGCAGGGCTCCACTGCCCTCCAGGGCGGAGGCGAGCTCGGCCAGGCTGGTCGGCAGGGCGTGCGCTCCGCCACCCGGGCGGCCGTCGGAGCGGATGCCCATCTCGGCCAGCCAGAACTCGAACTCCGGAGCGGTGCGCAGCCCCAGCGTCCGGCGGACACTCACCACGTCGTGGTAGCTGGTGGTCTGGTAGTTGAGCATCACGTCGTCCCCGGCCGGGATGGCCATCACGAAGGTGCACCCGGCGGAGGCGAGCAGCACCAGCAGGTTGTCGTTGGAGTTCTGGTCGGCGTCCGCGTGGTTGGTGTAGCAGACGTCCACGCCGGTCGGTACGCCCATCAGCTTGCCGACGAAATGGTCCTCCAGGCCCGCGCGGGTGATCTGCACCGAGTCGGCCAGGTACTCCGGCCCGATGAATCCGACCACCGAGTTGACCAGGAACGGGTCGTAGAGCCGGGCCACCGCCTGCGCCCGCGCCTCCAGGGTGAGCTGGTCGACGCCGTGGTGGGCCTCGGCGGAGAGCGCACTGCCCTGGCCGGTCTCGAAGTACATCACCTGATCGCCGGCGAACTCACCCACCCGTTCGGCGTGGTGGGCGAGCACAGCCTCCCGGCCGCGAGCGAGCAGGCCGAGGTCGATGCCGAAACTCGCGTTGGCCGCCTCCGTCCCGGCGACCGACTGGAAGAGCAGATCCACGGGTGCGCCGGCCTCCAGTGCGGCCAGCTGGGTGGTGACGTGCGCCAGCACGCAGGACTGGGTGGGTATGCCCAGCCGGGCGATCAACTCGTGAACGCCGCGCAGCACCTCGCCGATCACCGGCACGGACTCGGTAGCCGGGTTGACGCCGATCATCGCGTCGCCGCAGCCGAACGCCAGGCCGTCCAGCGCGGACAGCATGATGCCGCGCACGCCGTCGGTGGGGTGGTTGGGCTGGATTCGAGAGCCGAAGACGCCCGCACCGCCCATGGTGTTACGGCAGCGGGTGGTACGGCGCAGCGGGGCAGCCGCCACCACCAGGTCCAGATTGCTCATCAGCTTGGCGCAGGCGGCGGCGATCTCGGGGGTGATCGCCGCGTGCAGCCCGCCCGACCAGCGCTGCCGGAAGCCGGGCTCCAGGACCGACTCGCGCAGTTCACCCACGGTGAGCGAGGCGATCTCCGCGAAGCGCGCCGGGTCGGCGGGCACGGAGACCGCCTCCGTCACGGCGTCCTCCACGACGGGAGTCGCGGCGATCTCGGCCAGCCGTACGTCGGCCAGGGCGAGCTTGGCCGCTACTCGCTCCCGCTCGCTGCGTGCGGCGAGTCCGGCGAGCTGGTCACCGGACTTCGTCTCGTTCGCCTTGGCCAGCAGCTCGGGCAGCGTGGCGAACGTGAACCGCTCGCCACGCAGGGTGCTGCGGTAGACCATGCTGTCAACCTCTCCGAAGTCTCTCTGCGGTACGCATGAGGGGCTTTCAGCGCTCGTGGGACTCGGCCAGAACGGTGCTGCCGATCTGCTCGTAGCGCGCCCGGTCGGTGGACCGGAGCACGAGCGCAATCACCGCGCCCAGCACGCCCACACCGATCACCAGGTAGGGGGTGAGGGTGTAGACGGGGCTGTTGGAGGCGGCGCCTGCCGCGAAGGAGAGGTTGCTGAACAGCAGGTAGACGACGTAGGCCATGCCCGCTGCGCCCACCGCCGGACAGAGCAGAGTCCGCCACCAGCTACGGGTCTCCGGGTGGCGCTTGCCGCCGTGGAAGTACCAGATCACCGAGACGGAGCAGATCGCCTGGACGATGAGGATCCCCATCGTGCCCATGATCGCCAGCAGGCCGAACTCGTAGTAGTACGGCACGTCCGGCGCGGCCTTGCTGGGGGCCTGGAAGAGGAAGAAGTACAAGGTGATGAGCAGGGTGATCACGGACTGCACGATCGAGGCGACCCACGGGGACTTGTGCTTGTCGTGGGTGGCGCCGAGCGGGGTGACGGCCTTGTGCAGGCCCTCGCGGCCGATCGCGTAGAGGTAGCGGGAGGCCGAGTTGTGGAAGGCCAGCGCGCAGGCGAAGGAGCCGGTGACGGTCAGGACCTGGTAGAGGTCCTTGGCCCAGACACCCACGAACTTCTGGGTGATGCCGAAGAAGAGGTCGAAGGGGTTGCCGGTACCGCCCTGGGCGATGGTGACGGCGTTGTGCGCGCCGTTGCCCGCGATGGTCATCCATGAGACGAAGGTGTAGAGCGCGCCGAGCGCGATGACGACGAGCAGGGTGGCGCGCGGGATGATCCGGGTCGGGTTGCGGGACTCCTCGCCGTAGACCGCCGTGGTCTCGAAGCCCACCCACGACCAGAAACCGAAGAACAGACCGATCGCCACGCTGCCGCCGGCCACCGCGGTGAAACCGCCTGCCGGGTCGAGGGAGCCGGTCATCAGCCCGTCGGGGCCGCCGCCGTGGAAGAGCACCGAGCCGCCCATCAGCAGCAGGATCAGCACCTCGGCGACCAGGAAGACTCCCAGCACCTTCCCGGAGAGCTCGATGTCGAAGTAGCCGAGTACCGCGATGGCGAGGATGCCGAAGAGCGCGTAGACGATCCAGCTCAGTTTCGGCCCGCCGAAGGTCTCCACGTCCGTCTTGAAGAAGGACGCGAAGATCCCGATCAGCGAACCCTCGAAGACCACGTAGGCAAGGGTCGCGATGAGGCCGCTGGCCAGCCCGGCGACCCGGCCCAGGCCGCGGGTGATGAAACCGTAGAAGGCGCCGGTGGCGGTGATGTGCCGGGCCATCGCGGAGTAGCCGATGGTGAAGATCACCAGAACGGCGGTGCAGAAGATGAAGGTGGCCGGGGTCCCCGTGCCGGCTCCGGAGCCTATCGCGATGGGCACGTTGCCCGTCATGGCGGTGATGGGAGCGGCCGTGGCCAGCACGGTGAAGACGACGCCCCACATGCCCAGCGCCCCGGTGCGCAGGCGCTTGGGCTCGGGGGTGGCGCCCGTGCCGGGTCCGCCGAGGGGCGTGTGGGCGGATTCTGTAGTAGTCACGCGATCTGGCTCCGGATGTTGCGCTGGGCGGTGTAAGTGCCCGATCGTCGCGAACCCTCTTTACGGAATGCGGCGGCCGCCGTTTCATCTTCGTTAAGCAGGGCGAAAAGACATATCTCACGCATTCGTGGCCGCGTAGGCCGTAGTGAGGAAGTCCTGCGACACCTCCGCGAGCTGCAATCGCGTCGGGGGTGGTTCACGTTTGCTCTTCCGCCCCGCCCCGCCCCGCCCCGCCCCGCCCCGCCCCCGGCGCCCGAGCGTGACGTCGCGTCAGCGAGCCGAGCACCGCTCAACTTCGAAGACCCCGGAAAGCGGGCCTGTCTCCGCCGCGGCGAGCGAGTGCGGGACGAACGAACCGTCGCGGTCACCCCGCCCCGCACACTGGCCACCGGAGGGGCTCGGCGGTCAGCTGCCGACGAGCATCTGCCAGGTCTGCGGTCCCACCTGGCCGTCCACGCCGAGGCCGTGCCCGGACTGGAAAGCCCGGGCGGCGCTGTCGGTGCCGGAGCCGAAGCTGCCGTCGACAGCGGGGCCGTAGCCGAACCGGTTCAGCTCCACCTGGGCGGCCCGGACGTCGTCGCCGCTGGAGCCCGCCTGGACCTGGACGATCAGCGCCGACCAGGTCTGCGGGCCTATCTGGCCGTCCACGCCGAAGCCGTCCGCGGACTGGAAGCTCTTGGTCGCGGCGAGGGTGGCCGGCCCGAACTGGCCGTCGGCGGTGATCGAGGCACCGTGGTAGCGCAGAAGATACTGCGCCGCCTGCACGCTGGGCCCCGTCATGCCGTCGGTGATGTTCGGTCAGGACGGCAGGATGACACCGCCGCCGCCCTTGCCGCCCCACTGCCCGAAGTCGGCGGCCATCGCCTGGTCGAGGTCCGCGTCATGCCCGGCGACCGTGATGTCGTTCTGGACCTGCCGCAACTGCGCGCGGCTGTCCCAGTTCCCGCCGGACCACGCGTACGTCTGCCAGCCCCAGGCCTGCACCGATGTTGACGACCGCGGCCCGATTGACCAGCGGAACCGACCTTCTCTCATCATTCGTCGAGGGACTCGGTCCGGACATGATGTAGACGGCCCCAAAACTCCGGAATGCCGACCTCCCCGAAGGTGTCGGGGAGGTCGGCGTTCCGTTCTTGATATGCCCGGCAGCGCTGCGAGCGACAGCTCTACCGGTCCTACTCGGTCCGCAGCGCGGTGGCGGTCCGGGTCCGTGCCGCCCAGCTGGCCGGCAGCAGTGCGCCGAGCAGGGCGATCACGATCCCGCTGGCCAGCAGGGGGATGAGCAGCCCGGCGGTGTAGACGTGGGACACGCTCGGCGGCAGGTGCCGGCCGATCGCGTTCCCCATCGGGGTCAGCGTCGCCTTCTCCACCGCGACCCCGAGCGGGACCCCGATCAGCCCGGCGATCAGGCCGGTGAGTGTCACCGAGGTCAGAACCATCGCGATGGTCTGCTTGGGTGTCATCCCGAGGGCCTTGAAGACCCCCAGATCATGGACCCGTTCCCGGGTGTCCTGCACCACCATGCTCAGCACCCCGAGCGCGGCGACCGCCATCATCATCAGCGTGAGCGTGGCCACCAGGGCGCCCATGGTGATCACGATGATGTTCTTGCCCCCGCCGTCGTTCGGCTGGACCGAGGCGTTCAGCGGGGTCAGCGCGGCGGCGGCTGCGGTGGACCAGTCCGTTCCGCTGACGTTGTCGGCCAGCTCGACGTTGAACTGGTCGATGTGCGGGGTCAGACCGGCGGCGGTGAAGGTGGCAGCATCCGTCATGACCGTGTAGTCGCCCTGGTTGGTGTCGAAGTTGATGCCGACGACCTTCAGCGGCAGTTGCTTGTTCTGCTGCACCACGGTGACGTCGTCACCGACATGGATCCCCGCCGCCGTGGCCAGCTTGTCGCCGACCACGGCCTCGCCGGGCGCCGAGTACCAGCGGCCGGACAGCAGCTCCAGGTGCGTCCAGGAGAAGTCGCCGGTGACCGTGAACACCTTCGCCGGTTCGCCGCCGAGCGGGGCGCCGACCATGGTCGCGCCGCTGTCGCCCCAGCCGAACGCGGTCTTCGTGCCCGGGGTCTTGGCGAGCGCGGCGGCCACCTTGGCGGCGTCCAGGTGCGGGTTGCGCGGGTCGTTGGGGCCGTAGAGACCCCAGGGCACGCCTACGTCGGCTGTGGGTTCCACGATCTTCGACGCGACGTTGAAGCCCGAGGTGCTGGTGTCCAGGTACCTGTTGAACCCGGTCTCCAGCCCCACCGCGAACGTGACACTCACCACGCCGAACAGCACCGCCGCACCGACCAGTACGGCCCGGGCCGGCCGGGCGAAGGGCTGGGCCAGACCCAGCGACATGGCCCGGGGCAGCGGCAGCCGCGAGGCAAGACGCTGCGCCGTCTGGCCGCCCCCGGCCCTGGGGGCGCGGCCGGCCACCAGGGCCTGCACCGTCGGCATCCGGCCGGCCCGCAGTGCCGGGATCAAAGCCGTGGTGCCGACGATCAGCAGGGTGCCCAGCGGCACCACGGCGCTGACCCACAACGGAATCGTGGCACTGGCCGCGCCGAGCTGCTTGGTGGCCCCGTCCAGGATCGGCACAGCCAGGAGGTTGCCGAAAACCGTGCCGAGCACCAGGCCGAGTGTCGCCGGGATCATGGCCTGCGCGGTGTAGGCGCGGGCCACCTGCGACGGGGTGAAGCCCAACGACTTCAGAATCCCGATGCGCCGGATTCCCGAGGCCACAGCCCCGCTGACCACGATCGCGATGATCAGCACCGACATGAACAGCCCGAGGATCCCGAAGCCGGTCAGGAACGGCACGTAGGCCTTGGCGTTGCCGGTCGCCTGCTCTTCCGCGGTCAGGTACGACTGTGCGCCCTCGACCGCGCCGGCCGGCGCAGCGGCGGCCACTGTCTGCTTGTCGGTGGCGATGTCGGCGTCGGTCCCGGCCTTGGCGAACCGGTAGAGCATCTGCTCGTCGGACTTGGCACCGGCGGCGGTGAGCCGCGCGAAACCGTCGGCGGTGGCGAAGGCGGTCGCGCTGTTGGTCACCGAGCCGCCGAAGCCGACGACCTTGAACGACGGCTTGCCCGGCAGGGAGGAGAACACCACCGAATCGCCGAAGCAGACGGTGGCATAGTGCTGCCACGGCAGGGCGATCTCGCCCGGGCTGGTCGGCCAGCGCCCCTGGGTCAGCACGAGTTGGTCCATCCCGGAGGTGCTACCCAGGTCGGGCCGGGTGGTTACGGTGATCGGACCGTTGTCGTGACCGGCGAAATCCTTCTTGGGGCAGTCCGTGCCGACGGTCGTGTCCAGGGCGGCGGCGATCGGGTACGGTCCGGCCGCCTCGGTGACGCCGGCGGCGTGCGCGGTGGCGGCGGCCTGCGCGGCCGTGGCCTTCGAGCCGTCGAACTGGACCGCCAGGTGCGCCCCGTTCCGAGCACTGAAGGCGTGGTCGAACGGGGTCTGCACGACGGCCAGCAGGCCGAGGGAGAGTACTGAGGACGTCACCGCGGCGAACGTCGTCAGGGCCATGACGAGGGACTGCAGGCGGCGCCGGCCCACGCCGGAGCGTACGACCTTGCCCAGGGCGCTCACCCGCTCACCGCCAGCAGCGGGCGGGCCATGGCAAGGAATCCGACCTCGAAGAGGCGCCGGGGCATCGGCGGCTTGCGCAGTGTCATCCGACCGCTCCCGCCGGACGGGTCAGCGGCGTGCGGGCGGCCAGGCCGGCACCGCTGCCGTCGTTGATGACGTCCCGCTCGACCGCGCCGTCCACCAACTCGATCGTGCGGCGCGCGGTGCTCGCGGCCAGCTGCACGTCGTGGGTGACCAGCAGGATGGTCTGGCCCTCGCTGTTCAGGTCGAGCAGCAGCTGGCGCACGTCCTCGGCCGAGCTCGAGTCCAGCGCGCCGGTGGGCTCGTCGGCCAGCAGCAGCGCCGGCTTGTTCATCAGGGCCCTGGCCACCGCCACCCGCTGCCGTTGCCCGCCGGACAGCCGCTGCGGGTAGGCCTTGGCATGCCGGTCGATGCCCAGCGAGCCGAGCAGCTCGATGGCCCGCCGCTTCGCTTCGCCCTTGCCCATCCCGGCCAGCTGCGCCGGAACCATGACGTTGTCCAACACGGTCAGGTCGTCGAGCAGGTTGAAGAACTGGAAGATCATGCCGATCGAGGCCCGGCGGTACTTCGCCGAACCGGCCTCACCGAGCTGATCGACGCGGGTGCCATCGACGGTCACGGTGCCACTGGAAGGCTTGTCCAGACCGGCGATCAGATTCAGCAGCGTGGACTTGCCACTGCCGGAATGGCCGAGGATCGCCACGCAATCACCGGACGCCACGGACAAGGTCACACCGGCCAGCGCGGGCGGGCCGTCGTCGTACTTCTTTGTCGCATCTTGGAGAGCGATCATCGGTGCATTGGTCATGGCCATGAACCTAGGAACGGACCATGCCCCATCGCGTCGGCCGGCGGATGTCACCTCTCCCCAGGCCATCGGCCCGGCGGCGTACCCCGCGTACATCCCCGGGGCGACGCGCAGAGCCGACGCCACTGAATACGATCTCCGTATGGAAGAGCTTCTCCAGCGTCTCTCGACATCGAAGCGCGTGACCTGGCTGATGTCACAGGCCGTGGTGCCGGCCACCGCCTGCTTCTACGCGATGCTGCTCCCCTGGACGATGCCGACCCCTGAGGACGGCCTGTTCCGGTTCCCCGACCTCGAGCCCGTCCAGATGCTGGGTCTGTACGTCGTGCTCGCCCTTCCGGTTCTGCTGGTGCGCCGTCTGCCGGCGACCGTCTTCGCGGTGATCCTGGGCGAATCAGTCCTCGGCGAGGCCTTCGGCGCGCGGCCCTTGATCGTGTTCGTCCTGCTCGTCGCCTTGGGCGGGTACCTCGCCGCCCGGCGGCCGAAGGCTGCCGCCGTCGGCTCCGTCGCGGGCGTCGCGGCCGCGTTCGTCAACGACATCCACGGCTACCCCGGGGAGACCGTCGGCGACGCGGCCCAGTGGACCGGGGGGCTCGCGTTGTGGTTCGCGGTCGCGTGGGTCTTCGGGGGGGTGTATCGCAAACGCCGTGAGTACCTCGAAGCCCTGCAGGAGCAGACCGAGGCCCGCGCCGTCATGGCCGAGCGGCTGCGGATCGCCCGTGAACTGCACGACAGCGTCGCGCACAGCATCGGGATCATCACGGTGCTGTCGGGAGCGGCGGCGCGGGTCGTGGAGACCAAGCCCGAGCAGACGCGGCGGGCGCTGACCGGCATCGAGACCACCAGCCGGGAGACGCTGCTCGGGCTGCAGCGCATGCTCGGGGCGCTACGCCGCGCCGAGCCGGACGACGCCATGCCGCGGGCCGCTCCGCTGGCGCCGGCCGGCAGCCTGGCCGACGTCCCGCGGCTCGCCGAACGCACGGCCGACGCCGGGGTGCGGGTCCACGTGACCTGGCAGGGCGAGCGGCGTCCACTGCCGCCGGAGATCGAGCTGTCGGCATTCCGGATCATCCAGGAGTCGGTGACCAACGTGGTGCGGCATTCCGGGGCGCGAACGTGCCGGGTCGCGGTCGGTTACGAGCCGGAAGGAGTGAGGATCGAGGTGGTGGACGACGGGGACGACGGTTCCGGCGGGCCGGGCCGTCCGAGGCACTCCGCGGCCGGCGGGAGCGGCTTCGGCCTGCTCGGCATGTGCGAGCGAGTGACGTTGCTGTCCGGCCAGTTCAGCGCGGGCCGGCGTCCGGAAGGCGGATTCCGGGTGACGGCGAGCCTCCCGGCATGAGCGTGCGAGTGCTGCTGGCCGACGACCAACCCCTGATGCTGGTCGGGCTCGCCATCCTGATCGGCAACACCGACGACCTGGAGGTGGTCGGCGAGGCCGGCGACGGCCGCGAGGCGGTGCGCCTGGTACGTGAGCTGCGGCCGGACGTCGTGGTGATGGACATCCGGATGCCGGGCATGGACGGGATCGAGGCGACCCGGCAGGCGACCGCCGAACCGGACCCGCCCAAGGTGCTGGTGCTGACAACCTTCGACGACGACGAGTACGTCTACGGCGCACTCCGCGCCGGGGCCAGCGGATTTCTGCTCAAGAGCATGGCCCTGGACGCGATCCTGGACGCGATCCGCGTGGTGGCGGCCGGCGACGCGCTGATCGCGCCGAGCGTGACCCGACGGCTGATCGCGGACTTCGCCGGAACGTCCGGCCCCGCGGCCCCCGAACCGGACGCCGAGCCCGCCGCGGACTCGAGTCTCATCGCGGGGATCACCGACCGGGAGCGCGAGGTGCTGGCACTGGTCGGACAGGGACTGTCGAACGGTGAGATCGCCGAGCGGCTGGTGATCAGCGCGGCGACGGCGAAGACTCATGTCGCGCGCCTGTTCGCCAAGCTCGAGGCTCGGGACCGCGTCCACCTGGCGATCATCGCCTTCGACACCGGACTTGTGCCGCGTAGACGGTAGGGCAGGATGAGAAGAACGATCGCCGACCACGAGTTAGCCGCGTTCGGCTCCGGCCTGTGCACTGACCAACCGTCACTCACGACCGGCACGAGCTTCAGCGCCGAGACACAGTAGCCATGCCAGGCTGCCTGACGGTCGACGCCGACTGCGACTGTCTAGATGATCTATTCCAAGCCGTCAGTGGTCATACGCGGTCAGCGACCGCATGACGGGTTGGCCGGCGTGCTCGTTGTGCCAGATGGCGGCGGTCAGCGCGAGGACTCGCTGGAGCACGCGGGCGATCACGCCGTTGGGGGTTCGGCCGCGGTGCCGCTCGAGGTCGAGCTGGCCTTTGAACGACTCGTTGATCGACTCGATGACCTGCCGCAGCGGCTTGAACAGCTTTGATCCGGCCCGCTCGGCCTCGCCCTTGCGGGCCGGGCGCAGCAGTTCGATGTTCAAGTCGGCGAGCTGTGACTCGAACTCGCGGCCGAAGTAGTTCTTGTCGCCGATCAGCGTCTGTCCAGGTGGGCGGTCGGTGACGAGCATCGGTTCGGTGGCGAAGATGTCGAGGAGCGTCTCGCGCTCGTCGGCCTTCGCCCCGGTCAGCGCGAATGCGCCCGGCAGCCCGCCCAGCGTGCACAGCAGGTGCAGCCGAAGTCCCCAGAAGTAGCGCGTGTGGCTGGCGCAGTAGCCGTACTGTGCCCATCCGGCCAGGTCGGAGTGCTTGACGGTCTCCCGGGAGCGGCCGCACTCGACCGGTGTGGAGTCCACTACCCATACGTCGTCGGTCCACAGCGCGGTGTCCATGGCCAACGCGCGCGTGACGTGCCGGATCAGCTCGGCCGCTTTCCGTAGCCGCTTGTTGTAGCCGGGCTGCTTCGGCAGGTACGGGAACAGATGCCGCAGGTGGTTTCGGGCATGCCGGAGCCACCGGGCCTCGGAGGTGTAGCCGAGCATGACCTGCATCATCGACAGCGTCACCAATTCGGCATCGCTGAGCTGCGGTGTGAGGCCGACCACCGGCCGCCACGGGGCGAGCTGCGGCGAACCCTGCAGCAGGTCGTCGGTCCTGACGTAGAGTGCGGTCGCGAGGGAGTCCATGTCTGGTGTCACAACCCGACTGTGGACTCCCTCGTCACATGCGCGGCCCAACCCTTGGGATCGATCATCTGAATGTCAGAGTTCACAACCTGTCATCAAACACGCACGCTCGCCGCGCTGGCAGACTGAACCCATGGCAGGGACTCTGTACGCCCAGACAGCCGGCGATCCCTCGAACCCGGCTCTGATCCTCCTCCACGGCGGTGGCGCGGCGTCCCGCATGTGGAAGAAGCAGCTGTCCGGCCTGTCCGAGCAGTATCACGTCATCGCCCCGGACCTGCCCGGCTTCGGCAGGTCCCCGGGACCGTTCTCCCTCCATGCGTGCGCCGACGCGGTCGCCGACCTGATCGGCAAGTCCCAACCGGTCCACCTGTGCGGCATGTCATTGGGAGCCCTTGTCGCCGCGCAGGTCGCCGCCGACCACCCCGCGAGTGTCAGCCGCCTGATCCTGCAAGGCGCCTCGATGCGCCCAGCCGAGCGCGGTCGACGTGCCATCCGCTTCTATCGCTCCCGCCCCGGCTGGTGGTACATGAAAGCCGTCTCCGATCTCCACGACCGCCCGACCCTCCTGGCCATGGTCAACGCAGCGGAGGAGGCCGACATCGCCGATCTCCTTCCTCGTATCGCCGCCCCGACGCTCATCCTGTGCGGCGCGCGCGACAAGGAGTGCCTGCCGAACGCGCAACTCCTGGTCGACGCCATCCCACGTGCGTACCTCGTCGTCGTTCCCCATACCGGACACGGGATGCCGATGACGGCTGCCAAGGTGTTCAACACGATCGTCGATGGCTTCCTCGCCGACGCGTCCCCCACGAACGACTCACGTAGCCGCGACGACAGCTCCATGCGGTAGGTGTCCGACCCCACCGCAACGCACCGAGCCAGTCATCGTCGTCCACTGGAAGCCCAACAGCCCTTGGAATCGATCATCTAGGGCTCACCCGCCGCCCGGGGCAACGTTGCTCCGGGCGGCGCGTCCTTTGCGGCTGTGTCACTTTCGCGGGGCTCTGGTCCACCTCCTGTGGTCCCAGTGACGCTCAGTTGCGCCAGCAGGACTCGTTTGCGGAGGAGTTCGAATCCTGCGCGGCCGAACATCCAGCGGGCGACCACCGCGTGCGCCAGGGCGAACACCTGCTCCGCCTCCACCCTTAGTGGTCGGCTCCTGAAGTCCTTCGGGGGTTGATCATGCGGCGAGGCCGAACGAGGATCCTTCCTGACGATCGGCGGCGTGCTGGTCGAGCCTGGCCAGCAGATCGTCCAGGTCGGAGGTGGTGAACTTCCCCGATGTGGCTGGGCTTCCACACGCGCCCTTCGGGCATCGGGCCAGTGCCCGCGTTCAGGCCGAGCCGCGCCCGCATCCTCCCCGAGGATCTCGCACGCGCTCTGGCCGTCCGGACGACGTGACAGACTGGCGGCTCAGGCAGCGGTGAGCGGGGGATGATCCGGTTGGGTCTGGAGATCGAGAGCCGGCCGTCGGAACTCCCGTACATCGAGCGGGTGTGGCGCAGCCGCAGCGACGACGTGGGCCGGATGACGTCGATCGCGACATCGCACTGGGAGCTCGTCTTCTGGGAGCACCACGGTCAGGTCCGGGCGGCCGTACTGGGCCCGGAGCCCAAGGCCTGCCTGGCCCCCGTCCCCGAGGACGCTACGTTCTTCGGCATCAGCTTTGCCCTCGGCACCTCGATGCCGCACATACCGATCAGCCGGCTCGTGGGAGGTAGCGCGGAGATACCTGGCGTGACGCGGCGTTCCGTCTGGCTGAAGGGCTCCGCTTGGCACCCGCCCGATTACGACAACGCGGAGGCGTTCGTACGGCGCATGGTGCGTGAGGGCATCGTGGACTGCGATCCGATCGTGCCTGCCGTGCTCGACGGCGCCACCTCCGACGTCTCCGAGCGCACCCTCCAGCGGCGCTTCGTCGCGGCGACGGGCCTCACCCGGGGCGCCATCCGGCAGATCCACCGCGCCCGCGAGGCGGCGGTACTGATCCAGGAGGGTGCGTCGGCCCAGGAAGTGGTGCACCGGCTGGGCTACTTCGACCAGCCGCACCTGGCGCGGTCCTTGACCCGTTATATCGGCCGGACCGCCACCCAGCTGAGCGCTCCGGAGGGGGCGGAGCCCTTGTCGCTTCTGTACAAGACCTCAGCCTCGGTGCCCGCATAGTCTTCCTGACGCGGCCGACGGGGTCGGCTTGCCCCGGCCAGAGGGCCGTCCCGGCCGGGACCGAGCAGACAACCATGCACTCATCACGGAGGAATCATGCGCAAGGTCGTTTCGGGCCTGTTCGTCTCGCTCGACGGTGTCGCCCAGTCGCCGAACGAGTGGCAGTTCGCTTTCGACGAAGAGATGGGCGCGGCGCTGGAAGAGACGCTGGAGACGGCCGACACGATTCTGCTGGGCCGGGTGACCTTCACCGAGTGGGCCGGGTACTGGCCGACGGTGACCAATGGCGAGGACGCCGGCTTCGCCAAGTGGATCAACGACTCGCCCAAGTACGTCGTCTCCTCCACGCTGGACAGCGTCGAGGACTGGGCGAACAGCACGCTCATCAAAGGCGATCTGGCGGCCGCGATCGAGGAACTCAAGGCGGGCAGCGGCAAGGACATCACTGTCGCAGGCAGCCCGACGCTGGTGCGCTCGCTGCTGGAGCAGGACCTGCTGGACGAACTGGTACTGCTGATCCACCCGGTGGTCGCCGGCGAGGGCCGCAAGAAGCTGTTCGCCGACGACGCCACCCTGAAGAAGTTGCATCTGGTGAGCGCTCGGCCGACCAGCAGCGGAGTGATCATCGCGACCTACCGTCCGACGCGCTGAGCGCTGCTTGGCGCGGGCGTGAGCCCACGAGACGCCCCCAGCAGGAAACGGCATGCTCCAACCTGGTGCGGCAGGCTACGGCCCGTCATGATCCGCTTCTCCTGATCGGCCTGCCTGCCTTGCCAGTTGCGGTTGCCCGCCCGATAGCCCCGACCCCGGCCGAACGCGAGCGGCTGAAGAAGATGGCCTACGGCCACAAGACCGAGCATCGGATGCGGATGCGCGCGCAGGTGGTACTGCACGCCGCGCGTGGACGCTCCAACGCGCGCATCGCCCGCGAGACGGGGCTGCACCTGGACACTGTCCGGACCTGGCGGGACCGGTTCGCCCAACAGGGCCTGCCGGGCCTGGCCGACCGCAAGCGCACCGGCGGCCCACCCGCCTTCAGTCCCTTGCAGGCCGCCCAGGTTAAGGCCCTGGCCTGCCGGCTGCCCGCCGAGACCGGGGTGCCGCTGGCGCGGTGGTCAGCCCCGGACCTGGCCCGGGAGGCCATCGAGCGGGGCATCGCCGCGTTCGATGGCCTCCACCGTGCGCCGCTGGCTGGACCAGGACGCGCTCAAGCCCTGGCAGCACCGATCCTGGATCTTCATCACCGATCCCGACTTCCGCCCCAAGGCCCAGCGCGTGCTGGACCTGTACACCCGCACCTGGCAAGGCAAACCGCTCGACCCTGACGAGTACGTCATCAGCGCCGATGAGAAGACCTCCATCCAGGCCCGCTGCCGCTGCCACCCCACCCTCGCCCCCGGGCAGGCCAGAGCGATGCGCGTCAACCACACCTACGGACGCGGCGGCGGCCTGGCCTACCTGGCCGCCTACGACGTCCACGCCGCGCAGGTGTTCGGCCGCACCGAGCCCACCACCGGCATCGACCCGTTCATGAACCAGGTCGCCCAGGTCATGAGCACCGAGCCCTACGCCAGCGCGAAGCGCGTGTTCTGGATCGTCGACATCGGCTCCTCCCACCGCGGCAAGAAGGCAGCCGACCGGCTGGCTGCGGCGTTCCCGAACGCAGTCATGGTCCACACACCCGTGCACGCCTCCTGGCTGAACCAGGTCGAGATCTACTTTTCCGTCGTCCAGCGCCCAGCAGCCGCTGCAGACCGTGGCCGGCGAACCCAAGCGCCGCCGCCCGGCCCCGTCCGATGAGCCGCCGGTGGCAGAGCTGCCCGACTCCTTCGCGCCGGTGAAGGCCGACCTCGGGCCGACCCGGAGGCGCCGGTGATCGCCAGCGGATACGTTGCACCGAGCCGACGTTGCAGCTTCTGCGGCCGGTCAGCCCCAGTCCGGCGCCACTTCCGGATGGACAACGCCTCGCTGCCCGCGTGCAGCAAGTGCCAATCCAAGCCGATCGGACCGTGTACCGCTTGCGGCAAGACCGGCGCCCTCTACGGCACCCGGCAGCGCGTCCCACTCGTCTGCGGCTTCTGCTGGAGGGACCATGCCGGGGCTTGCGCGAACTGCAACGTCGAAACACTGCTGGTCCCCACGGGCGACGGCTCTCCCTCCCTCTGTGAACTCTGCTACCGACCGCGAGGTCGCCGCTGCGGAAGCTGCCTGAAAACCGGCGGCCGCATCAAGGTGATCGCCAAAGACGGGGAGCCGGACCTGCGCGATAACTGCTGGCTGGGCCCCCGAACGACCTGCGTCGTCTGCGGTCGCGAACGCCGCTGCCCGACCGGGAAAAAGGCAGACACCCCGGCCTGCGCCGTCTGCATCCCCCGCAGGCCTCGGCCCTGCGGCGCCTGCGACCGGACCGACATGCCGTTCGCCGTCGTCGACCGCACGGCGATCTGCTGGCCCTGCCACCGCGCCCAACACGTCAACACGCACCCGCCTTTCACCCGCGACGGCGAACACGCACCTACCGTGCGCGCAGGTGACCTGAAGCGACCTGTCGGTTGGAAGCGTGACTACGGCTGCCACCACTGCGGCACAACGCACCCGTGCTACACCTACGGCC
This sequence comes from Streptomyces sp. NPDC020192, assembly GCF_044388685.1. Taxonomy (NCBI): domain Bacteria; kingdom Bacillati; phylum Actinomycetota; class Actinomycetes; order Kitasatosporales; family Streptomycetaceae; genus Streptomyces; species Streptomyces sp. NPDC020192. The sequence continues at coordinate 12,476 of NZ_JBIRXG010000029.1, read as the reverse complement.
GCTGCGACCAATGTGCACTCGCCGGGTCTCCGACCACCTGACCCCGGACGCCCATGCCCGACGCACACTGGCCCCACCGCGCGAAGCACTGCTCAACGGACCTCGGCCGCTGAGTTCACTGAAGTGGCTGCGCACGAACCCGGAGTTGCTGATCGGCATGGGCACCGGCACGATCCCGAACCGACCATGCCGCTCTCGATACCCTCCCGGGGAGCCGTACCACCGAGACCTTTCGCAGCCAGCTCGTCGCCACTGGATGCTTGCCGCCACGCAACAACTACGCTGCAGATTTCGAGAGTTGGTTGGCCTCCCATCTCGGCGATGTCGCAGTAACCGACCGTCGGCTCCTCCTCCGCGAGTACGGCACCCGCAACTCCTCGGCGCCGTCGAACCGTTCCTCCGGTGGACGACACGGACCCGCAAGAGCCGCAAACTCACCTGCCGCAAACAGCGCAGTGACCAGCCCAAGCCTGCCATCACCCCCGACGAGCGGTGGCAACTACTTCGGCGTCTGCTCCACGACGACAGCCTCGACCTGGCGGACCGCGTCATGGGCGCAATCATCCTGACCTACGCCATCCCGCTGACGAAAACACTGATGATCTGCACCGGCGACATCCGGATCACCGGCAACGGAGACGGCGGCGTCGATGTCGACCTGCGGCTGGGAGTGACCGAGCTTCGCCTACCACCGCTACGCGACCAACTCGTCGTCCGATACTTGCAGCAAGGTCGCCTGCCATGCGCGGGAGTGGCCATCGTGACGGGCTCTTGTCTCTTTCCCGGCATGAAGGCGGGCCAGCCACTCAGACCCCCGAGCCGTGGTTCGCCTGCGCCGGCTCGGGCTCCACCCCGGACCGGCACGGTCACGGGCCTTGCTTCATCTGGCCGCACACATCGAAGCCCCCCTCCTTGCACAGGCTCTCGGCATCACCCCGAGTACCGCAGTCCGTTGGTCAGACCTGGCGGGCCGCACCTACAGCGGCTACGTCGCCCGCGTGGTGGAGAGTGATACGTCAAACCTGTGAAGCGGATCCCTCCCGTTCGGCAAGGAACTTGTCGAGCAACTCGAAGAGCACCTTGAGAACGTGCACTTCCTGTTCGGGCATGAGGTCCCACCCGCCCGGCCAATCCGGAAGGGCAATCTGCCGAATCTGGGCCTCCCAGACGAGATTGTCGCTGACCTGGTGGTTCGCCATCAGCCACTCGCGCCAACCATCCAGGCCGGGCCCGCCATGCCGGCGGGCAGCTTGGTCATAACCCACCATGAAGGCGGTCGCTCCGCCAAGCGTCGTCCGGCCGATGAACATGCCGGTCCGCTTGGCGAATTGGGCGAAGTACTCGCGCTCACTCATCTCGGTCAGATTCGTCACCCCCGCATTCTGCCGCCTCGGCCATCGGCTTTGGCGGCCGGTCAGAGCTGATCGCTGATCCGTTGTGCCAGCCCTTCGAGGAACTCTTGGAGGCTTGCGGCGGCAAGGTCGAACTGATCGAACCAGGAGGCGGTGGTGGACCTCCAGACCCGCCCGGATCCTGCCAGTGCGAACAGACGGCCGCCGCCGTCGCTGGCGAACACCAGGGCAGGCTCTTCCCCGTCGATCTGCAGCGCCCCGTACTCGCGGAAGTGGCCTGCCACCGTTGAGGACGGATGGATGAAGTAGCCGTTGTCCACATCGGGCAGGGAGACCTCGTCGATCACCCAGTACATCGTGGTCAGGTCCGAGGGAATCGGCGTCAGTTCCACGAGCGCGTCCGTCGCCTTATGACTCTCCTCCGTTGCGAGCGCGACCGCGTTCCTGCCGGGCGGGAAACCGTGTCGCGCCTGGAACGACTGCATCAGTTCAGTGAGTGCCACACCCGCTTGCTCGCACCAAGCCCGGACCCACTCGGCATCAAGCCGTTCATCAGCCACGATCGACCTCTTCAGCCCCAGGGAACTCACCCTCCGCGAGCCCGAAAGAACATACAGGAGGGTCCGCGCAAGGCTGCCAGAGCCCTCGGAATGACTCACTCCCGACTCAGGAATCCCCAGACGGTTCCACATACCGGGCGGGTCGTCACGCGAGAACGGCGAACTGGCCACGGCTGGCCGGACATGCGCGGCCGGTGGCTGCGCGATTGCCGTGACCTGCTGTGGTCGGGCCCGTGGTCGGGGCGTTGCGCTGGGCCACGGGCAGAGCGGCTAAGGGTGGTGGGACTGGGTCCAGCTGACTTTCCGGTCCCGGTCTGGGATCTGGAACGAAGTCGAGCGGACGATCAACGCCCTTAAGAACTTCCGGGCCGTGGCCACGAGGTTCGACAAGCGTGCCTATGTCTTCCAGGGCACCGTCACCGTCGCAGCGATCCGGCTCTGGCTCCGGGAGTAGATCCATTATCCCGGTGCGGGGAGGCGTCTGTCACCGTTCTCCGGAATGATCTTTACATCCGTTTTGCACCTCTAGGCTTGCGGGCGGGCACAAAGCACGGATCTGACCTGGGAGTTGAGAGTGGCGCACGACGTTGCCGCGCTGGCGGTGGAACTCACGGACATGGCTGCGGTCGATCACCAGTCCGCAGCCCGCGCGAACAGCGATGACCCCGCCGAGCAGCTGGCGTGGCGGCGGCTGACCGCCCGGCACGGTGACCGGCTTGACGAGATCATGGAGGAATTCGGCTGGCCGACGGCGGAACTGGTCGGCGAGGAGGCCGCACGCGCGGCATGGCTGATCGCTCAGCACGCCGACCGGCAGCCCGACGTTCAGCGTCGTGCCCTCCAGTTGATGCAGCAGGCGGTGTCGGCAGGCTCGGCCAGCCCACGCGAGCTGGCCTTTCTGCGTGACCGCACGCTGGTCAATGAGGGCCACAAGCAGGGCTACGGCACTCAGCCCATGAAGCGATCATCTCGGCGGTCACCTGGTAGACGGGTTCGGATGGGCGTCACGCGACAGGCGCGGCCACACAGGAACACGGGCGCGTGGCAGCGACGGCTCTCGCGGGCGCGGTGCGTCATCGCGCGTGTTCCCCTATGGGGTGTACGTGACTCTCGTATGCTTATGCCACGAGCCGCAATGGGTGGGGCACTTGAGGCGGCTGTTGTCACCTGTGCTGTGCACCGGTGCGGGCTTGTCAGGGTGGAGCTCACGTCGGCTCGCAACACCCCGAGGTCCCGACCGGCATCGCACTGCCCACGCTGCGCGAGACCTTGGCGGCCGAGTTTCCCGACGCCGAGATCCTCTCCGCGCCCGGTGCGACGGTCGACGGCGACAGCACGGCCGGCTTCGCCGAGGCGGTCGCGGCGGCCCGCATCGCCGACGTCGTGGTGCTCGCCCTCGGGGACCGCGCCGGCCTGTTCGGCCGCGGCACCAGCGGCGAGGGAAGCGACGTCGAGTCGACACAACTTCCCGGCGTGCAGCAGCAGTTGCTCGACACCCTGCTGGACGCAGGCACACCTGTGGTGCTCGTCATGCTGGCGGGCCATCTGGGGACCGAGCCGCGGCACGTCGAGGGGATGCGCACAAAGCTGAAGCGGCTGGAGGAGCGCGGGAGCCTGGCCGAGCCTTCGGCCGGCTGTTCGAGGTCGACGGCAGGAAGCAGGGATGGTGAGCGTGGCGAGGCCGTCCGACGGTGCGCTCGCGGAGTACGTCGGCCACTCCGTTCGACGGGCGGTCTCGCGGCATGTCGCGTGCGGCGCCCGCACGGACGCAGGTGTCGCACGCGGCCGAAGGCCGAGCGTCAAGCGGAGGGCGCCGAGGCCGGGGTGTACTCGTACCAGTCGAAGGCGACCGTGCCCTCGGTGGCGTACATGCCGATAACGCGGCCGGTGAAGCCGCCGGCGACCTCGGTGGACAGGTAGCGCCCGTCCAGTTCGACGAGTGGCTGGGCGTCCGGGGCGTCGGGATCGCCGAGCCAGAAGGCGACGGTGTCGGGGCCGGTGATCCCGCCATCGGTGAGTTCGGGCGAGGCGGGTACAAGGTCGGACGTGCGGATCGCGACGGTGAGGGTCAGCGGCCCGGACGGGACCGGCCGGCTGGCCACGGTCTGGCGCAGCGGACCGATGCGGGCGACGACGCTGGCCTCTCCGTTTCCGACCTCCAGTTCGTAGTGGTGGGCTTCGTCCAGGCGCACGCTGAGGCCGCCGCGTCCCGTACCCGGGTCGATCGCAGCGGTGACGCGGCAGTCGTGGTGTTGCTGGCGGCGTCCGATGAAGGTGTACCCGGGGCGGTCGAGGGTGGCGCCGGTGGCTCTGAGGGACAGCCAGCCAGGGCGCTCGGTGAGCGACCAGGAGCCCTCTGGGCGGGTGAATGGCGAGACCCAGTGAGGCGCGAGGGCGGACTCGTCGAAGTCGTCGCGGGCGGGCAGGGGTGGAACGGGGTGCCAGGCACCGCCCGGGGTCACGTGACTCTCGGGAACGGGCGCGACGACGGGCCAGCCGTCCTTGTCCCACTCGACGGGGGCCAGGAACGTCTCACGGCCGAGCACGTGCACGTCGGGTGTGAAGCCGCGGGGCCGGACGCCGAGCAGCACCATCCACCAACTGCCGTCGGCAGCCTGCACCAGGTCGGCGTGGCCGGTGTTCTGGATGGAGCGGGCGGTACCGCTGTGGGACAGCAGGGGGTTGGCGGGTGCGCCTTCCCAGGGGCCGCGCGGCGAGCGGCCGCGGGCGATGGACACGCTGTGGCCGCGTTCGGTGCCGCCTTCCGCGATCAGCAGGTACCACCAGTCGCCGATGCGGTAGAGATGCGGCGCCTCAGGGTACTTGAGGCCGCTGCCCGACCACGTGGCGAACGGCCCCTCCAGCACCTCCCCCTTGACCGGATCGATCCTGGCCATGTTGATGCCGCCTTCGGGCCCGGAGAAGGCGCACCAGCAGGTGCCGTCCTCCTCCCAGGCCAGATCGGGGTCGATCCCGGTCAGGTCGATCCACACCGGGTGGCTCCACGGCCCCTCGGGTCGCTCGGCCGAGACGACGAAGTTGCCGCCGCCGTCGACATTGGTGTTGATGACCCAGTAACGGCCGTCGTGGTGGCGGATCGTGGGGGCGTAGAGGCCGCCGGACGCCTTGGCGCCGGGCAGAGGCAGCGGCAGTTGCTCGGGCCGGTCGAGCACGTTGCCGATGTGCTCCCAGTGCACGAGGTCCTTGCTGTGGAAGAGCGGCAGCCCGGGGAAGTACTCGAAGCTGGAGCACACCAGGTAGTAGTCGTCACCGACCCGGCACACGCTGGGATCGGGGTGGAAACCGCTGATCACAGGGTTGTCGTACGTACGCACAGGATGTGTTCCTTTCGGGCCGCCGGGCGCCGTGGAGCGAGTCCAAGAGGTGCCGTTACTGCTGGTCGCATTTCACCGGGTTGAGTCCGCGTCAGTTCGGAAAGCTGGTCACAGCGCTGCGGCTGGAGGGGGCGGCCCCCCTCCAGCCCGCGCCTTGCCCGCGCGTGTCCATCTGAGGTGGGCGTACCCGGCGGTGCCCTGAGCAGGTTCTCCAGCACAGGTCGGTGTACACGCGCGGCCTCTCGTTGCGTCAGCGGGGCTCGACGGTGACGACGGGGTGCAGCCTGCGGGTGTGGTCGACCTCCCGGACCGGGCCGGTCAGGTGCAGCGGGACCGTGATGCGGTGGTCGGTGCTGCTGGCGGAGATCCGCAGCTCCAGTTCGCCGGGTTCGACGATGCGACGGCCTGCGCGGCCGGTGAAGGAGGCCAGGTCTGCGGGCAGTTCCAGGAGGACCCGGCAGACTTCCCCGGTTTCGAGCGGGAGGCGCCGGTAGCCGACGAGGCGCTGCACCGGCTGGACCACGGAGGCCACCGGGTCGTGCAGGTAGAACTGCACCACCTCGCAGCCTGGGCGTTCGCCGGTGTTGCGGACCTCGAAGGCGATCCGGAAGCTGCTGTCGGTGCTGGTCTCCGCGACGCTGACGTCGAGCGCGGACCACTCGAATTCCGTGTAGCAGAGCCCGTGGCCGAACCCGTAGGCCGCGCTGGTACTGGTGCTGGACACATCGCTGTCCTGGGCCAGCCGCGCGGCCAGGTAGGTGGAGGGCTGGACGCCCTTGTGCCGCGGCACACTCACGGGCAACCGTCCGGAGGGGTTCACCCGCCCGCTGAGCACGCCGGCGATCGCCTCGGTGCCCGCCTCCCCGGGGAAGAAGGACTGCAGGATCGCCGCCGCCTCCGTCTCGGCGCGCCCCAGTGTGTAAGGGCGGCCCGCAAGCATGACGAGCACCACGGGCGTGCCAGCATCCAGCAGGGCGTCGAGCAACTGCTCCTGGACGCCGGGAAGTTGTGTCGACTCGACGTCGCATCCCTCGCCGCTGGTGCCGCGGCCGAACAGGCCGGCGCGGTCCCCGAGGGCGAGCACCACGACGTCGGCGATGCGGGCCGCCGCGACCGCCTCGGCGAAGCCGGCCGTGCTGTCGCCGTCGACCGTCGCACCGGGCGCGGAGAGGATCTCGGCGTCGGGGAACTCGGCCGCCAAGGTCTCGCGCAGCGTGGGCAGTGCGATGCCGGTCGGGACCTCGGGGTGTTGGGAGCCGACGTGCACGGGGAAGGAGTAGCAGCCCAGCACGGCCGTCGGGGTGTCGGTGTTGGGGCCGATCAGCGCGACCCGGCGGGGGCGGCCGAGCGGCAGCGTGCCGTCGTTGCGCAGCAGCACGACGGCCTGTTCCGCCAGCTCGCGTGCCAGCCGCCGGTTGGCCGGGGGGTCGAGGTCGACGCTGCCGCGCAGCGCCTCGGGATCGGTCGGATTCGCTCCGCAGAGCGCCTGCGGAACCGGGTTCCAGTCAGAGTCGAGCAGGCCGAGCTGTGCCTTCTGGATGAGGACCCGGCGCAGGGCGCGATCGATCAGTTCCTCGGGGACGGTGCCGGCCTCGACCGCGTCGAGCAGCGGCTGTCCGAATGTCTTGACGGTCGGCAGCTCGACGTCGACGCCGCTGGCGAGGGCGAGCCCGGCCGCCTCGGCCCAGCTTCCGGCGACGCCGTGCAGGAGCTTGAGGAAGGCGATGCCGAAGTAGTCCGCCACCACCGTCCCGTCGAAGCCCCAGGTGTCCCGTAGCAGACCGGTGAGCAGTTCCTGGTCGGCTGCCGAGGGGATGCCGTCGGTGTCGGTGTAGGCGTGCATGACCGAGCGTGGTCGGCCCTCGCGCAGCGCCATCTCGAACGGGGGAAGGATGACGTCGGCGCGCTCGCGGGCGCCCATGGTGACCGGTGCGAGGTTGCGGCCGGCCCGCGAGGCGGAGTAGCCGGCGAAGTGCTTGAGCGTGGCGACGATCCCGGCGGACTCCAGGCCCTGCACATAGGCGGTGGCGATGGTGCCGACCAGGTACGGGTCCTCGCCGATGGTCTCCTCGACGCGGCCCCAGCGGGCGTCGCGCACCACGTCGAGCACGGGGGCGAGGCCCTGGTGGACGCCGACGGCGCGCATGTCGGTCCCGATGGCGGTGGCCATGGTGCGCACCAGCTCGGGGTTGAAGGTCGCTCCCCAGGCCAGCGGGACCGGGTAGGCGGTCGCCCCCCAGGCCGCGAACCCGGCCAGGCACTCCTCGTGGGCGATCGCCGGGATGCCGAAGCGGTTGGCGGCGGCGATGCGCTGCTGGGAGCGGGCGAGCGAGAGCGCACCGACGGCGGCGTCCACGGGAACGGTGCCGAAGGGCCGGGTCAGCTGGCCCAGACCGTGCGGCAGCAGGTCGTCCAGGTCCGGCGGCTCCTCCATCTCGTGCTGGTGCGGGGCGACCTCGCCGCCCTCGTCGGAGGCGCCCACCCAGACGCCGACCAGCTGCGCTGTCTTCTCCCGCAGGGTCATCGCCGCGATCAGGGCATTGGCCCTGGTCGCGGGGTCGAGCGAGACGTCCCGCCACACGGGGGCGTCGACCTCGGCGGTGGGGTTCATGTTGCCGGTCACTTTCCTCCGACCCCCATGAGCCCCTGGACCAGGGCGCGGCGGGCGAACAGGTAGACGATGAAGATGGGGAGCATGGACAGCACCACGGCACTGAGCAGTCCGGGGACGTCGACGCCGTGTTCGGTCTGGAAGTTGTACAGACCGAGGGTGATCACCTTGGTCGAGTCCGACTGGGTGAGGATCAGCGGGAAGAGGAAGCCGTTCCAGGCCTGCAGGGCCGAGAAGACGACGATGGAGGAGAGCCCGCCTTTCGACAGCGGCAGGACCAGCTGCCTGAAGACCCGCCACGGGGAGGCTCCGTCCATCGCCATGGCTTCGTACAGCTCGGGGGTGATGTCGCGCATCGCCCCGGTCAGTACCAGGGTGCACACCGGCAGCGAGAACGCGGCGGTGGGCAGGATGACGCCGATCAGGTGGTCATAGAGCCCGGCCTGGCTGATCACGTAGAACATTGGCACGATCACCGCCTGCGCGGGGACCGCGAGTCCCAGCAGGAAGACCCGGAACACGACGGTGATGGTCCGGCCCTGGGCGCGCACGATGGCGTAGGCGAGCGGCGGAACCACCACCAGAACGATGCCGACGACGCTGACGGTGACGATCAGGGTGTTGAGGAAGTCCTGCCCGAAGCCGTTGGAGAACGCGTTGAAGTAGTTGCTCAGGGTCAGCTGCGACGGAAAGCTCAGCGGGCCCTGGCTGGAGTAGTTGGAGGTGGTGCGCAGGGTCGCCATCAGCAGCACGTAGAGCGGCAGACCGATCAGAGCGAGCCATATCAGGGAGCCAAGTCCGGCAAGGTAGTTGGGGCGCCGCCGCATCAGACCCCCTCCGCCGTGCTGCGCATCTTGTCGTAGCCGGAGAGCCGGACCACGGCCAGGGAGATGAGAGTGGCGACCACGACCAGGACCAGCGCGATGGCCGAGCCGGCGCCGAAGTCGTATTCCTTGAAGCCCTGCTCGTACATGTAGTAGGCGCTGACCGTGGTGTCCGTGCCGGGGCCGCCCTGGGTGAGGATCAGCACCGTGTCGAAGGTGGTGAGCCCGCCGACGACCATGAGGATCATCGATGTGATCATGGTGTTGCGCAGTTGCGGCAGGGTGATGTGGAAGAACTGCCGCACGGTGCCGGCCCCGTCGATCGCCGCGGCCTGGTAGAGCACCTGCGGAACCGCGCGGGCGCCGCCTTGGTAGAGCAGCGCGTGCAGGGGGGTGAACTGCCACATTCCGACGAAGGTCAGCACCGCGATCGAACCGGCCTGGCTGCCGAGCAGGTTGCCGTTGCCGAACAGCCAGGGAAGCTGGCCCGGGACGCCGAAGTTGGGGTCGAGCACGGCGCGCCACAGCACCGAGACCGCGGTCGCCGAGAGCAGCAGGGGGAGGAAGAAGATCGCGGACAGCACGGCCCGGTTGCGCTGGGGTCCGGCCGCCCAGACCCCCAGCAGGATGCTGACGGGCGTCTGCGTCACGACCCCGAGCACGGTGAGCACGACGGTGAGCCAGATGCTCTGGGTCATCACGGGGTCGTGGATCAGCTTGGTCCAGTTCGCCAGCCCGTTGAAGTGCGGCGAGGTGACACCGTCCCAGCTGGTGAAGGACAGCACCGCGACCAGCACCAGCGGGAGGATCGCGAACAGCAGGAAAAAGAGGGTCGCGGGTACCGCCCAGGCGAAGCCCGGTCGGGTCACCCCGACGCCGGCCTGGCGCGCCTTGAGGCGGCGGCCGGACATGGCTGCGAGAGAAAGTGAGCTCATCGGTCCTACTACTCAGGAGTTGGACAGTGACTGCATCGCCTGGATGAAGCCGTTGGCGTCGGTCTTGCCGTCGAAGAACTTCTGAATGGCCGTGTGAAGCGGCGTGGCCGCCGCCGGCGGGTAGGCCTGGTCCCAGGACAGCTGGAACGACGGCGCCGCCTTGACCAGGTCGTACTGGAACTTCGAGTAGTCAGGACTGGCCGAGGTGGACAGGAAATTGGCGGTGTTGGTGGTGGTCGGCAGGTTGCCGATGCCGAGCTGGGCCTTCACGAACTCGTCGGAGTACATGAGCTTGAGGAAGGCCGCCACGGCGTCGGGGTGCCGGGTCTTCTTCACGACGGAGTAGAAGTTGTTGGTGTTGCCGACGACGTCCTTCGGGTCGCCCTTACCGCCGCTGACGGTCGGGAAGGCGCTGTAGCCGAGGTCGTTCTTGGCGAAGTCGGGGTTGTTGGACTGCTGCGTGGAGTACTCCCAGGAGCCCATCAGCTCGAAGGCGGCCTTGCCCTTGGCCAGCAGCGCCGGGGACCCGCCGTCGGTGAACTTCACCGAGTCGAAGTTGCTGCCGAATGCGCCGGCGTCGATCAGCTGCTTCAGCATGCCCAGAGCCTTCTGGCTGTCCGGGCCGGCCCACGCGCTCTTGTCACCTGCGAGCGCCTTCTGGAACAGGTCCGGTCCGGCGACCCGGTCGAAGACGTACTCGAACCACATGAGACTGGGCCACTGGTCGCCGCCGCCGAGCGCAATCGGAGTCAGGCCCTTGGCCTTGAGCACCTTGACGTCGTTGATCAGGTCGTCCCAGGTCCGCGGGACGCTCAGGCCGGCGCTCGCCAGGACCTTCTTGTTGTTGAAGAGCAGCACGGGCTGCGTTCCGCGCATCGGGACACCGTAGGACTTGCCGTCGACCACCGCGGTGTTGAACACCGAGGGGAGGAAGTTGGACTTGAGCCCCGGGTCCTTGGCGATCATGTCGTCCAGGGGGAGCAGGAGGTTCTTCTTGGCGAAGGGCGCGATGCTGCCGCCGCCCCAGTTGAAGAAGATGTCCGGGGCCTGCGGGGTGTTGATGATCGTGTTGAGCTTTTGCTGGTAGTCGGCGCCCGGGATGGTGTCCAGCACCGCCTTGATCTTCGAGGTCTTGTTGAAGGTGTCGACGATCTGCTTCTCGACCTTGTTCGCGGCGTCCCCGTAGACGAGGACGTGGATCGTCCCGGAGTTGGAGCCGCCGCTGGACCCGCACGCGGTGGTCAGACCGAGCATCAGCGCGGTCGTTGCCGCTACTGCGGCGAATCTGTTCCGGGTCGCACCGTTGCGAACGGTCATGCGAAGAGAACCCATGGCTCGCCATCCGTCGATAGTTTCGAAGCAAGTTCCGAATGATGCGGGAAACCTAGGCGCAACATCGACCATCGTCAAGGAGTTGGCAGGTCCGTCTCGACGGGGACGTACGGGCGAGCCCCTGACCAGCTAGCATCCGTACCGTCAGTCGCGAGGGCTTCGTACTTCGCACACCCGGGGCAGCACAGGAGGGGTCGTGGCCAGAGCGGCAACACTCGCCGAAATCGCGCGCGAAGCGGGGGTGTCCACACCGACTGTTTCGAAAGTCCTCAACGGCCGCGAGGACGTCGCCTCCGCCACCCGGAAGCGAGTGGAGGAGCTGCTGCATCAGTACGGCTATCAGCGGCGAGGCAGCAACAGCGCCACGTCCAGCCCATTGCTGGAACTGGTGTTCCATGAGTTCGAGAGCGCCTGGGCGATGGAGGTCATCCGCGGGGTCGAGAACGTCGTCCGCGAGGAGGGAATGAGCGTCGTCCTGTCAGAGTCCTCGGGCCAGCTCAGCCTTGGGCAGTCCTGGATCGACGGGGTGCTCGCCCGCCGCCCCACGGGCGTGGTCCTGGTGCTGTCGGGGCTCGACAAGGCCCAGCAGGCGCAGCTGACCAGTCGCGACATCCCGTTCGTGGTGATGGACCCGGCAGGGGACCCCGGTCCGGACATGCCGGCGGTCGGGACAACCAACTGGAACGGCGGCCTTGCCGCCACCCGCCACCTGCTCGACCTGGGCCACCGGCGCATCGGCATGATCGCCGGACCACGGCGAATGATGTGCAGCCGCGCCCGTATTGACGGCTATCGGGCCGCGCTGGAGACGGCCGGCGTCGCCTTCGATCCGGCACTGATCCGCGAGGGCAACTTCCACCACGAAACCGGCTACCAGGTGGGCCTGGAGCTGCTCAGCCTCAAGGACCGGCCCACTGCGATCTTCACCGGCAACGACCTGCAGGCGCTCGGCCTCTACGAGGCCGCACGGGAGTTGGGCCTACACATCCCGGAGGATCTCAGCGTCGTCGGCTTCGACGACCTGCCCATCGCCCGCTGGGTCGGCCCACCCCTGACCACCGTCCGCCAGCCGCTGACCGAGATGGCCGAGGTCGCCGCGCGCATGGTGATCGACCTTGCCCGCGGCAACCCACCGTCCGCGCTGCGCGTGGACCTGGCCACCAGCCTGGTCGAGCGCAGCAGCACAGCCCAGCCTGCGGCCACCGACCACCACTGAGTCGTCGGCACCTTCGAAATTTCGAAAGCACGTGACCCGTCGCTCCGGTCGCGTACCGCGAGCCCTGGGGTCATTCCTGCTCCTTCCGTACTTGGCAGCCGTGGCCATCGAAGCCATCTGACTCATCGGTGCCAGGGTGGGGATCACTACCTCGACCGTTGCCGAAGCAGCGCGCTGTCCAGCTGTGGGCCCAACTCCAGCCGATTTCATGACAGTTAAGAGGTCATCTCATTTGGCGTGTTCGGTAGCCTGTTGGCGTGGGAATCGTTGAGCGGCTGGTGCCGGACGAGTTGTGGGAGTTGTTCCAGCGG
>NZ_JBIRXG010000028.1:77721-97805 GCF_044388685.1 Streptomyces sp. NPDC020192 | reverse complement strand
GCTACGAGCGCAAAGCCGAGCACTTCCTCGCCTTCACCAGCATCGCCTGCACCCTCATCTGCTACCGCAGACTCACCAAATGAGATGACTTCTTATTAGGGAAGGCAGCCCGCTCCACGAGGTCGTCGCCGACCAGGACGTCATCGTCACCCCGGGCGCGACCACACAGCTGACGATCACCGACCCGTTCAAGGCAGCCAAGGTCCTCCTGCGGGCCAAGGACGACAAGACCGGCAAACTTCTGCCCGGCGCGACGGTGAACATCGGCACCGGCGCCTCGACATTGCTCACCCTGACCACCGGTGGCAAGGGCACGGCCTCCGGAGAACTGCCGGTGTCGAGCCGGAAGACGGAGTTCTGGGTCAAGGAGGTCAAAGCCCCTGCCGGGTACGACCTTTACAAGCCGTCCAAGTCGTTCACCGCAGGCCCCGGCGCTCCGGTGACCGTGACCGTCACCAACGCCAAGACCGCCACCGACCCGAAGCCCGACCCCTCAGACAAGCCGACGCACAAGCCCAGCGGCGCCCCGTCTACCCCCGCGGACAAGCCGGGTAGCGGGACAGGAGGAGCCAAGCCTTCCCCGCAGGGCACCGGCACACCAGATGCTGCCTCCTCCTCGGCGGCCCCGGCCGGCGACTCCACGCCGAAGGCGCCGGCAGGCTCCACGTCAACAGCTCGGGCGAAGTGCGCTTCGTGCGAGCGCATCGCGGCCTGGACCGCACGCTCCAACAGGGTGGTGTCTGCGCTGCTCGTCCAGCAGGTCGATGTCCGCTGCGGTGACCCTGTGCTGTCCGTGGCCACCGATGATCCGACTTCGCCGCCCGGCTCAGCATCCCGCTTACCAGAGTGTGATCAGCCGGGTGATGTCGTCGGAGTGGTCGTCGCTGGCCCTCGTCCCCCGCGGGGACCGGCGGTACCCATCCGGTAACCGTCACGAGTGTCACAGTCAATCGGGACGGTGCCCGGATCGGCAAAGGCGCCGGCTATTCCGACCTGGAGTTCGCGCTTCTGACGGAAGCTGGCCTCATCGGACCCGGCAGCCTCGTCGTGACCACGGTTCACAGCCTCCAGGTGATTGATACACCCATTCCGGTCACCGATCACGACGCGAAGGTCGACCTGGTCATTACGCCGGACGAGGTCATCGAGTGCACAGCCCCACATCGGCCGAAGGGGATCCTGTGGGACCACCTTGACCAGGCCAAGATCGCTGCTATCCCTGCACTGCAGTCAAGGGTGATTCGGTAGTGCACGGCGGTCTCGCCAACAGGTGACCTCTCTGGAGGGCCTGAAGAGTCATGCGCCGCGCCGCTTTCGACCCTATCGAGGCCGATCCGGTGCGGCTGGCGAAGAACCAGATGCAGTGCACAGGACCGACCGCTGACCTCGTCCTGACTGCCGGGCAGGCCAGCAACGCCCGCCTTCGCACCCGGCGTCTGTGGGTGCCTGACGCAGCGGTGGCGGCTCCTGGACGGGGCCGAATGTCGTCCTGGCCGACGAAGCGCACTCTTTCCGTACTATCCGGTCGACTTGGCATTCGCCCACGGCAGACGAGAAAGACTCTCGAAAGACTGGAACCCCTCCTGGGGCTATGTCAACGTACAACACCCCCGGGTCACGAGGTCGATAAACGGCCCACCGGGTGACCCGATGAGGAGTTCCCTTCTGGCGACGTACGCCTTCGATCTGTTCGGCTGGTCGCCTCCGCCCTCTTCGCTCCGGGCACATTAAACACGTGGGTTGCCCACACCTAGTCCATGCGGAGGTGTGCCTGGCAGCTGGGGACAAGCCCCCAAGCGGAGAGCGATCGCAACATAGACCACGATCGCCGGTTAGCCAAACCGGCGATCGCGATGACCATTGAGTGAGTCCGCATTGGGTCGCCCTTGGCAGGGGGAGCCGTAGCGGGCGCAGTAGATAGCGCCGCAAACAACGCATAGGAAGAGACCGTCTGCTGCTTCCCTGATGGACGCAGCGACTGGACAGAGCTGGCGCTGCCGACCTAGATCCTTCAGTGAGAGGGATGGACCCCCCCGTAGTCCGACTGATCTTTACCCGTGGAGATTGTAGGTGTGATCTTGACGCAGGGTGGAAGCTATCGGCTTCTAACACCGGCTGAAGTGGCTGATTGGTTGAAGGTCAGCGAGTTGACGATCAAGAACAAGTACCGAGTTTGGGGTCTGCGACCCCAAAAAGTCGGCCGCCTCCTGAGATTTCGCGAGCGCGACGTGGTCGCGTACCTGGAAAGGAGATATGGATAACCTAATGATATGCATCTTGTCGGTGGGCTGGCAGGTGGTCCGATAGGTTGGCTCGGGTTTTCCAGAAATGCAAGGAAGACGCGAAAAGTGGCAACTACCCCTGTATTGCTACTCGTTGCGGCCACCCTTGGACGGTGCGCTATCGGGAACCTGGCGGGCGGGGTGGACGGCAGCGAGAGAGGTCGTTCGAGAAGAAAGGACCCGCCGACTCCTTTGCCGCCAAGGTAGAGCGGGAGAAGGATCTCGGAACCTACATCGCCCCCACGGGTCTGCTTGTCCCTCTCGTGACGGTGTACCGCGAGTTCATCGACTCCGGGAGCCGGGTGAATGGAACACGGTATCAGTACGAAACGAGCCTTCGCCTCCACGTGGAGCCCTACTTTGGGGCCACTGCCATCGGTGCCGTCAAGCCGAAGCATCTCAATGCGTGGCTGAAGTGGATGGTGGAAGAGCGTGGTTATGAGGAGAGCACGGCGATCAATCGCTATGAGACGCTCGCGGGTGTCTTCAGCTTCGCCGTCGCCAACGAGTACATAACCAAGAATCCGTGCCAGCACGTCCGTACCGGTCGCCAACGGGTGAAGCGGAGGGTAAAGAAGACGATCCGCCTTCCGAGCCTGGCAGAGATCGAGGCGATCGAGCGGCACCTACCCGGGCCCTACAAGCTACTCGTGTGGCTCATGGCTGGGTGTGGACTGCGCATCGGTGAGGCGTGCGCCGTGACGTTGCAGCAGTTCGACTTTGAGAGCGGAACACTCTACGTCGACCGCCAGGTCACGCAGGACGGAGAGAATGAGGAGCCCAAGACCGCAGTCCAGAAGGCCATCACCAAGGGCAGTGGGCGTGCCCATTGCATCCGCCACCTCAAGTGGCGTGATCTGGATGAGGGCCGAGCGGTTCCCGTGCCGCCCAGCATCGCAGCGAAGGTGCAGGAGCATGTCCGGCTGTACGGCACCTTTCGCGTGGAGGAGGGGCTCAACCGCCTGGAGGGGGACTACCTCTTCTCCAACATCGGGCGCACCAACATCCTCATGTACTCCCTCGTCGACCGGCTTTGGCGTAACGCGAAGAAGGCGGCGGGCATCTCGCGCAGGATCACCACGCATTGGCTTCGGCACTTCTTCGCCTCCGCGGGCCTCTCGAAGGGCGTTCCAGTGACGGACATGGCTGAGTGGCTGGGGCATCGCGACCCGAGGATCACCCATCAGTCCTACGCGCACGTGATGCCCGACGCTCCGGAGCGCTTGAGGTCTGTGATGGATGCCGTCTTCACGATGCAGACCGAGCTTGACCTGCCCCTTGAGTTCGAGGCGGTGGTCGAGGCGGCCTGAAGCAAAATTGCGAACGCGTGGTGCCCTCAGCCGTACGCCTGGCTGAAGGCATCACGCGTTCGGCTTGGTCGTGTCCGGATCCGCCATGGGGTCGGCGCTAGTGCCCAGGTCGCACTACGGTGAGTGACGATCTGTGGTGCCTGTCGGCAGGTCCGCAGCTCGCCCGACCGGGCACCTCCTCGTTTCACACCCAGCACGAGATTTTCCGGTGCTGGTTTGGTGCTGACTTCGGAGGGTCAATGGCGGAAAAACCGCAGGTCCTAGCCCCGATCGGATGAGTCGTCGTACCACTCGATGGTGGTGCCGATGAGGCTGGCGGCGACGATTCTGGGGAGGCTGGCAGGGGGTGGGGGAGCAGTGGTTCCAGAGGCCATGTGCGCCACTTCCTCGTGTGCGGTGGGGACGGGTACGTGTCGGCACACGGCAGGAAGATGCAGGTCAGGGGCACATGTGGTGTGCCACCATAGTTCGAGGGACGACTATGCGCGTGGCCACCATGCCGGCTCAGGGAAGAGCGGTTCAGGGGCTCACAAGTGATCGAAGCCAGCACTGCCCGGGACGCGTAGTTGCGCGGTAGGTGGCCGGATGAGGGCCGACCCGGCTTCGCCGCTCGGCTCTGCGGGCACGGACAGGGCGATGCGCCCGGGCGTGGTGCGCGGTCTTCGTCTCTGCGGACCGAAGGCAAGGGGTCTCGCCTGGGGTGGCGGACTGTGCTCGGTGGAACGTCAGGGGGACTGTGTCAGGTCGGTGCGCAGGACGGGCGGGGCGTCCTCCGTTGCCGGCTCGGTGTCCTGGATCTGCGAGGGAGCGAGTCCTTCGTCGCGGGTGAGCAGCTCTCCGGCGCGGCGGGCGACGGCGGGCCGGGCGGCGATACCGATGGCAGTGACGGCGACGCCGAGGAACAGGCCGGGGCCCCACCAGGCCGAGCCGGAGGGGAAGGGGTAGACGTTGCGGAACATGGTGTATCCCAGGACCACGGCGTTGTGGTACCCCGGGCTGACCGCCGGTCCGCGGACCACCAGTTCGCCGAGCTCTCCGTCGGCCACGGCGACGCCGTCGGCTCGGCATGCTGTGGCGCACCTTGGCCGACGTCCTCGCCTACGCCGAGGCCGAGGGGGTCGGCCCGCGCGTCGACGGTACCGAGGTGCAAGTCCGCCGTCCCCGGGCCGGACGAGCGGGCCGCAAGGCGTTCGTGTCCGGCAAGAAGAAGGGGCATCGCCGAGCAGTTCCGCCTGCACCTGAGGGTGAAAGCAGAAGTGGACGAGGGCTGCCGAGGACTGGCCAACGAGTTCCCCGACCAGGTCAGCGCCCCGCCGAAGAAACCGAAGGACGACGCCCCGCTCGGCGAGCGGCATGCCTGGCGCGAGCGGCGCCGACGCCAGTCCTCCAGGCGGATTTGCGTGGAGCACACGTCACCGGCGAAGAGAAGACTTGGCGTCCGCTGCAGCGGTACATCGGACGGCGCGAGTACTACCCCGAGACGCACGCCGCCATCACCGGCTCGGTCTCCGACCGCGCCGCCCGCAGACCGGCCCGGCGCCGGACGAGCACCGAACTGGTGCCCTCCCGGCGCACGGCTTGTTGATCACCCACCAGCCAATCCGCCAGGCCCAGCACTACGAGATGCGGAAGATCGTGAACGCGATCCTCTGCCAGGGCCGCCGACGGTCCCGAACTGCCCGCCGACACCCCGCCGGCCACCCTCGTGCCCACCGCGAAGCTGCGCCGGGGGACCGAGCACGACTACCGCGAGATGAAGCAGGCCCTGGTCCTGGCCCACTTCCAAGGCCGCACCTGGAGACGCCGGCGCCACCACGTCACCCTGGTCTCCGTCGCACACGCCTTCCGGACCCTCCAGCGCATCACCCGGTCCCCGGAAGAGACGGCGTCGGCCATCGGTGTTTGACATCGCCGCCGGACATCCACCATGCTTCCATTAATTCATTAATACAAGCATGGTGAGCCGAGGAAGGCGACGTGATCGACTACCGGATCGACCGGGGCAGCGGCGTACCGGCCTACGTGCAGATCGTCGAGCAGACCGAACGGGCGCTCCGGATGGGCACCTTGCGGGTCGGGGACAAGCTGCCCACTGCCAGGGAGGTGGTGGCTGCGACCGCCATCAACCCCAACACCGTGCTGCGGGCCTACCGCGACATGGAGCAGGCCGGTCTGGTCGAACTGCGCCGTGGCCTCGGGACCTTCGTGACGCGATCGCTCGCCCGGCCTGGCGCGGAGGACGACTCCCCGCTGCGCCGGGAGCTCACCGACTGGGTGGCCCGCGCGCGGGCCGCAGGGCTGGAAGGGGCCGATGTCCTCGCCCTGGTCACAGCAGCCCTGGACGCCTACGAGCACGAGCACGAGCACGACAGCAAACCCCGGGCCACCGGGGACAAAAGAAGGAGGACGCATGACCGAGCCTGACGCGTCGGCCGCACTGCGCGCCACGGGACTCGGATTCCGGTACCGGAGGCGGGGCGGCTGGGCCCTGCGGGACTGCGAGTTCACCATGCCCGGCGGTCGTATCGCCGCACTCGTCGGACGCAACGGCGCCGGCAAGAGCACTCTGCTGCACCTGGCCGGCGGCCTGCTGCGGCCCGGCTCCGGGCAGCTGCGGGTGCTCGGAGCCGTACCCGGCACGTCCGAGGCCCGCACCCGGGTCGCACTGCTCACCCAGGACAAACCGCTTTACCCCCGTTTCACCGTGGCGGACACCCTGCTGATGGGCGAGAAACTGAACTCCTCGTGGGACCGGGCGACCGCCGAGCGGATCGTGCGCGAGGGCGACATTCCACTGCACGCGCGCGTCGGCGAGCTGTCCCCCGGGCGGCGCACCCGCGTCGCGCTCGCCCTGGCGCTGGGCAAGCGGCCCGAACTCCTGCTTCTCGACGAGCCGCTGGCCGACCTCGACCCCGTCGCACGAGGCGAGATCATGGCGGAGCTGATGGCAGAGGCCGCTGAGCGCGGCACGAGCATCGTGCTGTCCTCTCATGTCCTGCCCGAACTCGAGGAGACCTGTGACTGGGTGCTGGTACTGCGCGACGGCCGCGTCGAGCTGAGCGAGGACGCCGAGGCACTGCGCGAGAGCCATGCCGTACTGACCGGATCCACCGGTCAGGCCGACACCCTGGCCGAACAGCACACCGTCGTGCAGCGCCGCGCCGCCGGCAGACAGCTGACGGCCCTGATACGGCAGTACGGACCGCTGCGCGGCGACTGGCACGTCGAACGGCCGAGACTGGAGCATGTCCTGCTCGGCTATCTCCAGGCCGGTGAGCCGGGGCACCCCGCCACCGCCCTCGCCGAGCGGACGGAGGCGGCGGCGTGAAGGGCTCCCTCTGGCTCGCATGGCGCCAGCAACGCGTGTCGGCCGGCATCGGCGCGGCCGCTCTGGTCGTCGCAGCGGCGATCGCCGCGTACTACCGCTCCGGCATGCTGGACGCCCTGCACAGTGGACTGTTCGACCACTGCGCGACCGGGCCGCTGTACTGCTCACGGTCCGACACCGGCCTGCCCCTGCTGCTGGACGTAGAGCCGCTGAAGTACCTCGGGGCACTGAACATCGCCCTGCCCGTCCTGATCGGCGTCTTCTGGGGCGCCCCGCTGCTGGGCCGCGACCGGGAACTGGGCACCCACCGCATGGTCCTCGCCCAGGGCGTGAGCCGCGGTCGGTGGTTCGCCTCCCGATTCACCCTGGCCGCAGCGACCACGACCGTCCTCTCCAGCCTGCTCGTGGGAGTGTTCACCTGGTGGTGGCGACCGGCCGCCGACCGGAGCTACGGCCTGTTCTGGTACGACGACACAGCCCTGAGTGGCTCCGGTCCCCGTGTCGTCGCGGCCGCCCTGTTCGGCCTGGCGGCCGGTACCCTGCTGGGCCTGCTGGCCCGCCGGGTCCTGGCGGCGATGGGCCTGACCCTGCTGGTGACGGGGGTGATGACCCTCCTGTTGGAGTGGACGCACCGGACCCGGCTACTGGTCCCGCCACACACCTACGTCAGCACCGGCAGCATCCCCAAACCGCTGATGGGAGAGAAGTGGTCGACCGGCACCTACGGCCTGATCACCGCCTCCGGCCGTCACGACGACGTGCTGAACTGCCCCTTCCCGTCAGGCGCCCAGCTCAAGGAGTGCATGGCGGCGCACGGGTACGTGGCCCGCTTCTACAAGGCCAACCCGGCCGGTGACTACTGGACCTTCCAGTGGACCGACACCGCCGTCCTCGGCGGCCTCGCCGCGCTGCTCACGGTCGTCACCGTGCTGCTCCTGCGCCGCCGCGTCTGACCGCGACGGCCGTATCAGGACCATCCGCTCCACCTCTTCATCCTTTTCCCTCACAGGGATCCCTTTTCGTACGGAGGTCGCTTCGCCATGCCTGCCGACGCCACGTCACCGAAGAAACTGCGCAACAACCGCGCCGCCCTCACCCACAAGGCCGGTTATGCCCTGCGCCACCCCGGCCGCGTCGTCCCGTACCTGCGCCGGGCCGGCCGGGACGCGTGGTTGAGCCTCAAGCACCCCGACCACGTCGGCTACTACCGCGCCGTGATGGCCTCGGACACCCGCCGCAACCCGGAGGCCGCGGTCGGCAGCCGGACCCATGACCGCTGGCTGGCGCTCGGGCAGATGCAGTTCGACTACCTCGTCGAACACGGGCTGCGCCCCGAGCACCGCATGCTCGACATCGGCTGCGGCAACCTGCGCGGCGGCTGGCCCTTCATCGACCGCCTCGGCACCGGCAACTACTACGGCATCGACATCTCGCCCGACATCCTGATGGCCGCCAAGAAGACCCTCGTCGAGCGCCGGATCCAGGACAAGTTGCCGCATCTGACCATCACCGGCGACCTCACTCTGGACTTTCTGCCCAGCGACCACTTCGACGTGGTCCACGCGCACAGCGTCTTCTCCCACTCGCCTCTGGAGGTCATCGACCAGTGCCTGGCGCACGTCGGCCGTGTGCTGACCGACTCCGGGTTCTTCGACTTCACCTTCGACCGCACCGAGGGCGCCGAACACCAGGTGCTGGGCGAGGACTTCTACTACCGCACCGAGACCCTCCTGGCCCTGGCGCAGCGGCACGGTCTGCACGCGCGGTTCATGGAGGACTGGGAGGCGCGCCCGCACGGCCAGTCGAAGATACGTGTCAGCCGCTCCCCTCTGCCGACCGTCTGAGACGGTCTCCGACATGCCGTCTCCCGGTCCCCGGAGCGGGCCGGAACGCCTGGCCGCGATGGACGGGCTCCGCCTGGTGGCAGCGGTCATGGTGGCCGCGTACCACTTCCTCGGCACACCCACCCCACACTTCTGGGGGAAGACCGAACTCCGGGATTTCGCGCCGTTCCTGCACGAGGCCAGCCGCTACGGCTGGCTCGGCGTCGAGTTCTTCTTCGCCATCAGCGGATTCGTCATCTGCATGAGCTGCTGGGGGCGGACGCCCGCACAGTTCACCGTCTCCCGTATCGCACGGCTCTTTCCGGCCTACTGGTGCGCCGTACTCCTGGTCGTCGCGCTCGTCCTGGTCTCGCGGATGGGCCACTGGTCCGCCGCTGTCCGCATCGACCCTCGTACCGTCCTGGGAAACCTGACGATGGCTCCGGGTCCGCTGGGAATCGAACTGGTCGACGGAGTCAGCTGGACGCTCTGGGTGGAGGCCCGTTTCTACCTGCTGATGGCCGTGCTGCTGGTCTTCGGGCTGTCGTACCGGCGGGTGGTGACCTTCTGCGGAGCCTGGCTCCTGGCCGGTGTCATCGCCCTCGAACTCCACTCGCCCCTGCTCGACGAATTCGTGCTGCCCCGGTACACCGGCCTCTTCGTCGCCGGAATCGTCCTTTACCTCATGCACAGGTTCGGACAGAGCCTCCTGCTGTGGCTGCTGCTGGGTTTCGCCTGGTCCTACGAACTCACCGTGCTCGAACTCCGGGTGACCGACCACGCCACCGTACCCCCCGGCGAGAGCCGGCCCTCCTGGGCCGTCTGCGCGGCCGTACTCACGCTGTGTCTGGGGCTGCTGGCACTGACCGGTGTCGGACCGCTGACAAGGCTGCGACGGCGTTGGCTGGTCACCGCCGGGGCACTCACCTACCCCTTCTACCTCGTCCACCAAAGCATCGGAATTCCGTTGGCCAAAGGTTTGATCCGGACCTTTCCGAGGCTGGGGCCGCTGCCTTCCATGGCGGTGTCCGTCGTCTGCATGCTGGGGCTGTCCCTGCTCATCCACACAACGGTGGAGCGCCGTCTCGGACGCCTGCTGAGGCATCGTCTGACGCTCGACATGCGGCTTCAGGCCCCCGCCGCGAAGCCGGCTCCCGCCCGCACGCGATAACCCCGGAACTCCATCAGAAGAAAGGTTGCGCATGCCCTTCCACATGCCCTTCCACACGCGCACAAGACGCTCACGCATACTCGTCGCCGCCGTAGCAGCGGTGGCCGCCGCCCTCGCCGTCGCGCTGACTCTGGCCCTGACGGTCACCACCTACGATCACACATCGCCGCGTGCCGCACGCGCCAAGGCATCGGGATCGGTGGCCGGAAACGTCGACTGCCGCAAGGCGAAGTGCGTGGCCCTCAGCTTCGACGGCGGTCCCAGCCCGACGACACCCAGACTGCTGGACATCCTCAAACAAAACGGTCTGCACGCCACGTTCTTCGTGCAGGGCAAGGGCCACATCGCAAAGTACCCCGACATCCTGCGCCGCATCGCGGCCGAGGGGCACGAAATCGGCAACCACACCTGGAATCACCCCAGGTTGACGGAGCTCGACGAGGCCGACGCCCGCCAGGAACTGACCCGGACACAGGACGCCATCGAGAAGATCACCGGCACCAGGCCCGTCCTGATGCGTCCCCCAGAGGGCCGCACCAACCGCAAAGTGGCCAAGATATGCCGGGAACTGGGGCTGGCCCAGGTGCTGTGGAGCGTCACGGCCAAGGACTACGAGACGACGGACTCGGCCCTGATCACCAAGAGGGTGCTCGACCAGACGCACCGCGACGGCGTCATCCTGCTGCACGACCTGCACAAGGGGACCGTGCCCGCCGTACCGCGGATCATCAAGGCGCTCGAACAGCGCGGCTACACCATCGTCACGGTGTCGCAGCTGCTCGCCCCGGCCAAGCCCCAGCCGGGCATGGTGTACCGGCCCTGAGGGAGCACCGCGAGCCCATGGTCCCGGGGGAGTGAGACGGAGGCGTTCCCCGATCTGGAATTCATGCCTCGCCCTGCAGGGAGCTCTCGGCTGCTTGGTCCAACCGGCACGGTTGGGTTCCGGTGCTGGTGGAGCGCTTGCTGGCGACGACATCGGCGCCGCGCTGCCTCCCGTGCCGTCGGCTTGGCGCTGACTACGCAGCGTGTGTGTCGGCTACTTTCAGCTGCCCTCGCCCTCGGGCCCTCATCCGCATGCTGCGATAAGCTGAAACGTAAGTGTCTGTGCCCGCCGGTCCCTCGCGGCTCAGCCGCCCGGAACAGTGCGGCATGGCGGCCGACGCCTGCTCGGTCGGCGGGCAATCAAGTCCCACAGTGCCAGGGGCAGTTGTCTTCTCGTAGGTCCGTTCTCCCGTAGGTCGGTTTCATGGACCTCAACACCATCACCGAAGTAATCCGGCGACCGTCCGAGCGGCCGGCCATGGACTGGCACGAGGGCGACGCCTGGCTCGCAGGCGGAACATGGCTCTATTCCACGGAGCAGCCGGACCTGCGACGGCTGATCGACCTGACGGCGTTGCGTTGGGAGCCTCTTGTTCCGACGGACAAGGGCCTGGAGATCAGCGCCACATGCACCATTCGCGACCTGTACGCCTTCCCCTGGCCGCAGGCCTGGACCGCCGGAATTCTCTTCCGGGAAAGCTGTGAGGCATTCCTGTCCTCGTTCAAGGTCTGGAACGCGGCGACCGTCGGCGGAAACATCTGCATGTCCTTGCCCGCCGGCCCGATGATCACGTTGACGGTCGCGCTGGAGGCGCAGTACGAGCTGTGGGCGCCCGATGGTTCCGTGCGCTTCGTCGACGCCCTCGATTTCGTCACCGGCGACCACCGCAACGTTCTCGCCCCCGGGGAGCTCCTTCGGCGCATCACCATTCCGGAGCACGCGCTGCGCAGACGCACCGCGCACCGTCGCTTCACGCTGACCCGGCTCGGCCGTTCAACGGTGTTCCTCGTCGGCACGCAACGGCTGGGAGCGAGTGACCTGGTGCTCACCGTCACCGCCGGCACCACGCGGCCGGTCCGCATGGCCTTCGACTCCCTGCCCGATGTTCGAACCCTGCGGCAGACCATCGACGACGTGCCCGCCGACGTCTGGTTCGCCGATCCCAACGGAACCCCTGACCACCGTCGGCACCTGACACGGCACTTCGCCGAGGAGATCCGCCGCGAACTCACGGCTGGGGACCTGGCATGAGCTACCTCGTGAACGGCAAGGCATTCGACCGGGAACCCGCCCCCGGCCAGTGCCTGCGCACCTTCCTGCGCGAACTCGGCCACTTCGGCGTCAAGAAGGGGTGCGACGCGGGCGACTGTGGCGCCTGCACGGTGTGGCTGGACGGCACACCCGTACACAGCTGCATCACCCCCGCGTTCCGCGCGGACGGCCGTGAGGTGACCACGATCGAGGGTCTCGGACGGCCCGGGGCCCCGCATCCCATGCAGCGGCAGTTCGAGGACGCCCCGGGGTTCCAGTGCGGTTTCTGCACCGCAGGGATGATCATGACGTCGGCGACCTTCACCGAGGAACAGAAGGCGGATCTGCCACGGGCGCTGAAGGGCAACCTCTGCCGCTGCACCGGATACCGGGCGATCGAGGACGCCGTGAAGGGCGTCAGCGCGGTGGAGACGGCAGCACCGGGCAAGGCCGTCGGGACGAGCGTCGGCGCGCCCGCGGGCCACGACGTGGTGACGGGTCACGCCGAGTTCACCATGGACACGCGGATCGACGGCATGCTGCACCTCAAGGTGCTGCACTCCCCCCACGCGCACGCCCGGATCCTCTCGGTCGACAAGAGCGGCGCCCTCGCGGTGCCCGGCGTGCACCGGGTCTACACCTGGGAAGACGTACCCCGTAAGCGCTTCAGCACGGCGATCCACACCGACCACCTGGTCGACCCGGACGACACCTACATCCTCGACGACACGGTCCGCTTCGCCGGCCAGCGCGTCGCCGCGGTCCTGGCCGACACGGTCGGGGCGGCCGAGGAGGGCTGCCGGCGCCTCGCGGTCGAGTACGAGGTGCTGCCGGCGGTGTTCGACCCGGAGGCGGCGATGGCCCACGGCGCACCCCAGCTGCACGGCTCGCACGACCCGTTCGTCCGCGACCCCGTCCACAACATCCTTGTCGAACTCCACTCGCACATCGGCGACATCGACGCGGGATTCGCCGCGGCCGACGTGATCCACGAAGGCACGTACTTCTCACCGCGGGTGCAGCACGCGCATCTGGAGACCCATGGTTCGATCGCCTGGATGGAGGACGGCCGGCTGAACGTCCGCACCAGTTCACAGTCAGCGTCGGTCGCGAAGGTCAAACTGGAGTACCTGTTCGCGCTGCGCCCGGACCAGGTGAGGGTGTTCTGCAAGCGCGTCGGCGGCGCATTCGGCGGCAAGCAGGAGGTGCTCGCGGAGGATCTGGTCGCGCTCGCCACCCTGGACACCGGGCGGCCCACCTGTCTCGAGTACACCCGCGAGGAGGAGTTCACCACGGCCTCGCCGCGGCATCCGATGACCCTGACGGTCAAGATCGGCGCGAAGGCCGACGGAACGCTCACCGCCTTCCAGGTACGCAACGTGTCGAACACCGGCGCCTACGGCAACCACGGCGGCGAAACGCTGTACGCGGGCGGAGCCGCCGTCATGATCTACCGCTGCCCCAACAAGAAGTACGACGCGTACTCCGTCTACACCAACACCGTGCCGAGCGGGGCGCTGCGAGGTTACGGGATGACGCAGCCGGCGTTCGCGGTGGAGTCGGCGATGGACGAGCTGGCCCGCGCCCTGCACCTCGACCCGCTGGAACTGCGCCGACGCAACATCGTGCGTCCGGGTGAGCCCCTGGTCGCCCTGCACGACGGCCCCGACGACGTGATCTTCACCGAGGACGGACTCGCCAAGTGCATCGACCTGGTGGGCGACGCCCTGGCCCGTACGGCCGACCTGCCGCCCCCCGGCCCCGAGTGGTTCCTCGGAGCCGGCGTGGCGAGTTCCCTGCACGAGACCGCGCCCCCGACGGAACACCTCTCCGAGGCCTGGGTCACGCTGGGCGACGATCTCATCTACGAACTGGCCGTCGGGACCCCCGAGTTCGGGGAGGGAACCTCCACGGCCCATGTCCAGATCGCGGCCGACCAGCTGGGCACGACACCCTCACGGATCCGTCTGGTGCAGTCCGACACCGACCGCACGGGATACGACACCGGTGCCTTCGCGAGCGCGGGCCTCTTCGTGGCGGGCAACGCGGTCCTGCGGGCGGCCAATGCCGTGCGCGACCGCATCCTGGAATTCGCCGCGGCGCACACGGGCGTCCATGTCGTGATGTGCGCGATGGACGACGACGGTGTCGTCTGCGGGGACCGGCGGGTGTCGCTGGCTGAACTGGTCGCGCTTGCGCGGGCGCGTGGAATCCGTTTCACCGCCGCACGCAAGGCGTACGGCTCGCCCCGGAGCGTCACCTCCAACACGCAGGGGTTCCGGGTCGCCGTGCACCGCGTGACGGGTGAGATACGGATCCTGTACAGCGTGCAGGCGGCGGACGTGGGAGTGATCATCAACCCGGCGCAGGTCCGGGGGCAGATCGAGGGCGGTGTCGCCCAGGGAATCGGCTTCGCGCTGACCGAGAACCATCACGTCGACGACAGCGGCGTCATGGTCAACCCGAACCTCCGCAACTACCGCATCCCCACCTACGCCGACATCCCCCGTACCGAGGTCCTCCTGGTGGGCTCGGCGGATTCGGTGGGGCCCATGCGGGCGAAGGGGATGGCCGAGTGCTGCATCAACCCGGTGGCCCCCGCGCTCGCGAACGCGGTGCATGACGCCACTGGCGTCCGCTACCGTGCGCTGCCGCTGACTCCGGAACGCATTTACGGCCGACTCCCCACGGAGCAGTCGGTGTCGACAGGTTGAGCCACCATGAACACCGGTAAGAACATAGCTGCCGCAGCCACGGCGATCATCGGCCAGAAGGTCCTGCCCGGGATGGAGCGCGAGTTCGAGTCGTGGCAGAGGGACCTCAACACCGCGGCCGCCTACTACCCCGGTTTCCTCGGCGCCGAGATCTCACCGCCGACACCGCTGCAACCCGACTGGGTCGTCGTGTACCGGTTCGACTCGGTGGCGCACCTGCAGGCGTGGATCAACAGCGCGACCAGGCAGACGTATCTCGACGTCGGCGCCAAGTACTTCGACGGTCCGGCGACCCAGCAGGTGGTCAGCAGCGGCACGCAGTCACTGGATCCGCTGGTCACCGTGGTGGTCACCCACCGCGTCCCCCCGAACCAGGTCGACGACTTCCTCGTCTGGCAGCACCGCATGGTCCAGGAGGAGAGCAAGTTCGAGGGGTTTCGCGGGACGGAGCTCTTCCGCCCCATCGAGGGGCTCCAGGAGGAATGGACCACGCTGTACCGCTACGACAGCGCCGAGCACCTCGACGCCTGGCTGACGTCGCCCCAACGGCAGGAGATGCTCGCCGAGGGCGAGAGGTTCAGCGACTTCAAGCTGCATACGATCGACAACTCGTTCGGCAGCTGGTTCGCCTTCGAGGGCAACGGCAAGGAGGCACCGCCGCCGCCCTCCGTGACCAGGACCTCCCTCGCCGTCTGGGTGGGTCTGTACCCGACTGTCGTGCTGCTGACGCTCGCTCTGTCCCCACTGCACATGCCGCTCTGGATCGGCCTGCTCGTGGGCAACCTGCTGTCGAGTTTCATCATGAGCTTCCTGACCATGCCGTACTACGTGAACCCGCTGCTCGGGCGATGGCTGCGGCCGGCGTCGGACGAACCGGGCAGGGCCAACCTCCGTGGCCTCGGTGTCGTCGCGGTTGCGATGGCCTTCTGGGCTGTCGTCTTCTACCTCGTCACGGTCCGGTTGTGGACGCTGCCCTGACGTGATGTCAGCAGATGGCCACAGCGTTGCAGGGTGCTCTCAGTAGGGTGATGGGCGTGGGCCGCTCCGGGTGTCCGCGTCATGCCCCGCCACGTCACCTGCCCACCCTGTACGACGTCAGCGAAGTGCAGTAACGGTGCCCCCTGCCGTCGCCCATCGCCTCGGACGGCTTGCCGATCGCGGCGCACCTCTTCCCTGTCGCAGAGAGTCCCTGTGCTGGAGCGGCCCGCGCCGCCGGGGTGTCGCCCGGCTCCGGCGGCAGTGATCAGGCACCCTCCCGGCTGACGGTAAGTCAGGCAAGACCAGCGGAACCGCTCTGGGGCCCCTGTTTCAGCGGTGTGTGCCGTGTCACTCATTCCGAGTGCTGCCTAAGTTGTCTGCATCACAGCGGAAATGTCCATTTGGCGGCCATGCCCGAAGCGGACATCGGCTCCCGAAGTGGGGCCTATCGGCTACCTCTTGGGCGTGAAGTCCCAAAGTGACCCATGACACAGCACTCGTGACATTCCTGCTTGTTCCCCTGGAAAGGTGCCCCCTTATGGCCGCTTACCTCTGTCCTCCTGCCGTGATACACGGCGAGCACGCCGTGGAGACCAGCCAGATCGTGGCGGAGGTGCGCGACCGGCATCCGCACGCGGCCTGGGCGCCGCGGATCGACGGCATCGCGGCCAGCACGGGCATCGAGACCCGCGGGTGGATGCTGCCGCTGGAGGCCGCCGTCGCGCCCGGCAACGGCGGCGGCCTGCGGGCTGTCGGCACCGGGTCGGCCCAAGAGGCGTTGGCACGCGACGGGTTCACCCAGCAGGACGTGGACCGCGTGATCGCCGCGCTTGAGGCGATACCCGCGCCGCAGACCATCCAGGAGCGCACTGCGCCGGCCTGGGAGGCCGTGCAGTCCTACGGGGAGCGTGCGGCACGCGGGGCCCTGCAGATCGCCGGGCTGGACGCCGCGGACGTCGACTGCCTGATCACCAGCAACTCCACCACCCCGGCGCTGCCGGGTCTGGACATCGCCCTGGCCAACAGGCTTCAGCTCCGCAACGACGTGATGCTGCAGCCGGGCACGCAGTGGGCCTGTATCGCGGGAACCCGCTCCCTGGCCCTGGCGGCGGATCTCGTGGGGGCGGACCCCGACCGGGTGGTCCTGGTCGTGATCGCGGAGGCGCTGAGCACGACCTACCAGCCCGCGGACGACACTCTCGAGTCCCTGATCGTCCGGTTGCTGTTCGCGGACACCGCGGCCGCCATGGTGGTCACGGGCCGCCCGCGGCGCGAGTCGGTGCTGCGGCTGGACGCCGCCTGGCACCACACCCTGCCCGGCACCCAGGACCTGCACCGCCTGGAGACGCGGGCGGACGGCACCCACTTCGTGATGGACCGGCGCGGGCCGCGCGCCGTACAGGAGACGGTCACCGCGATGTGGGAGTGGCTGCGCGTCCGCTACCAGGACGACCCCGACTCCTGGCACCCCGACGTGCTGCTGGCGCACCCCGGCGGGACCCGGGTCCTGGAGTACATGGAGCAGACGATGCCCGACGCGTGGCCGTCGGGGCTGCTGGACTACAGCCGGGACAGCTACACCACCGGCAACCGCGGCGGCGCCGCCGTGTTCGACATCATGCGGCGGGCGCACGACGCCGGGCAGAAGCCGGGCAGTCGCGCCGTCCTGTACGCGGCGGCACCGGGCCTCACCGCCACCGCCCTGGAAGGGGAGTGGCTGTAGTGCGAGCCCGCGCCACCCGCACCGGCGAACGGGCCCTCCGCATCACCGGTCACGCCACCGGTACCGCTGAGGGCACCGTCCGTTCCGTCGGTGGCGCCGGGTGACGCGTACGCCGCCCATACCCTCCCGGCGCTCCCGTACGCCGGCCGCGCCCCCGCCCCGCAGCCGCGTCACCTCGTGACTTCCGCCCAGACCACCTTGCCGGTGTCCGTCCACCGCACCCCCCACCGGGTGGTGAGCCTGTGCACGATGCGCAGGCCACGACCACCGTCGTCGAGGAGGCCGCCCCGGCTCAGCCGTGGCCTGCCGTTGCCGGTGTCGCCCACCTCACACAGCAGGCTGTGACCGGCCCTGATCAGCCGTACCGTGATGGGGCCGGTGGCGAAGCGCACCGCGTTCGTGACCAGCTCGCTGACCAGCAGCAGCACGTTGTCCCGGGTGGCGTCCCTGGTGCGCCACTGCCGCAGCAGGACGGAGACCTGCGCGCGGGCACGGGCGGGGGCGTCGTCGCGGGCGGGCAGCCGCCAGGTCGTGGTGTCCCCCTTGCGGTAGCCGATCATCCGCGCGAGCAGCAGGGTCACGTCGTCGCGCTGGCGCACGGGTGCCAGCGCGGAGACGACGTGCCGTGCGGCCTGCTGCAGGGAGTCCCAGGGGTGCACGCTGGACACGGCGTCCGCCAGCCTGCCGATGCCCTCGTCGATCGACTCGGCCGGATCCTCCACCAGACCGTCGGTGTAGAGGGCGAGCAGGGAGCCCGGGGGTGCGCCGAACGTGTGCACGTCAAATGGCTCCCGCAGCGCGAACTCGGCCCCCAGGCCGGGGTGGGGCCGGATCGCCAGCGGGCCCGCGTGCCCGTCGGGGGAGACGAGGACCGGGGGGAGGTGACCCGCGCTGGACAGCGCCACGCGGTGGCTGACGGGGTCGTAGAGGGCGATGCAGCAGGTCGACCCGAGGGCGCTGTAGCCGGCCGTCAGCCCGGACTCCGCGTCGTCCAGCAGCGATACGGTCTCGTCCAGGTGCTCGAGCACCTCGTCGGGCGCGAGCCCCGCGGACAGCAGCGCGCGGGCCTCCATGCTCAGCTGGCCCATGGTTGCCGCGGCTCCCAAACCGTGCCCGACGACGTCACCGACCACCAGCGCGGTACGGCCGTCCGGCAGCGGAAAGCTGTTCACCCAGTCGCCGCCGACGCCCGCGCTGTCGGGCGTGGCGGGCTGGTAGACGCTGGCGACCTCGATGGTGTCGCCGCCGGTCCGGGGCAGCAGTCGGCGCTGCAACGCCAGCACCTGCGTGTGCTCGCGCTGGTGCTGACGGGCCAGGTCGACGTGATGGGCGGTCCTGGCCACCAGTTCCTGCAGCTCGAACAGCTCGCTGTCGAGGAAGGGACAGTCCGCCCGCCGCCAGACCTCCGCCACGCCCAGCACCACGGGCGGCGCGCTGTCCAGGACCAGCGGTATGCACGCCACACCCGCCGACCGGTCGCCGGGCACCAGGGCACGCATCACGCGCGGGTTGCCGAGCACCCGCTCGACCGCCTCCCCGTCGGGTATGACGATGGCCTGCGGGGCGTCGTCCCGCCGTACCGCCTGCGCCAGCAGGCGACTCGCGTCGCTGGGAAGATCGTCGCCCGGAGTCACGTAGCCCTCGGGCCATGCCCGGTCCGGCACCAGGGCCGCCCGCCGTAGCCGGATGCGCCCCTGCTCCTGCCCGGTGACTCCCTCGCCCGTCCACACGGCGAAGTCGAGGTCGACGGCGGCCACGTCTCCCCAGGCCAGCAGGGACTGCGCCAGCGACTGCGCGGTCTCGCCGATGTCCAGCGAGGTGCCGATGGCGGTCTCGGCGGCGTACAGGTGCAGCCTCCTGGCCATGGCGATCACGGAGACGGTCAGGCCCTCCTGAGGCGCCGCGGCGGGCAGGATGCTCATCGAGACCACCAGCTCCGACCCGTCGCCGCGCCGCAGGCGCTGGATCCGGGCGACGTGCGCCTCACCGGTCTCCAGCACCTGCCGCAACCGCCGTGTGACCGTCGGTACGTCCCCGGGGGGCAGGAGAGCGACGAAGGGACTCCCGGCCACGGCGCCCAGACCCGCGAACACGGGGGCGTCCAGATTGCAGCGGGTGATTCTCAGATCCCTGTCCAGGTTGACCACGCCGAGAATCTGATCCTGAGGGCCGGCTGCCGGGTCGTCGGGTACGCGTCGGCGGGTGGCGCGGTCGCCCTGCGCGTCGGCAGGACCGGTGGCCGCTGCCGCTCCGTCGCGCGGGATGTAGCGCCCCAGGGCCTTGCTGACCAGGTCGAACGGCGAAGAGGACGAGGGGGAGGGTGTGGAGTCCATGCGGCTCTCTCGGCAGTCCCCGACGCAGCGCCGGGGCCGTACTCAAACGCGTGCGACGGGGCCCCGAGATCCCTGACCGCACACCTCATTGAATAACACCGGTGGTCGCTTCGCCCACACCAGCGGATCGCGCGGTGAACGCGGACAGTGACGGAATGCCGCGGCCGGTGGGGCCGTGCTCACATGTGGTGGGACGGGGTCGAAGTGCTCCTCGTACGGTGCCTCCGGCGGGCGGTGGCCCGCCGGAGGCGCGGTGGTCAGCAGTCGGGGATGACGGTGCCGTTGTTGTCCTTGGCCTCGTCGTTGCCCCAGCGGGAGAGGTAGTAGGCGGAGACGTACTGGCCCGCC
>NZ_JBIRXG010000028.1:0-77623 GCF_044388685.1 Streptomyces sp. NPDC020192 | reverse complement strand
CGACGTCGGGGTCGGTCTTCAGCCACCAGTGGTTGTAGGTCGTGGCATCACCGATCTGACGGCCCCACACCTTGCAGTACACGTAGTTGGTGCCCGCGCTCAGGGTGCCGGTCTGGGTGGTGCTGGTCGGCGATGCGTACACCGGGGCGGTGGGAGAGGTGTCCGCCCAGTACTTGGCGGGCGCGCCGCCGGCACCCCCGCTGTAGTAGGCCTCCAGCTCGCCGATGGAGGTGAAGGTGCGGGTGCCGCCGGGGACCCCGATGATCCGTACGCCGTCACCGACGGTCGGTGCGAAGTCGAACTGGTACGTGTGGTTGGGGCCGGCGGTGGAGTCGTACGGATAGGACGGCGAGGCGGTCAGGCCGGCGACGTCGGTCCAGGTGCCGTCGGTGCGGACCTGGACGCGCAGGTTCTGTGCGAACCAGCCGCCGTCGGAGAACATGTTGCCGGTGGTGTAGACGACGCGATCCAGGGTGTAGCTGCGGGGCCAGGTGTAGCCCCACCAGCTCGCTGTCTTGTTCTCGTCGTTCCAGTCGTCGTCGGACTGGGTGCGGTTGCCGTCGTTGTAGAACTGGACGTTGCCGTAGTGCGTGGCGCGCTCGATGCCCACCGTGCCGGGCTCACGGGCCAGGTTGCGGGCCGGGTCCGCGGCGTTGGACGGGGTGGACGGCACCTGCGGTTCGAGATGCATCTGGCGCAGCGAGAACGTGTAGGCCCAGTTGTCGTCCGCCGGGTAGCCGCCGCCGCAGGGGCAGACGTTGGACTGCAGCCACACCGACTTGCCGTCGGCGCTGATGTACTTCGAGGGGATGGTGGTGGCGTAGCCGCCGTGCTTGGTGTGGGTCCAGGGGTAGCCGCCGAAGTCCTTGGTCTCGAAGTGCTTCCACGGACCCCACGGGGTGGGCGACTCGTAGAACTCGAAGGTGTACTCGGTCCACGAGGTGTAGAGGTAGCGGTTCAGCGGCTTGTCGTAGACGATGCCGCCCTGGCTGAGCACGCTCAGGTTGCTCGCCCGGCCGGCGGTGTAGACGTTTTGGTAGATGTGGCGGTCGTCGTGCAGCACCGCCGTGCGCTGGTTGATGTCGGACGACCAGGTCGGGTTGCCCGCAGTGTCGAAGCCGTTGACGAACTGCCAGGCGGAGCGGTCCAGCACCGACGCCCGGGGCACCCGGGCGAGGTAGACGTCCGTCGGGTCGGGCACCCGGTCGTTGAACGAGTCGCGCCAGTTGTGGTCCAGGCCATAGGCGTAGACGTAGCCGTCGGGCGCGTTGGCGTAGGCCTTGCCGTAGTCGAGGAACATGACCGTGGTGAAGACGCCGTTCGGGAACATGGGAGCCGTCCGGTCCCAGGTCCAGGTGCGGCCGTGGTCGGTCGACTTGGCGATGGTGGCGGCGGGAGCGTCGTTGAAGTCGGTGGCCAGGTCCTGTACGGCGAGGTAGAGGTTGCCGTCCACACAGGCCATTCCGGTGGGCTTGCGGGTGTGGTCGGCCGTCCACACCTGGCCGACGGCGTCGCCCTGGGCCAGGCTGGTGCCCTGGAGGTTTCCGGGGGTGCCCGAGATGCGCGCGACCCCGATGTCGCTGAAGGGGGCGTTGAAGCCGACGCCGTCACCGTAGGCGCCGTAGACGTTGTCGTCGTCCGACCAGCAGTTGGGCCACAGGTCGCCGTGGTTGGCGTTGTCCCCGACGGCCGGTGCGCCGACGGTGGCCCCCGAGTCGATCTGCACGGTGGAGAAGAAGTCGCTCTCCGGGGGCGAGGCGAGAGTGGTGGCGGCGGGCGCCACGGTCCGCGGCTGCACGCTGCCCTTGATGGCCGTCGCGTTCGCCGTTGTCGGGGCGAGGGCCAGGAACAGGGCGGTGGCGATGCCGGTGGCAGTGCGCCAGGGTCTGGCGGCTATGTGCATGAGGCGGCTCCAGAGAGGTGGTGAAATCGATTTTTCCTGGGATCGGACGTGCCCCCGGCGAGCGGTGACCCGCCCGAGGCACGGTGGTCAGCAGTCGGGGATGACGGTGCCGTTGTTGTCCTTGGCCTCGTCGTTGCCCCAGCGGGAGAGGTAGTAGGCGGAGACGTACTGGCCCGCCGGTCCGACGTCGGGGTCGGTCTTCAGCCACCAGTGGTTGTAGGTCGTGGCATCACCGATCTGACGGCCCCACACCTTGCAGTACACGTAGTTGGTGCCCTGATGGAGGGTGCCGGTCTGAGTGGTGCTGGTCGGCGATGCGTACACCGGGGCGTCGGCGTAGGTGTCCACCCAGTACGTGGCGGGCGGCGGGGGAACGCTGCCTGCGCCGTCGACATCGAGGTGGTCGCCGTCGATGTTGACGGTGACGCCGCCCCAGGTCTCGTCGGTGCCACCGAAGTACTGGTGGATGCGCTGGTGGTCGGCCCAGTCGGCGGCGGGCACGTAGGTGCCGGCGTCGGTGTCGACGACGTTGTTCCACCAGGCGAACCAGATGTGGTCCGGCAGGGTGTAGGCGCCGGTGGTGTACTGCGCGGCCAGGTCACGCATGCCGGAGCCGGCGCTGGAGTAGACACCGGAGCGGTAGCCGCGCGCGTGCAGTTCGTCGGTCCAGGCGGAGAGGTAGTTCAGGACGCCGGTGCTGCAGGAGGAGTTGGTGTTGTCGTAGCCCTCCATGTCGTCGTAGATGACGCTGTCGGCCGGGATCCCGAGCGCCTGTGCCTGGGAGACGGCGTCGTCGGCCTCCGCGGCGCCCTGGCCGCGGGCGGTGGCCGGATCGGTGGAGACCCGTTGACCGAAGGAGGTGCAGGGCGCCTGGGAGCCGACGTACGTCGGGATGAGGTGCCAGCCGTTGCTGGTCACGGTGCTGACCCAGGACGAGGTGAGATCGGCCTGGGCACAGGCGCGGCTGTTGCCGCCGATGTAGACGCCCACGGCCCGGTAGGGGGACGCCCCCCAGGCGTTCATCGTGGAGGTGCTCGGGGCGGCACACGTGTCGAAGCCCTGGCCGGTGTAGGCGCCGGGCTGTGCGGCGACGGTCAGGGCGGCGGCGGAGGCGGTGGCTTTCGGGGTACGGCTCGCGCTGGGCCTGGCCCGGCCGTCGAGCCGGCCGGTACGCAGGATCCGCTCGGCCGACGCCTTGCCGGTGCCGTAGGTGGCGGTGGCGATGACTCCGGCGGAGGGCACGGCCAGTCGGATCTCGCCGGTTTCGGCTGCGGTCGCGCGTCCGGGCGTGTAGGTCGCGGTTCCCTTCGCCGCGACAACCGTGTCGCGGTCGACGGTCGCGGTGCCGGTGCCGTCCAGGGGCTCGATGAGCAGGGCCTCGGTGCGGCCCACGAGGTGGGTGGGGCAGTGCTCCTGGCCTGCGGGGTGGCCGAGGTAGACGGCGTGTTCGTCGAAGCGTACGCAGGTGCCCGGGGTGGTGGCCAGATCGATGACGGGCCAGCCGGCCGGGATACGGAGGTGGTAGCCGCGGTAGGCCACCTCCTGGGTGGCAGCGGTCGCGGCCTGCGCGCTGTGCGCGGTCAGCGCCGCGGATGCCACGGTGAGCAGCAGGGCCAGGGCGGTGCGGGCCGCGCGCCCGGCGCGGCGAGGTCTGGTCATGGGCATGACGCTTCTCTGCTTGCATGGTCACGACACATCGCATGTGGTGGGTGATGCATGCCAGTTGAGGACTCGGGCGCGGGAAATCGTTGCCGCCACGGGAGCATGGCTGCGTCGGCCTGATGTCGCGCCTGTGTCAGATTCCTTGCAGTAGGCCCCTGTTCGCGGCCACGGCCCACACCCTAGCGTCTGTGATATCGATTTCAAGAGCTCGGCAACGAGAACACCCGAGACGCGACGGAACCGTACGGTCGGCCCGGACGGGGACCTGCTCAGAAGGCGTTGACGACCGTGACGTTGCGGTAGTCGGCCGCGGTGTCCTCGGTGACCAGACCGGGCTGCCCGTTGAGCAGCACCGGGAAGGACGCGCCGCTGAAGGTGCGCTGCTGGGCCTGGGTACCGTCGAGGAAGAACGTGTAACCGGCGCCCGCCTTCACCACCTTGAGCGTGTGGTACTGGGTTGGATCGAACCCGGCCGGCAGGGCGGAGTTCTGCCAGGGCTGGTCGACGCCCTGCACCACGGCGTGGGTGGCGAGCACCCCGTACGTGCGGTCGATGAAGACCTCGACGTGGTTGTCCTTGTCGGCGTACGAGGCGTAGATGCCGTACTTGGGATACGACGAGGTGGTACCGGTGGCGCTCCAGCGCACGTCGGCCGAGACCGTGCAGTTCTCGCAGTTCGGGTTGGAGGCATAGAAGAGCTGAGACCACTGGACACCGTTCAGCGAGGTCACGCTCGCGGTGCGGGTGTCCGTGACGGCCCAGGTGCCGACCTCGCGGCCGCTGGTGCCGTCGCCCTCGGCCGCATCGCCGAACGCGTCGCCCCAGCCCGAGGCGTACGGGTCGGCGGAGGGCACCGACCCGGGCTCCCCGGAGGGCACGTCCAGAGGCACTCCGTCGTTGACGGGGTATCCCGGCAGGGGCGAGCCGTCGCGGGCGTCCCAGTGGAGCCGCTGGGCGCGAAGCTCGCGACCGGCGTCACAGCCCTGGGTGTTGGAGTGCACCAGGAACCAGTCCTCGTTGCCGTCCGGTGAGGTGATGGCTTCGAACGAGGCGGATCCGATGACAGTGCCGTGGTACTTGAAGATCGGCCCGGTCTTGGCCCAGGACGAGGGGTTGAGCAGATTGCCGTCGGTGTTGGTCAGCAGCCCGACGGCGTAACTGCGGGTGCCGCAGAAGCTGGCGGAGAAGGTGAGATAGCTCTTGCCCCCGTGCTGGAAGGCCTCGGGTCCCTCGTTGACCGGGAAGTACCCGACCGTGCCGCTGCTGGGGTTGTCCGGGAGATCCACCGTCTCCCACGGCCGGGTGGGCGCCGAGATCTGCACCCGGCCGCTGCTGATGTGGAGCGGGTCGCTCATCGTCGCCAGGTAGATGTTCTGCTGATGGGCGTTGGCGGTGGGCCACCCGGACCAGGCGATGTACAGCCTGCCGTCGCCGCCGGTGAACACGGTCGGGTCGATCGCCCACAGGTCGCTCGACTTGTGGAGCTGTCCGTGGGCATAGCCGGTGTCGGCCTCGGTGTACGGGCCGGTCGGGTCGCCACCGGCCGCCTGCAGGACGAAGAGCCGGTGGCCGGACCCGTCGCCCGCCGAGGTCGCGGTGTAGTAGATGTAGAAACGTCCCTGCACGTCATGGATTTCAGGGGCCCAGACCTCGGCCGAGTTCGACTGTCCGGCAGGGATGTGGAACACGTCGTACTTCTCGGCCGTGGCGAAGCCGGTGACGGTGGCCGACTTCCACACGCAGAGGTAGCCGGCGTCGCAGCCGTCCGTGCTGGTCATGTAGTAGAAGCCGCCGTACTGGATGACGTACGGGTCACTGACGTGCTGTCGGACGGGGTTGGTGAAGGTCGCGGCGCCGACCGCCGCCGTGCGCGCTGTCACCCGGTCGGCTCGGGCGGCGGTCGGCAGGAGCGCGACGACGAGGGCGACCAGTCCCGCGAGGACGCGCAGGAGTGGTCGCCGTCGCTTTCCGGGCAGTTCCACCATGGTTGGCTCCCTACGGGGGTGAACGAAGCCGCCGACAGGCAGCGCCGAATCGGCAGAGATCGCAGCCAAGGGCTCGGCGCCTGAAATCGATTTCCGAAGTGTAGGAACGGGTATGAGGGGGCGTCAATGGGCTGGACCCTCCACGAGATCGGACGCGTGGCGGGGCCCGGGAGTCGTATCCAGCTCCCGGGCCCCTGGGGATGCCACCCAATTGCGCACGCCGGCGGCGTTTAAGAGGACGGATCAGTCATCATGCCGTCGTGTTCTTCCTTTGAACTACCGCAGCACGAAAGAGCTGCAGGCGAGAGTCGAACTCGCATCCGACGGCGTTCGTCCGGCCTCGGTCGATCCGGCGATCGGCGGCGATGCTGAGACTGGAGCGAGAGTCTGAGATTGACCGCGGCTGCCTCTGCCATATTGGGCTACCCCGGCCCGTCGTAGGCGCTGTGCCGGGGGAAGGACTCGAACCTTCACTGTCACCGCTTCTTCAGGCTGAACTTCAGTGTCAGCTTGCGCTCCTCACGCGAACCGGTCCTCAATCCGGCCCGTGCCTGTCGCGCACCCCCGCGCTCGCACGCGGGGGCGATCGTGGTTGCCACCCGTGGCCCGGCGTCAGCCGAGCAGGTAGCCGAACACCGCGTCGCCGATCCGCTGGTCGGTGACCTCGGCGCCGTTGGCCTCCTCGCGGGCGAACTTCACCGCCTGCTGGAGCTTCTCCACCCGCTCCACCAGCTCGTTCACCCGCCGCGCCGGAAGCGCTCCGGAGAACTTCACGGTCGTCCAGTACCCGATGGGCACGTCCTCGTAGTACACCTCGACCTGCGCCGGGTGCTTCTCGGTCGCCTCCGCCTTGACGTGGTTGCGCGGGACCTTCCTGGTGCGGATCGTGCGCACCGGGTCCGTCTTCCACCAGTCCGTGGAAGGGTCGTGCGACCAGGACTCGGCGGCGTCGAGGGTGGGGAGCTTCCTGACGAACGTGTGCAGGTCGGTGAGCTGCTTCTCCAGGAAGAGCAGACAGCTGACCGGGACGTCGGTGAGGATCGTCCGGCCATCGACCGTGACGTCCGCGCGGGCCGCGCAGTTCGCCCAGTCCTTCGTGGCGGTCACGTCGAACAGCCGGGTGAGCGACGCGGACATCTCCCGCAGCACGTCCTCGGCCTGCACCTGTACCCGCGTGGACTCCGGCGGCAGCTGCTTGCCCTCCTCGTCCTTCGGCTGGTACGTACGCGAGATACCGGCCAGCAGCGCCGGCTTCTGCACCTTGTGGTGCGCCGCGGTGATGTCCTGGAGCGACTTGCTCTTGACACCCTTCTCGACCGCGATGATCTGGTTCAACTTCGCCACGTCGGATCCCCCTTCGAACAGGCAGGAACGTATCCCAGCGGCTCCAGCACGCGCATTCCCTTTATCGCCCGGCGCGAAGGACCCCGCGGTGGCGGAGGACGGCCGGCGGTTCCTACACTCGGCCGCGTGGATCACGAGGAAGTCGCGCACTGGGACGGTGTCACCCGCCGGTCGAGCCTCAAGGACACGTACGCGGCACAGCGTGACCGGCTGGCCGACGCCGCACGGGACGGCGACTGGCGGACCGTGTTCGCGGTCCTCGGGGAGCATCGCGACTGGATCAACACCGCGCGGCTGGAAGGCCGTAGCGGCTACACCCCCCTGCACCAGGCGGCCTGGCACGGCGTTCCCGCCGAGACGGTCGAACGGCTGCTGGCGGCCGGCGCCTGGCGGAGCCTGCGCGCCGGCGACGGAACCCGCGCCGTCGACCTCGCCGCACGGCGCGGCCACCACCACGTCACCGCCCTGCTGTGCCCGCAGGTCCGGCACCCCCTGCCGGCCGATGTGACCGGACGCCTCCAGTACCACCTGCACCGGCTGATCCGGCACCGGGCGGGAGCGGGGGACGGCTCCGACCTCGCCACCCAGCACGCGATGCGGCTGCCGGAGGTGGAGGTGCTGACCGAACTGGCGCACCCGGTGTGCTGGTTCCCCGTGCCCGGTATGTACGGCGGCTTCAGGATCGCCCTGAGCGGCCGCGAGCTGACCGTGGACAGCTGGATCCGCATCGTCGGCGGCTCGGAGCGGACGGACGTGGTCACCATCGACGGGGTGGACATCCAGGAGGGCGGGCGGCTGTGATCCGCCCGGTTCACGAATGCCCTGGTCCGTCGGCCGACGTCGGGGCCAGGGGCAGCGCGAGGTGGGCCAGGTCGCCCGGTGGGGGAGTGGTCACCGGCCACAGCGGAGCGGCCTCCCCGTCGGCCAGCGCGGCCGGGGCGTCGG
Organism: Streptomyces sp. NPDC020192; assembly: GCF_044388685.1. Lineage (NCBI taxonomy): Bacteria > Bacillati > Actinomycetota > Actinomycetes > Kitasatosporales > Streptomycetaceae > Streptomyces > Streptomyces sp. NPDC020192. Next base: position 69,784 of record NZ_JBIRXG010000028.1, on the reverse strand, counting down.
TGAGGTTCATGCGTTCGCGCAGCCGGCCGTAGAAGTCGGTCGGGCCCAGCCGTACGGCCTTGAGCGGACGGGGAGCGGCGTACACACCGATCCAGTCACCGGGGCTCAGCACACCGCGCAGCTGGCCGTCGATGCTGACGGCGGCCTGGCCCGACCGCTCCAGCACCCGCAGCGCGATGGGCTCGTCGGGGGCGGCCACGACCGAGCGGTTGAACACCATGTGCGGGGCGACCGGCGTGAAGATCAGCCCCTCCGTGCGCGGCGAGACGACCGGTCCGCCCGCGGCGAAGCTGTACGCGGTGGAGCCCGTGGGCGTCGCCACCAGCAGCGCGTCGGCGGAGTACGAGGCGAGCAGCCGGCCCGCCAGATAGACCCCGACCGACACCTGACGGTCCCGGGTCAGCTTCTCCACGACGACGTCGTTCAGCGCCGTCACGTTCAGGGCGACGCCCCACTCGTTCCCGGCCTCGCACTCGGTGCGCACCCGGGGCGGCGGCAGCATCGGCCCGCGCCCGTACTTCACCAGCGCCTCCATCTGCGCCGGGACCTCCAGCCGGCACGACGCGCGCATGGTCAGCAGCATCCGGCGCTCGACGGTGATCCGCCCGTCCCGTACGGCGTCCAGGGCCGCGCGCACGTCCGGGACCGGCACCTCCGTCAGGAAGCCGAGCCGGCCGAGGTCGACGCCGAGGACCAGGGCGTCGTGCTCGGCGGCCAGCCGGGCCCCGCGCAGGAACGTGCCGTCCCCGCCGAGCGTGACGATCAGGTCCGGATCGCCCGCGGCCTCGACCTCCTCCAGGGCGCTGTGCCGCGCGCCCTCCTGCCACACGTCGATGTCGGCACACCCCACGGCGTGCTCGGCGCACCACGCGCGCACGGCCCGCGCGGCGGCCACGGCCTCGGCGCGTCCACCGTGCACCACCAGGCCGACACGGTTCACCGTCATACCCGCCTCCGCCTCCCAGCCGGCTGCTCCCGGGCGCCATCCTCGCCGCGCACCCCGCCGGCGCGGCGCGCGCCACGCCGCCGGTTGCCGCGACCGGGTGGGCCGTACCCGATCGCGGCAGGGCGTGGCACCCACCCCCGGCCGCAGCGGCAGGCCGTGCCGGACGCCCGCCCGGGTGGGCCGTACCCCGTCGTCGGGCACGGCGCCCCGGGCCGCCGTGGGCGTCAGCCGGGGACTGCGCCGGTCCGCGCCGGACGGGCGCCCGGGGTGTGGCCGAAGGCGCGCCGGAAGACGTCGATGAACGCGCCGGCCGACGACCAGCCGCACCGGTGCGCCACGCGCCTGGGTCAGTCACCGCGGGAACGTCATGCCCAGCTCGCGGCGGAACATCCGCGACGGCGTACGGTCGCTCGCCCCGACCTCCCGGCCCGGCTCGGCCAGGGTGCGGCCGTCGGCCGGATCGCTGAGCAGGATGCCGCGCAGGGCGCGCAGCAGGGGCGACGACGGCGCCGGCAGGAGCAGCGGCTGCTGGGGGGCCTTCAGCTGGCCGACGCACACCCGGTCGCCGGCGTCGGGCGCGGCGATCGACGCCCACCGGCACCCCCACCGTGCTCGCCGTGTCCCCGCCGCTGCGCGAGTTGGTCATCGCCCACACCCGTACGCCGGACGACGGCCGTCGGCTGATGCCGGATTTCCGTCATCACGGCTCAGTTCACGGAAAGTGCGCCGGCCCGGCATCGACGGTTCGCGATTGACGCTCCCGGGGCACCGCCCTAGCGTGATCACGACACGTCCGGACAGGCAGGACAGGTGGTTCGGTGATGACGCGCGCGCAGGACCCCGTCGGCGACAGATCCCCCGGCCGGCCGATCCAGGTGGAGACACACGGCCTCGACGTGATCGGGGACGCGGAGCGCAAGGGCACCCCGCGCACGCTGTTCTGGCCCTGGTTCGGGGCGAACGTCTCCGTCCTCGGACTGAGTTACGGCGCCTTCGCCTTCGGCTTCGGCATCTCCTTCTGGCAGGCCCTCGCCGCCGGCGTGCTGGGCATCGTCGCCTCGTTCCTGCTGTGCGGGTTCATCGCGGTCGCCGGAAAACGCGGCTCGGCGCCCACGATGGTGCTCAGCCGGGCCGCGTACGGAGTGCGCGGCAACCGGCTGCCGTCCGTGATCTCCTGGATGCTCACCGTCGGCTGGGAGACCGTCCTCACCGCGCTCGCGACGATGGCCACCGCGACCGTCTTCGGCCGCCTCGGCTGGGGCGGCGGCACCGGGACCAAGGTGGTCGCCCTCGTGGTGGTCGCCGCGCTGACGGTCGTCGGCGGGGTCATGGGCTTCGACCTGATCATGCGGCTGCAGACGGCGATCACCGTGATCACGGGCGTCCTCACCGTCGTCTACGTCGCGCTCGTCGCCGACCACATCCACTGGTCCACGGTCAGCGCGGTCCCGGCCGGTTCCCCGCAGGAGTTCATCGGCGCGCTGGTGTTCATGATGACCGGCTTCGGCCTGGGCTGGGTCAACGCCGCCGCCGACTACTCCCGCTATCTGCCCAGGAATTCGTCCAGCCGCGGCGTGATCGGCTGGACCACCTTCGGTGCCTCGGTGGCCCCGCTGCTCCTGCTGGTCTTCGGCCTGCTGCTGGCCGGATCCTCGCAGAACCTGAGCAAGGCCATCGGGGCCGACCCGATCGGCGCGCTCACCACGATCCTGCCCACCTGGTTCCTGGTGCCGTTCGCCGTCGTCGCCGTCCTCGGCCTGGTCGGCGGCGCCGTCCTCGACATCTACTCCTCGGGCCTCGCCCTGCTCTCCGCAGGGCTGCCCGTGCCCCGCTATCTGGCGGCGCTCCTCGACGGCGTCCTGATGATCGCCGGCTCGGTGTACATCGTGTTCTTCGCCGGTGACTTCCTCGGCCAGTTCATGGTTCCTCACCACGCTCGGCGTACCCATCGCCGCCTGGTCCGGCATCATGCTCGCCGACCTGGCCCTGCGCCGCCGCGACTACGACGACGGTGACCTCTACCGTCCGCACGGCCGCTACGGCGACCTCCCCCTGCCGCCTCTGCTGCTCACCCTCGCCGCCACCGCCGTCGGCTGGGGCCTGGTCACCAACACCGCCGCGAGCTGGCTCACTTGGCAGGGGTATCTGCTCGGGCCGCTCGGCCTCGGCGGCAGGACCGGCGCCTGGGCGTACGCCAACCTCGGCGTCCTGGTCGCCCTGGCGCTCGCCTTCCTCGGCACCCTGCTGCTCGGCCGGGGCCGGGTGCGCGCCCAGGAGGCCCAGGCGCCGAGCCGGGCGCCCGGTGAGGGGGCGGTCCCGGCATGACCGCCGGGCACCTCGCCGTCATCGACATGCAGCGTGTCTTCGCCGACCCGGCGAGTCCCTGGGCCGCCCCTCGGTACGCCGACGCGGCGGCGGGCGTCCGCAGCCTCCTGCCCGCCTTCGCCGGCCGTGTGACCTTCACCCGTTTCCTGGCCCCCGAGCGGCCGACCGGGGCCTGGCGTGCCTACTACGACCGCTGGCCCTTCGCCCTCCAGCCCCCCGACGCCGAACTCTGGGACCTGGACGACGAGTTCACGCACGAGCCGGACGTCCTGGACGCCACCACCTTCGGCAAGTGGACCCCGGAACTCGCCGCCCGCCTCCGCCCCGACGACCGCCTCGTCCTGGCCGGTGTCAGCACCGACTGCTGTGTGCTGTCCACCGCCCTGGCCGCTGCCGACGCCGGCACGGAGGTGGTCGTGGTCGCCGACGCCTGCGCGGGGGCGGACGACGACTCCCACCTCAGGGCCCTCCAGGTGATGGACCTCTACCGGCCGCTGATCCGGGTCACCACCGTCGCCGACCTGCTCATGGAACCCGGCTGACGACCAGGTCCGCCGGTGGCGTCAGGACCGCCTCGTACCCCGGTACGGGTCCAGCTCACCGTCGAGTTCCACGGCGAGCACGGTGGCGTACTCGTCCACGTCCCCGGCCGCAGGAGCGTCCAGCCAGGTCACGCCCGGTACGTCGTGCAGCCCGCCGGTGACCCGGTGGCCCAGCTCGGCGCCCGTCCCCAGCACCCGCACCCGGCGCACCCGGTTGCGCAGCCCGCGCACCGACACCGTCTCGCGCGGGGTGTCGAAGCACATCAGATGCAGCGTGCGGCGGTCGGCCGACAGCGTGCTCGGGCCGTAGTGGTGCCCGGGCGGCAGCCCCGCGACCGTGCCGTACACGGCCTCGGCGTGCCGGGCGATCCACGCCCCGAGTCCCTCCAGCCGTTCCGCCTGCTCCGCCGGGATCGTGCCGTCCTCGCGCGGGCCCACGTCGAGCAGCAGATTGCCGCCCGCGCCGATCGTCTCCGTGAAGTACCGCACCAGCCGGCGCACGGACTTGTGGTGGTGATCGTGATGCTGGAAGCCCCAGGAGTCGTTGACCGTGAGGCACAACTCCCACGGCCCGTCGGGTGCTTGGAGCGGCATGCCCTGCTCCGGGGTGGCGTAGTCGCCGTGGCTGAGCATCCGCGCGTTGAGGACCGTGTCCGGGTTCCCGGCCAGGATCCGCGCGGCCAGCGCGTCCAGCCCCCACTGCTCCTCGGTGCGCTCCCACTCGCCGTCGAACCACAGCAGATCCGGCCGGTACCGGTCGACCAGCTCCCCGACCTGGCCGTCCCGGTAGGCGAGGAACCGCGCCCAGGCCGCCGGGTCCGCCTGACCCGGCCGGGCGTGGGAGAGGGGGTTCGGGGGCTCCTCGCCCGGTTCGGGGTGCCGGACGCTCGCGTAGTCGGGGTGGTTCCAGTCCGAGTGGGAGTAGTACAGGCCCATCTTCAGCCCGCGCTCACGCAGCGCGTCCGCGTATCCGGCGATCAGATCACGCCCCGCCGGGGTCCGGCGGACCACGTTCAGGCCGCCGTGCGCGCTGTCCCACAGGGCCACCCCGTCGTGATGCCGTGCGGTGAGCACGGCGTAACGGGCACCGGCGCGGGTGAACAGCTCCGCCCACGCGCGCGGGTCGTAACGGGACGCGGTGAAGCCGTCCAGCTGCTTCATGTACTGCTCGTGGGAGACCTGCCCGGTGTAGAAGGACCAGGACTCCGGGACTCCGTCCACCGCGTAGACGCCCCAGTGGACGAAGATGCCCAACTTGGCCTCGCGGAACCAGGATCGCATCGGCACACGGCCACGCTACGGGGCATGTACGCACGGTCACCATACCTCCGTACGATCCTCACGCATGCCCCGGATGCCAGCGGGTACGCGAGCCGAGAGCGCCCGGGCGGGACCCGCCCGGGAGGCCGTACGACCACAGCCACCTGGGGATTCGCCATGGACACACCCGCCGCACACCACGACCCGGCGACGCCGGCCCGGCAGGCGCTGGACGCGCTGGCAGTCAACACCGAGGACCAGGCCGCGCTGGACACCCTCGCCCACAGTGACGTGCTCGTCCCGGTGCCGGACGACGCGGTCGACGGCGAGGGCGCCACTCCCGAGACCGTGGCCCTGCCGGTCCTCGAAGCACCCGGAGGCGACCCGGTCGTCCCCGTGTTCACCACGGAGGACGAACTGGCCCGGCTGCTGCCGTTCGTCTCCCGCTACCGTCTGATACCGCTGGGCGCGCTCGCCGCCCAGTGGCCCGAAGAGGACCTGTGCCTCGCCATCGACGGCAACTCGGCGCACGCGCTGACACTGACGGCACAGGGGGTACGTACGTTGCTGGCCCGCTGATCAAGCGCCCTGCCGTGGCCCGGCCGAGCTAACGTTCCTGCTCGGCCAGCATGCGCGCCAGTACCGCCCGCTGCAGCGGCCGTACCTCGGCGTGCAGCCGGCGGCCCTTGGGGGTGAGGGCCACCCACACCCCGCGCCGGTCCTCCGCGCACACCGAGCGCTCGACCAGCCCGTCCTTCTCCAGCCGGCCGATCAGCCGGGACAGCGCGCTCTGGCTGAGATGGACCCGGCCGACCAGGTTCTGCACCCGGCACTGGTCGCCCTCGGCGGGAGACTCGGTCGCCAGGATGTCCAGCACCTCGAAGTCGCTGGCGCCCAGCCCGTGCGGGTGCAGGGCCCGGTCGATCTCGCACAGCGTGTGCGCGTGGACGGCGAGGATGTCCCGCCACCGTTCCTCGAGCCGGGCGTCGGCCGTGTTGACTGCCATACCCGCACCGTAGCACCGATCCGGAAAATCGTTGAGTGTGCAACTAGTGTGGGCTGTGGGCAGCTGGCCGGGGCTCAGGCGGCGGGGTCCTGGAGGAGACCGATCAGGTTGCCGTCGGGGTCCTTCACGGAGGCGATCAGCCGGCCGTTGCCGACGTCCCGCACGTCCTGGAGCACCTCGGCGCCCGCCTCCACCAGAGCCGCGAGGCGCTCGCGCAGATCGGTGACGTGCCAGAACGGCACCGGCCCGGTCAGGCCCTGCGCGTGCCCGTTCGGGTCGAGCCCGACGTCCTGCCCGGCGGCCTTGAAACCGATGTAGTACGGCTCGTCGGCGTACGGCTCGACGCCCAGCAGGGCGGTGAACAGCGCCTTGGCGGACTTCGGGTCCTTGACGGGGTAGATGATCGTCTGCACGCCTGCGGTCATGGAACTCACTCCTTCGCGACACACGGTCCGGCGGCTGTTCCCGCCGGTGCACTTCACGCTAGGGCCGGGAGGCCCGCGGCGGCTTCTTGGATCCTGACCGGTTGCGGCTGCCCGGGGGAACGCGCCTCATCCCACGGATGCAGACGGCTGAATCCCCAGGTCGATGCGGATGTCAGTGCCGTCTGCGACCATCAACGGCATGGGGGAGTACGACGTACTGGCGGCGGCGCTCATGGTGGCGTGCGCCGCCGTGGTGGGGCTGACGGTGGCGCTGGTGCGCACCCGGCGCCGCTGGCAGGCGGCGGTCGGGGAGCGCGGCTGGCTGCTGGAGCGGGAGCGGGAGAGCGCCGCCGAGGCCGCGATCGCGGCCGAACGCGACCGGATCGCCCGGGAGCTGCACGACATCGTCAGCCACAACGTCAGCCTCATGGTCGTCCAGGCGAGCGCCGCGCGCGAGGTGCTGGGCACCATGCCGGACGAGGCCGCGACCGCGCTCAGAGCCGTCGAGGACGCCGGGCGGGGCGCCATGACCGACCTCCGGCACCTGCTCGGCCTGCTGGCGCCGGCCCCGGACGGCACGGACACCGACGCCGCACCGGACGCGGACCGGGCGAGCACCCCCCTCGCCCCGCAGCCCGGCCTCGACCGGCTCGGCTCCCTGGTGGACCGGATATCGTTCGCCGGACTCCCCGTCGAGGTCCGCGTCTCGGGCGAACCGCGCCCACTGCCCCAGGGCGTCGACGTGACCGCCTACCGCATCATCCAGGAGGCCTTGACCAATGCGCTCCGGCACGGCGACGGCGGCACGGCGGAGGTGAGCGTGCGCTACGCCGACCACGCCCTGCGCGTCGAGGTGCTCAACTCCGGCCCCAGCGTGCTCACGGGCACGGTACCGGCCCCACCGAGACCCTCGGCCGACGGCACCGGCCGTGGTCTGCTCGGCCTGCGCGAGCGGGTCGCCGTCTACGGCGGTGACTTCGACGCCCGGCGAAGACTCGGCGGAGGCTTCCGTGTGCGGGCCCGCATCCCCCTGGACCGCCCATGACGCCGGACACGCCCGAGCGGGCGCCCCGGGTCCTGATCGCCGACGACCAGACACTGATCCGCACCGGCTTCCGGCTGATCCTCACCGCCCGGGGCATCGAGGTGGTGGGCGAGGCCGCCGACGGCACCGAGGCGGTCGCGGCGGTCCGGGAACTGCGTCCCGACGTCGTGCTGATGGACATCCGTATGCCGGCCATGGACGGACTGGAGGCCACCCGGCGCATCCTGGAGCGGGTCCCCGACTGCCGGGTGCTCATGCTGACCACCTTCGACCTGGACCGCTATGTGTACGAGGCCCTGTCGATCGGCGCCAGCGGCTTCCTGCTCAAGGACGTCACCCCGGAGCATCTGGCAGCGGCCGTACGCCTGGTCGGCACCGGCGACGCCCTGCTGGCCCCGCAGATCACCCGGCGCCTGGTGGAGCGGTACGCGGCCGAGGCCCGGCGCTCGTCCGAGACCCCGCCCGCCGACCTGGCCGCACTCACCCCCCGCGAGCGCGAGGTGCTGACCCTGATGGGCCGGGGCCTGTCCAACACCGAACTGGCCGCGGAACTGACCCTGAGCGAGGCCACGGTCAAGTCCCACGTGGCCCGCATCTTCGCCAAGCTGGGCCTGCGCGACCGCGCCCAGGCGGTGGTGCTCGCTTATGAGACGGGCTTGGTCGCGCCCCGTAGGGGCGCGGGGAACGGCGCGAGAAACCGCGACGCGGCCGCAGAGGCCTGACGACCTTCCCTGGCACCCCACTGGGCGCCACCGCTCAAGCAGACTCGCGCCGCACCAGTTCCGTAGGCAAAATAACCGCCGCCGGATCCTCGCCGCCTATCTGCGCGAGCAGTACCCGCACCATCTCGCTGCTGATCCGGTCCCACGGCTGCCGAATCGTGGTCAGGGCCGGGGCCGCGGCCGTCGCCGCCGGGGAGTCGTCGAAGCCCCCGACAGCGATGTCATCCGGCACCCGCTTCCCGGCCCGGTGCAGCGCCGCCAGCACGCCCTGCGCCATGAGGTCGGAGGCCACGAACACCGCGTCCATGTCCGGGGCCTGCGCCAGCAGCCGCTCCGCGCCCGCCTCACCGCTCGCCCGGCTGTAGTCACCGGAGACGATGAGCCGCTCGTCGACCCCGATGCCCGCCTCGGCGAGCACCTCCTTGTACCCGGCGAGCCGCTCCACACCGCCGGGCGTGTCCAGCGGACCGGTGACCACACCGATCCGCCGCCGGCCCAGTGACAGCAGATGCCGGACCATGTCCCGCGCGCCGTCCCGGTCGTCGGCGGCCACGTAACTCACCTTCGAGCCGAGGCCGATGGGCTTGCCGCAGGCGACGAGCGGCACGCCCGCCTCCCGCAGCTCCTCCGCGACCGGATCGCCGGAGTGGCTGGAGACCAGCAGCACCCCGTCGACGTGCCCGGCGGTGATGTACCGCGTGATCCGCCGCCGTTCGTCCTGCGTGCCCGCCAGCATCAGCAGCAGCGGCACGTCGTGCGCGGCCAGCGCCTGGGTGCAACCGCGCAGCAGGACATTGAAGTTGGGGTCCTCGAAGAACCGCTCCTGCGGCTCGGTCAGCAGAAAGCCGACCGAGTCGGAGCGCCCGGTGATCAGCGAGCGGGCGTGCCGGTTCACGACGTACCCGGTCTTGCGGATGGCGGCGTTGACCGCCTCCGCCGCGGCGGGACTGACGTAGTGCCCGCCGTTGAGCACGCGCGAGACGGTGCCGCGCGAGACGCCTGCCTCGCGCGCCACGTCGTGGATCGTCGGCGGTTTGCGCCGGCCCCCCGGATTGCTCATGGTCATGACTTTACGGCTCCGGAGAGCAGGTCGAGGCTCCAGAACCGCTGAATGACCAGGAACAGCACGATCAGCGGGAGGACCGCGAGGAACGCGCCCGTGATCACCAGGGTGTACAGAGCCGGGGTGTTGGCGCCCTGTTCCAGCAGCGTGTACAGGCCCAGTGTGAGCGGGAACTTGTTGTCGTCGCTGAGCATGATGTACGGCAGCAGGAAGTTGTTCCAGATCGCGACGAACTGGAACAGGAACACCGTGACCATGCCCGGGATCATCATCGGCAGCGCGATGCGGGTGAAGATCCGCCACTCGCTCGCCCCGTCCATCCGGCCGGCCTCCACCACGTCGGCGGGGACGGCGGCGGAGGCGTAGATCCGGGCGAGGTAGACGCCGTACGGGGAGAGGATCTGCGGCAGCATCACGGACAGGTAGGAGTCCGTGAGGTTGGCCTTCGCCATCAGCAGGTACTGCGGGATGGCGAGGATCACCGGCGGCATGAGGACGCCCGCGAGCAGCACGTTGAAGATCGTCTCGCGGCCCTTGAACCGGTAGGTCGCGAGCGCGTAGCCGCTGAACGCCGACACCGTCGTGGACAGCAGGGCGCCGAGACCGGCGTACAGGGCGGAGTTGCCCATCCACTTCCAGTAGATGCCGCCCCGGTAGGCGTTCAGGTCCTTGATGTTCTGGGTGAACCCGGTGCCCGGCAGGAAGGTGAAGGTGGAGAACAGCTCGTGCCCTGACTTGGTGGACGCGATCACCACCCAGGCGACCGGCAGCAGCGTGTAGATCGCGCCGAGCAGCAGGGTGATCGTCGGCACCAGCGCGATCCGGCGGCGCAGCGGCGGGCGCCGCGCCGTCCCGGGTGTGGTGCCGGCCGCCGGGGCGGCCTTGTGGACGGCAAGGGTGCTCATCGCGCCTCCTGCTTGTTGCGGCGGTTCGCGGCGCGCAGGAAACCGAAGGACAGGACCAGCGTGACCAGGGCGATCAGGACCGCCTCGGCGGCCGCCGAGTAGATGTCGTTCCGGTGGAAGGCGTCCTGGTACACCTTCATCAGCGGACTCCAGCCCAGGTTCACGGAGTTGGTCAGCGGATGGAGGGTCGTCGGCTCGTTGAACACCTGGAGCGTCGCGATGATCGAGAAGAAGAAGGTCAGCACCAGCGAGGGCGCCACCATCGGGATCTTGATCTTCAGGGCGATCTGCAGCGGCGTGGCGCCGTCCAGCCTCGCCGCCTCGTACACCTCGGCCGGAATGGACTTCAGCGAGGTGTAGATGACGATCATGTTGAAGCCGGTGCCGCCCCAGACCGCGATGTTCGACAGGGCGAGATAGAGCGGACCGCCGTCCAGCAGGTTCGGCTGCGGCAGGTGGAGCTTGGCGAGGACGTAGTAGAAGGGGCTCACGTCCGGCAGGTACAGGAAGCCCCACAGCAGTGCCGCCACCACACCGGGGATGGCGTACGGCAGGAAGATCGCGAGCCGGGTGAACGGGGTGAACCGCACCTTGTCGGAGTCCAGCATCAGCGCGAAGAGCAGGGCGAGGCCCAGCATCACCGGGACGACGATGCAGCCGTAGCCGAGCACCCGCAGTGCGCCGTGCAGCAGCTCGCTGTCCTTGAAGGCGTCGGTGTAGTTCTCGACGCCGGCCCAGACTTCTTTCCGGGCGTTCGCACCGAGCCCGAGCCCGGAGACGTGCACCTTGCGGAAGCTGAGGAAGACCGCGTAGCCGATGGGCAGCGCGAAGAAGAGGGCGAAGAGGATCGAGGCGGGGAGGAGGAAAAAATAGGGGGCGCTTCGCGCTCGTTTGAGGGTGGTGGTGGGAGACGGGTGGGCGTACGGGGCCCCCTTGACCCCGTACGAGTTCCGGCTTGCGGGGCTTGTCACTGGGAGACCTCGAAGCCCTGCTTCTTCATGTCGGCGACCGTGGCGTCCTGCATCTGCTTCAGGGCGGCGGCGAAGTCCGACTTGTTCTTGGCGGCGGCGCCGAACGCGTCGTTGAAGGTCGCGTACGCGACGTTCACGTTCGGGCCCCAGGCCGACGGCGCGGTGGTCTTGGCGATCTCGGCGGCCTTCGGGTAGAAGTCGGCCTGGTTGGAGAAGTAGGCCGGCGGGTTCGAGAACGCGCCGCTGAGCTGCGCGGACGTCGAGGCCGGGTAGATTCCGCTGTCCTTCGCCAGGGCGTCGAGGGCGTCGTGGTCGGTGTTCAGCCAGGCGGCGAACTTGGCGGCGGCGTCCTTGTGCGCGGAGTCGGTGGTCACCGCCGTCGAGGAGCCGCCCCAGCTACCGGTCACGTCCTGGGCCGCCGACCACTGCGGCAGCGGCGCCATGGCCCACTTGCCCTTGGTGTCGGGCGCGGCCGTGGTCAGCGTGCCCGGCGCCCACACGGCGCTCACCCAGGCGATCTGCTTGCCGGTGTCGATGGCCTTGTTCCAGGACGGCGTGTACATCGGCTGGTTGTCGATGACGCCCTCCTTGACCAGCCCGCCCCAGAACGTGGCGACCTTCTGGGTGGCCGGGTCGTCGATCGCGACCTTCCACTTGCTGCCGGAGGTGGTCCACCACTTGGCTCCGGCCTGCTGGGCGAGGCCCGCGAAGAGACCGGAGTCGTTGGCGGAGAAGGTGGTCAGCTCCTTGTCCGGTGCCTTCTTCTTCAGCTGGCGGGCGGTCTCGGCGAACTGGTCCCAGGTGGTCGGGACCGTCAGGCCGTACTGCTTGAACAGGTCCTCGCGGTAGTAGAACATCATCGGGCCGATGTCCTGCGGGACCGCGTAGACGGCGTCCGTGCCGAGCGTGGTCTGCTGCCAGACGCCGTCGGCGAACTTGCCCTTGATGTCCCCGACCTGCTTGGAGATGTCGGCCAGCGCGTCGTTGCTGACCAGCGTCGGCAGCGCCTGGTACTCGGCCTGCACCAGGTCCGGGGCCTTCTTCGCCTTGTGCGCGGTGAGGATCTTGGTGACCAGCGTGTCGCCGGACGCCTGCTTCTTCACCGTGACGGTGATCTGGTCCTTCTTGCCCGGCCCCTTGTTCCACAGGTCCACGACCTTGTCCATGCCGGGCGTCCAGGTCCAGTACGTCAGCGAGACCGGACCGGACTCGGACTTGCTGTCGTCCCCGGAGCCGCAGGCGGCGAGGGTGGTCGCACCCAGCGCGACGGCGAGGGCGGTTGTCACGAGGCGACGGCGCTTCGTGTGCGGCATGGTTTCTCCCCTGACCTGGGTCCCCGCCCGCTGCGGGGACCTGCCATGCAGATGTTGTGCACGTTCACATAACCCGGGTGCCCGCCCCTCGCGAGCCCCTGCCATGCTTCTGTGAGCGTTCACAGTAGAGAAACATCCCGGACACTTGTCAATGGTTGTTGCTGTGCGGTTATGTTGGGCTCGCACCGCTGCTGCTGTGTGTGCACGTTCCCAAATGATCGATTAAACGGGAGACATCCATGCCGGACACCAGCCCCAGGGGCCTCACCAGGCTCGCCTTCGGTGGCGACTACAACCCCGAGCAGTGGCCGGAAAGCGTCTGGCAGGAGGACGTCCGGCTGATGCGGGAGGCCGGCGTCACGATGGTCAGCGTCGGGATCTTCTCCTGGGCCCTGCTGGAGCCGGCCCCGGGGGAGTACGACTTCGGCTGGCTGGACCGGATCATCGGCCTGCTGCACGACGACGGCATCCGCGTCGACCTCGGCACGCCCACGGTGGCCCCGCCCGTCTGGTTCTACCGGGCGCACCCCGAGGCCCTGCCGGTGACCGCCGAGGGCATGCGCCACGAGTTCGGCTCGCGCGGCGCGATCTGCCACAGCAACGCCGACTACCGGGCCGCCGCCAAGGCGATCACCGTGAAGCTCGCCGAACGCTACGGCGACCACCCCGCCCTCGCCCTGTGGCACGTGCACAACGAGTACGGCGTCCCCGTCTCGGCCTGCTACTGCGACTCCTGCGCCGCCCACTTCCGCCGCTGGCTCGCGCGGACCTACGGCACGGTCGACGCCGTCAACGAGGCCTGGGGAACGGCCTTCTGGGGCCAGCGCTACACGAGCTTCGAGCAGATCAACCCGCCCCGGGCCACCCCGACCGTCGGCAACCCGGGCCAGGCCCTGGACTACAAGCGGTTCGCCGACGCGACCATCCGCGAGAACTTCCGCGCCGAACGCGACGTCCTGCACCGCCTCTCGCCCGGCGTCCCGGTCACCACCAACTTCATGACCGCGCTCAGCCAGTGCGACTCGATCGACTACTGGGCCTGGGGTCGCGAGGTCGACCTCGTCACCAACGACCACTACCTGATCACCGACGGCCGCCGCACCCACGTCAACCTCGCGATGGCCGCCGACATCACGCGCTCGGTCGCGGGCGGCGCCCCCTGGCTGCTGCTGGAACACTCCACCTCGGGCATCAACTGGCAGCCCCGCAACCCCGCCAAGGCCCCCGGTCAGATGGCCCGCAACTCCCTCGCCCACGTGGCCCGCGGCTCCGAGGGCGCGATGTTCTTCCAGTGGCGCCAGTCCCGGCGCGGCGCCGAGAAGTTCCACTCGGCGATGCTGCCGCACGGCGGCACCGACACCCGCGTGTGGCGCGAGGTGGTCGAACTCGGCGCGTCCGTCGACTCGCTGAGCACCGTCCGCGGCACCCGCACCGAGGCCGACGCCGCGGTGCTGTGGGACTGGCAGTCCTGGTGGGCGCAGAACCTCGCCTGGCGCCCCAGCGAGGACCACGACCCGCGCGAGCGCGCCGACTCCTTCTACGAGGCCCTCTACGACCGCCACCTCACGGTCGACTTCGCCCACCCGGAAGCCGACTTGTCGGCCTATCCCCTTGTCGTCGTACCGGCCCTGTACCTGATGACGGAGGCGGCAGGGAACAACCTCAGGGAGTACGTCGAGAACGGCGGCACGCTCGTCGTGTCGTACTTCTCCGGCATCGTCGACGAGCACGACGCCGTGCACGAGGGCGCCTACCCGGGTGCGCTGCGCGACGTCCTCGGTCTGACGGTGGAGGAGTTCTCGCCGCTGCTGAAGGACCAGCGAGCGCGGCTGACCGGCCCCGACGGCTCGGAGCTGACCGGGGACGTGTGGACGGAGTTCGTCGTGCCGCGCGGCGCCGAGACCGTGTGGACCTACGCCGACGGACTCACCGCGGGCCACCCGGCCGTCACCCGGCACCGGCTCGGCAACGGCACCGCCTGGTACGTCTCCACCCGCCTCGACGCCCAGGGCCTCGACGCCCTGATCGGCTGGGCGGCCGACGACGCCCGGCTCGCGCCGCGCGCCGACCTGCCCCGGGACGTCGAAGTGGTGCGCCGCAGCGGAGAGTCCGGCACCTACCTCTTCGTGATCAACCACACCGCCGGCGACACCAAGGTGCCACTGGACACGCCCGGCACCGAGCTGCTGACGGGCGAACGCGCCGCGGGCCGCCTCCCGGTCCCGGCGGGGGCCGTCCGGGTCGTACGACTCGACGGCTGAGCCGGCTCCCCTCCGCCCGCGTGTGCCACGAGAGCCGCGGGCGGAGGGGTCTCCTCCAGCCCCACCGGAGGACCCCCTCCCCAGTTACGTCGAAGGGACGACGGACGATGAAGTTCCATCCCAGACGCACCATCAGGGCCCTGCTGCTGCCGCTCACGGCCGGGCTCGCCCTCACCTTCCTGCCCGCCCAGGCCGCGCACGCCGCGAGCACGCTGACCAACGGCGGCTTCGAGGCCGACGGCACCGGTACGGCCGTGCCCACCGGCTGGTCCGAGTACGGCGACACCGGCGCCTCGTACACCGAGTCCGGTGGCCACAGCGGCAGTTACCGTCTCACCCACTACTCGGCCTCCGCCTACAAGGTGGAGACGTACCAGTACCTGTCGGGCCTGACCAACGGCACCTACACGTTGACCGCCTGGGTCCGTTCCAGTGGTGGGCAGAACGCCGCGTACATAGCGCTCAAGAACTGTGGGAGTTCGGAGCAGCGCACCGATCTGCCCATCTCGTCCAGTGGGTGGATCCG
Organism: Streptomyces sp. NPDC020192; assembly: GCF_044388685.1. Lineage (NCBI taxonomy): Bacteria > Bacillati > Actinomycetota > Actinomycetes > Kitasatosporales > Streptomycetaceae > Streptomyces > Streptomyces sp. NPDC020192. Next base: position 54,474 of record NZ_JBIRXG010000028.1, on the reverse strand, counting down.
TATCGTCACGCCGATCAATGTGACGAACAGTCAGTGCACCATCAGCGTCAACAGTGACGCGAACGCCGGCAACTGGATCAACGTCGACGATCTGACCTTCACGTCCGGCACCACCGGCACGTCCATCCACGGCGCCGACATCTCCTCCCTCGCCAAGAGCGAGGCCAAGGGCGGTGTCTACAAGACCAGTTCGGGCACCACGGGCGACGCGCTCGCCGTCCTGAAGTCGTACGGCATGAACTACGCCCGCCTGAAGGTCTGGGTGAACCCGGCGGACGGCTTCAACGACAAGACGCACGTCCTCGCGATAGCCAAGCGCATCAAGGCGCAGGGCATGAAGCTCCTGGTCGACTTCCACTACTCGGACACCTGGGCCGACCCCGGCGCCCAGACCAAGCCGGCCGCATGGACGGGCCATACATACAGTCAACTCAAGACTGATGTGTACAACCACACGTACGACGTGTTGAACGCCTTGAAGGCCCAAGGCACCACTGCCGACATGGTCCAGATCGGCAATGAGATCAACGGCGGCATCCTGTGGTCCGAGGGATCCACGTCCAACTGGAGCCAGCTCGCCGGCCTGCTCAACTCCGGCTACGGCGCCGCCAAGGCGGTCAGCTCCTCCACGGTCGTCGCGCTGCACCTGGCCAAGGGCGGGGACAAGGCCGGCACCGAGACGTTCTTCGACAACGCGGTCGCGGGCGGCGTGAAGTTCGACGCGATCGGCCTGTCGTACTACGGCTACTGGCACGGCCCGCTGTCCGACTTCCAGACCACGCTGGACGACGCGGCCTCCCGCTACGGCAAGCCCGTGTTCGTCGCCGAGACGGCCTACCCCTTCACGCTGGCCAACGACGACTCGCTGGAGAACCAGATCGACACCACCGCCAAGCTGGTCTCCGGCTACCCGGCGACGGTGGCCGGCCAGACCAAGTGGATGAACGACGTGGCGAGCATCGTGGAGGCCGTCCCCAACGGCCGCGGCCTCGGCGTCTTCTACTGGGAGGCCACCTGGACCGCCGTCACCGGCAACGGCTGGGACCCGACCGACGCCACCTCCGGCAACGGCTGGGAGAACCAGGCCCTGTTCGGCTACGACGACAAGGCGCTGTCCTCCATGACGTGGTTCAGCCACCGCTGAACCACCCGTGACGGGGCCCGGCCGTAAGGGGCGGCCGGGCCCTCGCCCTGTTCACGGGCCCGGCCCGTTACTCCTCGGCCGCATGTCCGTTCCGTACCGGACAACGACCGCCGAGTCCCGCATGCGCCGGCGTCGCCCGGGCCACAGTGGGAACACTGCGTACGAGGACGCCGGGACGGAGGGCGGACGGATGACGGGAACTCCCTCGGGCCGGATGCGGCAGACGATCCTGGAATGGCTCAAGGACCCGGCGGCCCACTTCCCGGCCCGCTGCCACGGCGACCTCGCCGAGACCGGTGTCACCGCGCGGGCCGTGGCCGCCAAGCTGGGCGTACCCCGCCGGACCGCCCGCGCCCACCTGGACTTCCTCGCCCGCCTCGGCCTGCTGCGCACCCGTCGCGTACGGTGCCGCGTCCGCTACCGGCGCGACGAGATCCGTATCGCCGAGGTGTCCCAGGTGTTCGAGAAGGGCTGGTGAGCACGCCGTCCGGCAACGCGGCGGTACCCTGGTGCCCGGCCTTGATCACCCGTCGGGGTAGGCCGAACAGGAGACGTACGAGCATGACAGCCCCGGAAGCCGAGAGCATCCGAGTCCGTTCCGCGCCGCGGGGGCGGTCCGAGTGGCGTACCCAGGCGCCCGTCGTCGCGGTGGTCGCCCTCGGCGGCGCCCTCGGCGCGTGCGCGCGGTACGGGCTGAGCCTCGCCTGGCCCACGCCGGCGGGCTCCTTCCCCTGGGCGACCTTCTGGACCAACGTCATCGGCTGTGCCGTCATCGGTGTGTTCATGGTGCTCATCACCGACGTGTGGGCCGCCCACCGCCTGGTCCGCCCCTTCTTCGGCACCGGCGTGCTCGGCGGCTTCACCACCTTCTCCACCTACGCCGTCGACATCCGCAAGCTGGTCGAGGCCGGCCGCCCGGGCACCGGGCTGGCCTATCTCGCCGGGACGCTGTGCGCCGCGCTCGCGGCCGTGTGGCTCGGCTCGGTCGCGGCCCGCCGGGTGCTGACCAGGAGGCAGCGATGACGTCGCTCAGCGGCCGGGCCCTGCGGCTGACCGTCTACATCGGCGAGGACGACACCTGGCACCACAAGCCCCTCTACTCCGAGATCGTGCACCGTGCCCACGCGGCCGGACTCGCCGGGGCCAGCGTCTTCCGGGGCATCGAGGGCTTCGGCGCCTCCTCGCGCATCCACACCTCCCGCCTGCTTTCCCTGAGCGAGGACCTGCCCGTGGCGGTGGTCGTCGTGGACACCGAGGAGCGGGTACGGGCGTTCCTGCCGCAGCTCGACGAACTCGTCGACGAGGGGCTCGTCACGCTGGAGGAGTGCGAGGTCGTCCGGTACGTGGGGCGGCCCGGAGGTCCGGACGCGGGGAAAGTGAAGGGTAAGGATTCGTTGTGAACTGGCTCCTGGTGATCGTCGGGGCCGCGGTCGGCGCACCCCTGCGCTATCTGACCGACCGCGCCGTCCAGGCCCGCCACGACTCGGTCTTCCCCTGGGGCACCTTCGTGGTGAACGTCGTCGGCTGCCTGGTCCTCGGGACGCTCACGGGCGCCGTCTCCACCGGGGCCGCCGGTCCTCACCTGCAGCTTTTGCTGGGCACCGGGCTCTGTGGCGGGCTGACCACGTACTCGACGTTCTCCTACGAGACCCTGCGGCTGACCGAGGCCGGCTCCGGGCTCTACGCCGCCGTCAACGTCGTCGCGAGCGTGGCGGCCGGGCTCGCGGCGGCGTTCGCCGGGTTCGCGCTCGCCGGCGTGCTCTTCGCCTAACTCTTGCTCTACGGTCGGGCATAGTAAGAGTGTCTACAGCACTGTCGACCAACTCTCCTCAGAACTGGATCCCATGAGCGCCATCTCCGTCGGTCAGGCCGTCGTCCTCGGAGTCGTCGAGGGGGTGACCGAGTTCCTCCCGGTGTCCTCCACCGGCCACCTGAAGATCACCGAGGGGCTCATGCACATCCCGGTCGACGACAAGTCCGTCGTCGGCTTCTCCGCCGTCATCCAGGTCGGCGCCATCGCCGCCGTGCTCGTGTACTTCTTCAAGGACATCAAGCGGATCGTCTCCGCCTGGTTCCGTGGCCTCACCAACCGCGAGGAGCGCTACCACCACGACTACAAGTTCGCCTGGTGGGTGATCGCCGCCACCCTTCCGATCGTCCTCGTGGGCCTGGCGGCCAAGCCGCTGATCGACGGTGCGCTCGGCTCCCTCTGGGTGGTGGCCGGCTCGCTGATCGTCGGCTCCGGCGTGATGTGGGCGGCCGACCAGATGGGCCGGCACAAGCGCGGCGAGGACGACACCTCGTTCAAGGACGCGATGTGGGTCGGCTGCTCCCAGATCCTCGCCCTGCTCTTCCCCGGCTTCTCCCGCTCCGGCGCCACCATGTCGACCGCGCTCATCCTGGACCTCGACCGCGTCGCCGCCACCCGGCTGTCGTTCTTCCTCGGCATCCCGGCCCTGACCGGTGCAGGCATCTACGAGCTCAAGGACGCCCTCGGTGCGGGCGTGGGCGCGGCCCCGCTGGCCGTCGGCACCATCGTGTCCTTCGTGGTCGCCTACGCCTCCATCGCCTGGCTGCTGAAGTTCGTCGCCAAGCACTCCTTCAACGCGTTCGTGCTCTACCGGATCGTCATCGGCGTGGGCCTGCTCGGTCTGCTCGCCACGGGCGTGCTCGACGCCTGACCGAACGCTGCTGATCACCCACGGGGTGCGGATGCCTGTTTTCAGGCGCCGCACCCCGTGAATGTTTCCTTACGCGATGTCTTGACAGTTCCCTGACGCAACCCGCAGGATCGCTCCCGTGAACCTGTCAGACAGCCGGACAGCCAGTCAGCCTCCGCGGCGTGTGAGCGCCATAGAAGCGGTGCTGGCGCATCTGCGCGGCGCCATCGAGCGCGGCGAGTACGCCATCGGCGACAAGCTCCCCTCCGAGGCGGAGTTGTGCCGCACCCTGGAGATCAGCAGGCCCGTCCTGCGCGAGGCCCTGCGGGCCCTGCAGACGATGGGCCTGACCGTCTCCAAGACCGGCAAGGGCACCTTCGTCGTCGCGAGCGCCGTCGAGGACCCCACCTTCGGCGACTACGCCGCCAGCGACCTGCTCGAGGTGCGCCGGCACATCGAGATCCCGGTCGCCGGGTACGCGGCCGCCCGCCGCACCCCGGAGAACCTGGACCACCTGGCCCACCTGCTCGACCGCATGGAGCGGGAGACGGACACCACCGCGTGGGTCGCGATGGACACCCTCTTCCACCTCGCCGTGGCCGAGGCCGCCCAGAACCCGGTCTTCCGCCGGGTCATCGAGGAGATCCGCGACGCACTGGCGCGTCAGTCGGCCTTCCTCAACGAACTGGGCGGGCGCCGCGAGCAGTCCAACCGCGAGCACCGGGCGATCGTCGAAGCGCTGATCGACGGTTCCGAACACGACGCAGTGGAGGCCATGAGCCACCACCTGGACCGCGTCGAGACGACCCTCACCGACATCGTGCGTCCCCAGCGGACGGACGACCTGCCCACGGAAGGCGGACCCGAGGCGTGAGCGAGCAGCACCTCAAAGACGAGACGCGCCCCTCGTCCGGCCATGTCGACGCCGGAGACGCCGGCTACAGCAAAGGCCTGAAGCACCGGCACGTCAACATGATCGCCATCGGCGGAGCCATCGGCACCGGCCTCTTCCTCGGCGCGGGCGGCAGGCTCGCCGACGCCGGGCCCTCCCTCTTCATCGCGTACGCCGTCTGCGGCGTCTTCGCCTTCCTGGTCGTGCGCGCCCTCGGCGAACTCGTCCTGTACCGCCCGTCCTCCGGCGCCTTCGTGTCGTACGCCCGGGAGTTCCTGGGGGAGAAGGGCGCGTACACCGCGGGCTGGATGTACTTCCTGAACTGGGCCACCACCGGTATCGCCGACATCACCGCGGTCGCCACCTACACCCACTACTGGGGCATGTTCTCGGACATCCCTCAATGGTTGATCGCATTGATCGCCCTCGCGGTCGTGTTGACCGTCAATCTGATCTCGGTCAAGATCTTCGGCGAACTGGAGTTCTGGTTCGCGATCGTCAAGGTCAGCGCGCTGGTCGTCTTCATGTGCATCGGCATCTTCCTGCTGGTCACCCAGCACCCGGTCGCCGGCCACCACCCCGGCCCGTCCCTGATCACCGACAACGGCGGCATCTTCCCCAACGGCCTGCTGCCCATGCTGCTGATCATCCAGGGCGTCGTCTTCGCCTACGCCTCCGTCGAGCTGGTCGGCGTGGCCGCCGGCGAGACCGAGAACCCCGAGAAGATCATGCCGAAGGCGATCAACTCGATCATGTGGCGCGTGGGCCTGTTCTACGTCGGCTCCGTCGTCCTGCTCTCGATGCTGCTGCCCTGGAACAAGTACCACGCCGGCGAGAGCCCCTTCGTGACCGTCCTGTCGCACATCGGCGTTCCCGCGGCCGGCGGCGTGATGAACCTCGTCGTCCTCACCGCGGCCATGTCCTCGCTCAACTCCGGCCTGTACTCCACCGGCCGCATCCTGCGCTCCATGGCCATGAGCGGCTCGGCCCCGAAGTTCACCGCGAAGATGAGCCGCAGCCAGGTCCCGTACGGCGGAATCCTGCTCACCAGCGGTATGTGTGTCCTCGGCGTGGGCCTCAACTACGTCGTCCCCGCCGACGCGTTCGAGATCGTCCTCAACTTCGCGGCGATCGGCATCCTCGCGACCTGGGGCATGATCATGATCTGTCACGCGCTCTTCTGGCGGAAGACCCAGAAGGGCGAGCTGATCCGGCCGGCCTACCGGCTGCCGGGTTCCCCCTGGACCGAGATCGTGACGCTGGCGTTCCTCGCCTCCGTCCTGGTCCTCATGTACGCCGACGGCGGCGCCGGACGCACCACCGTGCTGTGTCTGCCGCTGGTCGTCGCAGCGCTGGTCGCGGGCTGGTACGGCATCCGCGGCCGCATAGCGCGCACGTCCACCGGCGCCGACGCGTGACCCGCGAACCGGCCCACCCCAACCATCGATGCAGGCAGTGATGTACAGCAGTTCCCCCGCCGACGCACCCGTCGTCCGCGAACCCCTCCACGCCCCCGTCGCCCACCTCGTCCGCGGCGGGGTCGTCGAGGGCATCCACTACGGCTCCGTCGTCGTCCTCGGCGCCGACGGCCGGGTGGAGTTCCAGCTCGGCGACATCGAGGCCGCGTTCTACCCGCGCTCGGCCGTCAAGCCCGTCCAGGCCGTGGCCATGCTGCGGGCCGGGCTGCCGCTCGACGGCGACCTGCTGTCGCTGGCCGCCGCGAGCCACTCCGGCGAGGAACGCCACCTCGCCGGCACCCGGCGCATCCTCGAACTCGCCGGGGTCACCGAGGACGACCTGCGCAACGTCCCCGACCTGCCGTACGACCCGGTCGTCCGGGACGCCTGGATCCGCGAGGGCCGCCTGCCCTCCCGGCTCGCCCAGAACTGCTCCGGCAAGCACGCGGCCATGCTGTGGACCGCGAAGCTCAACGGCTGGACCCTCGAGGACTACCTCGACCCGGCGCACCCGCTCCAGCAGGCGATCCAGGAGATCGTCGAGGACCTGACCGGCCAGCGCGTCGCCCGGGTCACCGTCGACGGCTGCGGCGCCCCGCTGTTCTCCATCTCCCTGCACGGCCTCGCCCGCGCCGTCGCCCGGATCGCCTCGGCCCCGGCCGGCACGCCGGAGGCCAAGGTCGCCGACGCCATGCGTTCGCACGCCGAAATGGCCTCCGGCTCGGGGCGGGACGTGGCCGCGCTGATGCGGGCCGTGCCGGGGCTGCTGGCCAAGGACGGGTTCGAGGGCGTTCAGGTCGCCGCGCTGCCGGACGGCCGGGCCGTCGCGGTGAAGATCGCCGACGGGGCGAACCGTGCGCGGGTTCCCGTCGCTGCGGCGGCACTTGCCCGCGCGGGCGTCGACCCCGGGCTGCTGACCGAGTTCGCGGGCGAGCAGCTGCTCGGGGGTGGGGAGCCGGTGGGGTCCGTGCGTGTGGTGCGTGCGCTGGATCCGGTTCCGTTCACCACGTGCGCGTAGTTCGCCGAACACAGATCACCCCTGTATCCCAGAAAGAGGACCCGAACCCTCATGACCGCCGCCGCCACCCGCAGCGAGCACGATCTGCTCGGCGACCGTGACGTACCCGCCGACGCCTACTGGGGTGTGCACACCCTGCGTGCCACCGAGAACTTTCCCATCACCGGTACGCCGATCTCCGCGTACCCGCATCTGATCGACGCCCTGGCCGCCGTCAAGGAGGCCGCCGCGCTCGCCAACGAGGAACTCGGGTTGCTGGCGCCCGAGAAGGCGAAGGCGATCGTCGCCGCCTGCCGGGAGATCCGGACGGGCACGCTGCACGACCAGTTCGTCGTCGACGTCATCCAGGGCGGCGCCGGCACGTCCACCAACATGAACGCCAACGAGGTCGTGGCGAACCGGGCGCTGGAACTCCTCGGGCACGCCAAGGGCGAGTACACGTACCTGCACCCCAACGAGGACGTCAACCTGGGTCAGTCGACCAATGACGTCTACCCGACCGCCGTCAAGATCGCGACGATCTTCGCGGTACGTGGACTGCTCAAGGCGATGGCCGTACTGCAGGACTCGTTCGCCCGCAAGGCCGTCGAGTTCCGTGACGTGCTCAAGATGGGCCGTACACAGTTGCAGGACGCGGTGCCGATGACGCTCGGTCAGGAGTTCTCCGCCTATGCCGTCATGATCGAGGAGGACCGCAGCCGTCTTGCCGAGGCCGTCGAGCTGATCCATGAGATCAACCTGGGCGCCACGGCGATCGGCACCGGACTCAACGCCCCGGCGGGCTACGCCGAGGCCGCCCGCCGGCACCTGGCCGTGATCACCGGGCTGCCGCTGGTCACCGCCGCCAACCTGGTCGAGGCCACCCAGGACTGCGGTGCCTTCGTCCAGATGTCCGGGGTGCTCAAGCGGATCGCGGTCAAGCTCTCCAAGAGCTGCAACGACCTCAGGCTGCTGTCCTCCGGTCCGCGCGCGGGCCTCGGCGAGATCAACCTGCCGCCGGTGCAGGCCGGTTCGTCGATCATGCCGGGCAAGGTCAACCCGGTGATCCCCGAGGTGGTCAACCAGGTCGCCTTCGAGGTGATCGGCAACGACGTCGCCATCACCATGGCCGCCGAGGCCGGACAGCTCCAGCTCAACGCCTTCGAGCCGATCATCCTGCACTCCCTGTCGGAGTCGATCACGCATCTGCAGAGCGCCTGTCTGACGCTCGCCGAGCGCTGCGTGAACGGCATCACCGCCAACACCGAGCGGCTGCGCGCGACCGTGGAGAACTCCATCGGTCTGGTCACCGCGCTCAACCCGCACATCGGCTACACGGCGGCGACCGACATCGCCAAGGAGGCCCTCGTCACGGGCCGCGGCGTGGCCGAACTGGTGCTGGAGAAGGGTCTGTTGCCCGCCGAGAGGCTGGCCGACCTGCTGCGCCCCGAGGTCGTCGCGGGCAGCGGGGCACCGGCTGCCTGACCTGCGGTGACGCCCGCTCGATTACGCTCCGGGACCGGCCGGGAGGCACAATGGTGATCATGACAACGACGTCGTCCCCCACCTTCCTGCCGGTCCTGGAGCGCATCGCCGAGGAGATAGGCCGCACCCCTGGCCGCGGCCGTCCCGCCGACTACATCCCGGCCCTCGCCGCCCGCGATCCGCGCAGCTTCGGGATGGCGGTCGCCGAGTTGGACGGCACCGTGTACGGGATGGGGGAGTGGCGGGAGCCGTTCTCCACGCAGTCCATCACCAAGGTCTTCACGCTCGCCCTGGACCTGGCACGTGAGGGCGACGAACTCTGGGAGCACGTGGGCCGCGAGCCCTCCGGCAACCCCTTCAACTCCCTGGTCCAGCTGGAGTACGAGAACGGCATCCCGCGGAATCCCTTCATCAACGCGGGCGCGCTCGTCGTCACCGACCGCCTCCAGACCCGTACCGGAGACGCGGCCGGGGAGCTGCTGGCCTTCCTGCGCGCCGAGAGCGGCAATCCGGCGCTGGACTTCGACAAGGAGATCGCCGCCTCCGAGACCGCCCACGGCGACCGCAACGCCGCCCTCGCCCACTTCATGGCGTCGTACGGCAACATCGACAACGACGTGCCGGTCCTGCTCGACCAGTACTTCCGGCAGTGCTCCGTCGCCGCCTCCTGCGCCGACCTGGCCCTGGCCACCGGTTTCCTCGCCCGGCACGGCATCCGCGCCGACGGCGGCCGGCTGCTCACCCGCAGCCAGGCCAAGCAGGTCAACGCGGTGATGCTGACCTGCGGGACGTACGACGCGGCCGGCGACTTCGCCTACCGCGTGGGCCTGCCCGGCAAGAGCGGCGTGGGCGGCGGCATCATCGCGGTCGTACCGGGCCGCTGCACCCTGTGCGTGTGGAGCCCGGGCCTGGACGAGCGCGGCAACTCGGTGGCCGGCGTGGCGGCCCTCGACCGGTTCACCACGCTGACCGGTCTCTCGGTGTTCTGAGGGGGCGTGTCGACATGTCGGCCCTGCCGTCAGTACCCGTCAGGGTGAGGAGCGGTGGAGCCGAGGGTGCGCCGGGCATCCAGCCACACCCGCTCGAACTCCTCCGCCTCGATCTCGTCAGTGCGGTCACCGGAGCACCGTCCTCTACCGCCAGAGATCTTGGTCGTCGTCGTTCACGCGGATCCACATCGGCATACGGTCATGCTCGCGTACGCCTCAGGCACGACGGTGCACACACGCCGGTCACGTGCGGGCCGCCCGAAGGTGAGCGGACCGTCGCCTTCCGGCCACCCGGCGTTGACACGCTGAACCAGTGTTGGCCATGGCATTTCCCGTCGAGCTCCGCCCCTGCCAGCTGCTCGGGCTGGCCGGTACCGCCTTTCTCGCGCTGGGCGGTGAGACCGCCGGTGCGCTGCCCGTGCAGGACCTGCTGGCGCCCGCCTCGGTGCAGGCGGCGCTCGGGCTGGTCGGCGTGTACTTCGGTGTCGTCCTGCTGATAGCGGCCTGGGTGCTGCTCGGCCGGCTGGTGCGCGGACCGCGGCCGCCGAGCCCGCGCGCCCTGCTGCTCGTGCTGGCCGTGTGGACGGCCCCGCTGCTGCTCGCACCGCCGCTGTTCAGCCGGGACGTCTACAGCTATCTCGCGCAGGGCGCCATGGTCGACGCCCACATGGACGTCTACGCCCACGGCCCGGACCAGCTCGGCGGTCCGCTCGCCGACGAGGTCGCGCCGATGTGGCAGCACACCGGCGCCCCCTACGGCCCCGCCTTCCTCGGGCTGGCCTCCGCGCTGACCGGTCTGACCCGGGGCGAACTGCCCGCGGGCCTGCTCGGCATGCGGCTGGTCGCGCTGCTCGGTGTGGCCCTCATGGCGCTCGCGCTGCCCCGGCTCGCCCGGCACAGCGGCGCCGACCCGGCCGCCGCCCTGTGGCTCGGCGCGCTCAACCCGCTGGTCCTGCTGCACCTGGTGGCGGGCGCCCACAACGACGCCCTCATGCTCGGCCTGCTGGGGCTCGGCCTGGTCGCCGCGCGCGGCCGGCGGCCGGCCGCCGGGATCGGCGCGGCCGTCCTCGTCACCCTGGCCGCCCTGGTCAAGGCACCGGCCGCGCTCGGACTCCTGGCGGTGCTCGCCCTCCAGGTCCGCTCCGGCCGCCGCCCGCTGCCCGCCCTCCTGACCACCGCGGCCGCCTCCGCCGCGACCACGGTCGCCGCCACCGCCGTCGCCGGGACCGGATATGGCTGGATCGGCGCCCTGACCACCCCGGTCTCCCCGCACAACTGGGCCCTGACCAGCCTGCTCGGCCGGGCCACCGGCGCCCTCCTGGACCACCTCGGCAGCGGCCTGGCCCCGCTCGCCGTCCCGGCCTGGCATCTGCTGGGCCTCGCGGTCACCGCCGTCGTCGTCGCGCTGATATGGCTCCGGCTGCGCCCGAGGCCGGTGTACGCGCTGGGCCTGAGCCTGCTGACCGTCGCCGTGTTCGGTCCGGCGATCCGCCCCTGGTACGTGCTGTGGGGCCTGTTCCTGATCGCCGCCGCCGCGCCCGACACCTCGATACGGCACCGGGGCGCGGCCCTGGCCGGTGTCCTCGCCCTCGCCGTCCTGCCCAGCGGCGGCCCCGCCGACCTCGGCCAGCTGGTGCTCGCCGTCTCCGGCGCGGTGCTCGGCGTGGTCGTCCTGTGGCAGGCCCACCAGGCGGCCCAGGCCCCGGCCCCGGGACGCACGGCGTGAGCGCGCTCGGCGTGACCGGGCCGCGTACGCCCCGGGGTCGACTGCTGCTGGTCCTCGCCCTGGCCGCCGCGGTCACCGTGTTCACCGCGACCGTGCCGCTGCTGCGCGACTTCTTCGACCTGCGCGTCTACTACGGCACCGTGCACACCTGGGTGCACCACGGCGGCCGGATCTACGACTACCACGTGCCCGGCACCATGTACGGCTTCACCTATCCGCCGTTCGCCGCCCTCACCATGCTGCCGCTGGCCCTGGTCGGCCGGAGCGCCGCGATCACGCTCTCCCTGCTGGTGAACCTGGCCGCGCTCGCGGTGGTCCTGCGGATCCTGGCCGGCTCCGGCCGGCGGCGGCACGGCTGGTACCGCTGGTCGCTCGCCCTGTGTCTGCTCGCGCTGTTCGAACCGCTGCGGGACACCTTCAGCTTCGGCCAGGTGAACCTGGTACTCCTCGCCCTCGTCCTCGGTGACTCCTGGCTCCTCGCGACCGGACGGGGGCGCTGGGCGGGCGCCGGGATCGGGCTCGCCGCCGCCGTGAAGCTGACGCCCGCCCTGTTCATCGGCCTGCTGTTGCTCGCCGGGCGCCGCCGGGCGGCCGGGATCGCGACGGCCATGGCCGCCGGGGCGACCGGGCTGGCCGCCTGGGCCGACCCGGAGGCCTCCCGCTTCTACTGGACCGACGCGTTGTGGGACACCAGCCGGGTCGGCCGCCTCGCCTACGTCTCGAACCAGTCGCTGCAGGGCGTGCTGGCCCGCCTCGGCGAGACCGGCCGCCCGCTGTGGGCGACGGTGGTCCTGCTGACCCTGTGCGTGTGGGCCTGGCGGGCCCGGCGGGCGGTGACGGCCGGCGACTGGACGGCGGCCTTCGCGCTCACCGGGGCGGCGGCCTGTCTGGTCAGCCCGGTCACCTGGGTGCACCACCTGGTGTGGCTGCTGCCGTCGTTCGCCGTCCTGGTCCGCGCCGGGCACCCGCGCATCGCGGGGGCCGTGTACGCGGTGATGTGCACGAGCGTGGTGTGGCTCTGGTACGACGGTGCCGCGGGCGTCGGCGGATTCCTCGGCGGCAACCTCTACACGTGGATCACGCTGGGCCTGCTGCTCGGCCTCCCGGTGGGTCAGTCGCGTGCGGCCCCGCCCCTGCCCCTGCCCCTGGCCCGCAGCACCAGCGCCACGGCCCCGGCGCCGAGCCCGGAGAGCCCCGCGACGACCGCGGTGCCCGACCAGTCCGTATCGTCGTCCGGGGCCTGCGACGCGGCCGCCGCCACCGGTACGGCCGCCGGCTTGGCCGGCTGGGACCTGGCGCGCAGCCCGTCCAGCGAGCCGACCGGATCCACCCGCCCGGCCGCGTCGAAGCCCCAGTCCAGCAGCTGACGGGCCTCGCCGTACACCGTGAACCCGCCGCCGTTCTGAGGGTTCATCACGGTCACCACGAGCGTGCGCCCGTCCCGGCGGGCCGCGGCCACCAGGGTGTTGCCCGCGTGGGAGGTGTAGCCGTTCTTGATGCCGATGAGCCCCGGATACGGCGCGACCCCGTCCCGGCCGGTCAGCAGCCGGTTGGTGTTCGCGATCCCGAACGACCATCCGTCAGCGGGGAAGGTGGCCTCGGAGGTGGCGCAGTAGCGGGCGAAGTCGGGGTTGCGCAGCCCCTCCCGGCCGAAGACCGCGAGGTCGTAGGCGGAGGACACCTGGCCGTCCGCGTCGTACCCGTCGGGGGAGACGACATCGGTGTCCAGCGCGCCCAGCGAGCGGGCCTTGGCCTGCATCTTCCTGGCCGTGGTGTCCCAGCCGCCGGCCATCGAGGCGAGCACGTGGACGGCGTCGTTGCCGGACCTGAGGAAGACCCCGCGCCACAGATCGGCCACCTCGTAGGTGCGGCCCTCCTGGATGCCGACCAGGCTGCTGCCCGGGCCGATGTCCTCCAGCTCCTCGCTCCGCACGGTGTGCCGCGTCCCGCCCGGCATGCCGGGCAGCACGGTCAGGGCGAACAGCGTCTTCAGGGTGCTGGCGGGCGGCAGCCTGCGGTGCGCGTCGCTCGCGGCCAGCACCTCCCCGCTGCCCGCGTCGGCCACCACCCAGGACAGCGCCGACACCTGCGGCACCTCGGGCGCGTCCCGGTGCGGCCGGACCTGTGTGCCGTCGCGGTAGAGCAGGGACGGCCCGGGCGTCGCCGCCGTCGGTCCGGGAGGAGCGGGGTTTCCGGCCCGGTGCCCGGCGGAGCCGGCGGCCGGCGTGAACGCCAGCACCCCCACCACACACACAGCACAGGCCGACATCGTCGCCCGTTGAGAAAGTCCGGTAATCATATGAATCAACGTAGGAACGGGTCTGCCGTTCCTCGCGCCGTCCGGGCCGTTCGGCCCACGCGAGCAACCCGGACGAGGCATCCCGCGCCGTTGGTCATCCGGCGGGCAGCGTGGGCCGGATCTGTCGCAGGAACGCGGCGTTGTCGGGAGTGGCACGCAGCCGCTCCAGCAGGGTCTCCAGACCGGAGGGACCGCCCTCGCGGGTGCGCAGGACGCGGCGCAGACCGTGTACGGCCGTCAACTCGGCCGGAGTGAGCAGGAGTTCCTCGCGGCGGGTGCCGGTGGCGTCGATGTCCACGGCGGGGAAGTGGCGGCGGGCGGCCGCTTCCCGGTCGAGGCGCAGCTCCATGTTGCCGGTGCTCTTCAGCTCCTCGAAGTAGTACTGGTCGGCGCGGGAACCGGTGTCCACGAGCACGGTGGCGAGGATGGTGAGCGAGCCGCCCTCCTCGGCCTGGCGGGCGGCGCCGAAGAACCGCTTCGGGCCGAGCAGCGCGCCCGCGTCGACACCGCCGCTCAGGGTGCGTCCGCCGGCGGCGGAGGCGTTGTTGTGGGCCCGGCACAGCCGGGTCAGCGAGTCCAGCAGGACGACGACGTCCTCGCCGGCCTCGACCAGGCGCTTGGCCCGCTCGACGAGGAGTTCGGCGAGCGCGATGTGCTCCTTGGGCGACCGGTCGAAGGTGGAGGCGTACACCTCGCCGCGCACCGAGCGGCGCATCTCGGTGACCTCCTCGGGCCGCTCGTCCAGCAGCAGGACCATCAGCCGGCACTCGGGGTGGTTGCCGGCCACGGCGGCGGCGAGCTGCTGCAGCAGGACCGTCTTGCCGCTCTTCGGCGGGGCCACGACGAGGCCGCGCTGGCCCTTGCCGACCGGGGCGAGGAGATCGGTGACGCGGCCGGCCGGTCCGGACGCGGGGTGTTCGAGGCGGATGCGGTCGTGCGGGTGGAGGGGGGTGAGGTCACGGAAGCGGCGCCGGCCGCCCAGGCCCGCCGGATCGCGTCCCTCGACGCGTGTGACCTCGGTCAGCGTCCGCTTGTCGCCCCGGACGCCCTCGACGAGGTCGCCCTTGCGCAGCCCGTGGCGCCGGATCAGCGCCGCCGGGACCTGGGGATCGGCGGGAGTGGTCAGCAGGTTCGTGGCCCGCAGATGCCCCTTCCCCTGCGCGTCGATGTCGAGGACACCGGTGACGAGCCGGGCGGCCGCGGTCTGCGGGACCACGGGAGGGTGGTCGAGTGTGGTGGTCATGGTGGGAGGTCCTTTCGCGGACGGAAGAGAAGAACGTGGGAAGGGGGGAGAGGCCGCGAGCGGGAGGCGGGCACAGCTGCCTTCGGGCGGCGGGAACGACACCTCGGGTACGGCGGAAACGCCCTGGTCACGAGGTGGTGCTGAGAGGAAGCCCGGGCCGGTCGAAAGCCTTGGCCGAGGGGCTGATGGAGAAGACGGCGGCACCGGTGTCCGTACGACGGGACACGCACATGCGCTGATCGCACTATACCCGTACGTCCGACTCCGTCAACATGAGGGCGTCCGCGGCTATTCCCGCGCCGATGCCTCTTACCGCCACTGTCCGCCCGACCCTCAGGAGAACCCGTGGAGACCTCTCCCGCCCGGCCCCCGCACCGTCTGGACCCTTCCGGCGGCTGTCCGCACGCCGTCAACGCGCGGCTGCTGGCCGAGGGTGCCGTGGCCCCGGTCGAACTGCCCGGCGGCATCGAGGGGATGGCCGTACTCGGGCACGAGGCGCTGAAGAAGTTCCTCCAGCATCCCGAAGTCGCCAAGGACGCACGGCACTTCGTGGCGTTGCGGGAGGGGCGGATCGGCCCCGGCTGGCCGCTGCTGACCTTCGCGACCGTACGGGGCATGACCACCGCCGACGGCGACGACCACCGTCGGCTGCGATCCCTGGTGGGCCGGGCTTTCACGCCTCGCCGGGTCGAGGAACTGCGGCCCCGGATCGAGGAGTTGACCGCCACGCTGCTGGACGAACTCGCCCGTGCCGCCGACGCGGGCGACGGCGTCGCCGATCTGCGCCGGCACTTCGCCCTTCCCCTCCCGATGGGCGTGATCAGCGAACTCCTCGGCGTGGACGTGGAGTTCCGCTACCGGCTGCACCACCTCAGCAACCAGGTGGTGGCCACCGACACTACGCCGGCCCGGGCCATCGCCGCCAACCGCGAACTCGTCGCCGTGCTCGGCGAGATCGCGGCGGCGAAGGCCGCACACCCCGCCGACGACCTGACCAGCGCGCTCATCGCCGCCCGCGACGAGGGCGGCGACCGGCTGAGCGACGAGGAGCTGATCGGCACCCTCGTCCTGATGATCATCGCCGGGCACGAGACCACGCTCAACCTCGTCACCAACGCCGTACGCGCCCTGTGCGCCCACCGCGACCAGCTCGATCTGGTGCGCGCGGGCAAAGCGAGCTGGGCCGACGTGGTGGAGGAGACGCTGCGCTGGGACGCGCCGGTCAGCTACTTCCCGTTCCGCTACCCGGTGCGGGACCTGACCGTCGACGGCGCCTTGATCCCCGCGGGAACCCCCGTCCTCGCGGGCTACTCCGCCGCCGGCCGCGACCGCGCCGCGCACGGCCCGGACGCCGACCGTTTCGACGTCACCCGCCCCGCCCGGCCCGACGCCGTACGGCACCTCTCCCTCGGGCACGGCGCGCACTACTGCCTCGGCGCGCCGCTGGCCCGGCTGGAGGCCGGGATCGCGCTGGAGCGACTGTTCGCCCGCTTCCCCGACCTCGAACTCGCCGCGTCCGAAACCGATCTGCTGCCGCACTCCGGCTTCGTCGGCAACAGCGTGCGCACCCTGCCGGTGCGGCTCGCCCCCGCCTGTCATGGTGGTGTCTCACATGTCCTCAGACCATAACGATCCTGGACGTCAGGGGACTTGCCGGTCAAGCGTGCACTATGTTCAGGACATGTCCACGCCACCGCAGCAGCCTCCGCAGCCGGCCGATCAGCCGTCGCAGCAGCCGGTCGTCCCGCCGCAGCCGACGGCCTACCCGTACCCGAGCCCGCAGTCCGCGCCGCCCGGGAACTTCTACGCGCAGCCCACGCTGGTCGGTCAGCCCGCTCCCGGACAGCCCGTGCAGCCGGGCCAGTTCGGCCAGGCGGGACAGCCCCAGCCGGGCAACCCCTACGCCCAGGCACCCCAGTACGGCCCCGGTGTGCCCGTCCCTCCGCCAGGCGGTGGCGGGGGGGCGGGCAAGGCGGTGCTGTGGGCGGCCGTCGGTGCGGTCGTCGCCTCCGTCATCTGGGCCGGCGGTGTCTTCCTCATCGGCGGCAAGGGCGACAGCGCGGACCTGCGGGGCTACTCGGCACCCGCCAACATGTGCTCGAGCGCCGACTACTCCTCCTTCAAGAGCGAGTACCCGCAGGACGACAGCACGCCGACCAAGAACACCCTCAAGAACCCGGCGCTGGACGAGAGTTACTGCAGCCTCGGCCTGAAGAAGACCGGCTCCACCTACGCCGACGCCTATCTCACCATGCAGCTGGACCTGCACAGGAAGACGGACCCCGGGCCCGAGTTCACCGCCATGTGGAAGAACTACGGTGACAGCCACACCGGTTACGATGTCTCCAGGGTCAGCGGCATCGGTGACGAGGCCTACCTGGTCAGCCAGGACACCACCGGCGGCTCCTCCACCAGCGGCTCCCGCTACGCCACGCTCGCCGTACGCGACGGCTGGGTGACGTACGAGATGACCTACAGCGCGTACCTCAGCTCGTACGACCAGGACAAGAACCCGCCCACGCTCAGCAGCGTGACCGACTGGCTGAAGAAGGACGCCAAGGCGACACTGGGGCAGCTCAAGGGCTGACGTGTGAACGGCATGCTCACGCCGGCCGCGCCTCCGCCTCCTTCACGATCTGGTCGAACCGCGCGCCCATGGCCTCGGCGAGGGCGTGGGCGCCGGACAGCGGGCGGACCATGACCATGAGGTCGTCGATCAGGCCGTCCTCGTTCACATGGATGAAGTCGCAGCCGGTCAGCTCGCGGTCGCCCACTCGGGCCGTGAAGACCAGCGCATGGTCGGCGCCGTCGGGGGTGCCGATCTCGCGGACGTACCGGAAGTCCTCGAACACCCGGGAGACCGCGCGCAGGATCGCCGCGGTGATCGCCTTGCCCGGATACGGCTTGAAGACGACCGGGCTCGTGAAGACGACGTCCTCGGCCAGCAGCGCCACGGCGGCGTCGATGTCCCCGGCCTCCACCGCCTCGCGGAACGCGCGCATCGGATCACCTCGCATAGTCAATTAATTGAATAGGTGCGGATGAGATTAATCAATGGCTGCTAGCCTGTCCACATGTCGCTCAAGTACGCCGTCCTGGCCGCCCTGCTGGAGGGCGAGGCCTCGGGTTACGAGCTGTCGAAGTCGTTCGACGTCTCGCTCGCGAACTTCTGGCCCGCCACCCCGCAGCAGCTCTACCGGGAACTGGAGCGCCTGGCGCAGGACGGGCTGGTCCAGGCCCGGACCGTGCAGCAGGAGCGGCGGCCCAACAAGCGGATGTTCACGCTCACCGACACCGGCCGGGCCGAGCTGAGCGCGTTCGCCGCCGAGCCGCCGAAGCGGCCCACGGCGATCCGCGACGAACTCCTCATCAAGATCCAGGCGATGGACGGCGGTGACCCGGAGGTCACCCGGGCGCTGATCGAGGAGCGCATGGGATGGGCGCGCGGAAAGCTCGACCGCTACCGCCGGGTGCGCGAGCGTCTCCTGGACGGGCGCACCGAGGAGGAGTACCTGCGCACCGCCGACCGCGTCGGCCCGTACCTCACCCTCATGGCCGGGATCGCCTTCGAGGAGGACAACCTGCGCTGGTGCGGACGGGTCCTCGCGGTCCTCGCCGAGCGAGTGACCCTGGGCTGAGACGATGTTCGGTCCCGAAGGTCCCAGCCTGCGCGAACTCGCGGCCCAGGCACTGTCGTCCGTCGAGCGCGGCTACGACCTGCTCGCCCCGAAGTTCGACCACACCCCGTTCCGGACACCCGACGCGGTGCTGGAGTCCGTCGCGCGGGTGCTCGCCCCGCTCGGCCCGTTCGACGACGGGCTCGATCTGTGCTGCGGCACGGGCGCGGGCGTGGAGGTGCTGGCCGGGCTGTGCCGGCGCAGCGTCACCGGCGTCGACTTCAGCGCGGGCATGCTCGACATGGCCCGGCGCCGGGCGCGGCTGCCCGCCGGCGGGCCCGAGGTCGCCTGGGTGCGCGGCGACGCCCGAGCCCTGCCGTTCGCGGCCGCCTTCGAACTCGTCGTCTCCTTCGGGGCGTTCGGCCACTTCCTGCCGCGCGAACTGCCCGGGTTGTTCAGCCGGGTCCACGCGGTGCTGCGGCCCGGCGGCCGGTTCGCCTTCCCGGTGCTCGCCCCGCCGCGCCCGACACGGCCCGGCTACTGGATGCTGCTCGGCTTCGACACCGCGATGCGCGTGCGCAACGCCCTGTGGCGGCCGCCGTTCGTCATGTACTACCGCACCTTCCGACTCGGCGACGTACTACGGGAGTTGGGACGGGCCGGCTTCGACGTCGAGCTGCACCCCCTGCCGGAGTTCGGGCGGCGCGAGGACGGCAGTCCGCGGGCCCGGCTGGTGGTGGCCCGACGGTCTCAGCCCGCGGCGGGCAGCGTGAACTCGTAGACCAGCGTGTCCTGTTCGTTCACCACCAGATCGGTGATCTCCAGCGGCCGGGCGTACTGGTCGCGCACCCACCGGGTCACCCGCACCGAGGAGGCGTCGCCGACCTGGCTGATGGCGTCCCGGTGGTGCAGGGCCAGACCGGCCTTGCGCATCCAGTCGTAGGCCCGCCGCAGCTGCGCGGGCGTGGCCCCGTCGGCCCGGTCGCGATACCGGGCCAGCTCCGCCACCTCGGCCAGCGCCACCGCCGAGAACGACGTCACCGCCGTGCGCAGCGACCGGCCGTCCGGCGTCGCCGACCGGTAGCGGTGCACCAGCGTCGGCCGGTGCGGGGCCAGCCCCAACGCCTGCGCATGCTCCGGCGGCGGTGCCTCCCAGGTCACCGTGGCCCGGTCGACCGCGCAGGGGTCCGCCGAGCGGGCGCCCAGCGGGAAGACCGGCGTCGCCGGGGCCTCGACCGGCCGGCCGGGCAGCGTGGCATGGCTGCCGCGCCGGTCGGTCGCGACCAGACCGCCGCGGCGCAGCACCTCCAGCGCCTGCCGGACGGTCTCCCGGCTCACCTGGTAGTGGGCGGCCAGGTGCCGTTCGCCCGGCAGACGTTCGCCCGGGGGGATGGTGCCGGCGCGCAGTTCGTCGAGCAGCAGCGCGGCGACCTGCGCGTACAGGGGCCGGTCGGCGCACTGCGGGGGTTCGTGCGGGGTGGTGCGGGCCATGCCGCGCCCTCCTGTGGTGACAAGACGTAGCCGTGCGGGCTCATTGCGCGACCACAATTAGCATTGGTCTAAACCACAAGGGAAGAGCGGCCTGCCGGTTCGGCCGAAACCCGCCCGCGCTCTCAGACGTACGACCGCAGCCAGCGCACCTTCGCCGCCTCGTGGAAGGGGCCGCCGCCCTCGTGGTCGTTGAAGTCGTACACCTCGATCGCCTTGTCCTCGTGCGCCCAGGCGTTGAAGGCCGCGAACACCGTCGACGGCGGGCAGGTCTGGTCCTCCAGCGCGGCCGAGAACAGCGCCGGCGCCCGGCCCCGGGCCGCGAAGTGCACGCCGTCGAAGTACGACAGGGTGCGCTGGACCTCCACCGAGCGGCCGCGGTGCGTCTTGAGGAACAGGCCGATCTCCCGGTACGGGTGACGGTCCGTCAAGGTCGTCGCGCGCGGGAAGTCGCACAGGAACGGGACGTCCGGTGCGATCGCGACCAGGTCCGGGACCAGACCGCCGACGGCCAGGGTGATCCCGCCACCCTGGCTCGCGCCGAGCGCCACCGTGCGGGCGGCGTCGGTCAGCGGATGCGAACGGGCCGCCTCGACCGCGCGCACGGCGTCCGTGAACACCCGCCGGTAGTAGTAGTTCTCGGGCGCGTCGATGCCCCGCGTCATGAAGCCCGGGTACGCCGGGGCCGCGCCCACCGGGTCCGCCGTGCCGCCGCCCGCGCCCCAGGCGCTGCCCTGGCCGCGGGTGTCCATCGTGAAGTGCGCGCGGCCCGTCGACGCCCACAGCAGGTTCTCGTGCGCCAGTCCGCGCCCGCCGCCGTAGCCGATGAACTCCACGATCAGCGGCAGGGGTTCGGTGGCGCCGGCCGGCAGCCGCAGCCAGCCCTTGACGGGGTGACCGCCGAACCCGGCGAACGTCACGTCGTACACCTCGACCGTCGACAGCCCGGTGTCCACCGGCTCGAAACGGGCGCCCAGTTCGTGTTCGCGCGCCTGCTCCAGCGTCTTCTCCCAGAAGGCGTCGAAGTCCTCGGGCTCGGTGGACTCGCTCCGGTGCGCGTGCAGTTCCTCGAGGGGAAGGTCGAACAGGGCCATCAACAACCGCCTTGGTGAAGGGACAGTGCGTCGGCTCACCGTACGTGGATGATCGGATGACTGACCAGGGCCCGGGAGGCGTGCCCGTACGGTTTCTTGGCGATCGATGCGCCTGGTCATACGGTGAGTAAGCGCTTGTTGCGCGGGAGTGGAGGACTCACTGGACGGGACGAGGTGATCGGGTCACCGTCAGGCCTGGTGCTGGGTCCACCTCGGCCCGGTCCGGGCCCACTCACGCTCCCACTCCGCCATCCGGCGGCGCAGCGCGATCCGGCGCTCCACGGCGTACCCGAAGAGCACCACGGCCGCTGAACCGCCCGCCGCACACACGCCGATGGTGACCGAGTGCTGCCAGACGGCCGCGTCGCCCGGGGGCGGGGCGACACCGCGGCCCCGGGCGTCGAACCACACCGAGACCGTGTCGCCGGTCCGGGTCCCCGCCGGCACCCGGGTCCAGGCGGTGCGGGTGCCCCTGCCGGGCTCGGTCCAGCGGACCTCGGCACGGTACGGGGGCCGGCGGTCACCTTCCGCCGCCGACACCTGCCGGGGTGGGTCGCCGATTACCACGGCGCGCACCTGGTGGCGTTCGGCGCGGGCCGCCGCGGCGAACGCCCGGGCCTGGTCATGCGCGTGCAGGCCCGCGGCCACCCCGGCCAGGGGAGCCACGACGAACAGCAGGACGGCGACCACCAGCACCGTCCACGCCTCCACGACGTCCGAGCGGCGCCGCAACGGATTGCGCTGCCAGCGCCAGCCACGCACCCGGGTTCGCATGTCCACCTCCTCGCCCCGTCGGAGCCGGAGCGGCGGACGGACCGCCGGTTACGGGCCCGCCATCCCCCACCGCTCACGCACACGAGCGTCCACATCCGTCTCGTACCCCGTACGGTGCCCCTCGTTCACGCCGCGAACCGCGAGTTCAAGCCCGCTTGGAGCGCGAAACGAGCCACGCGCCCTGCGACCGCGCGCCCACCCCACGCCGAGCGCCCCGCATGCCCGGTGTGCGGACGCGGAGATGGCCGCCCTTGCGGACGCGGACAGGGCTTCCGGAGGCTCGGGTCGGTGATTCAGCCGAAGCGTTCGATGCGGATCCGGTCCACCGGCTGGCCGGCCGCGACCAGGAGCCGGGAAGCGTGTTCGGCGAATCCGTTGGAGCCACACACATAGGCCTCCCACCCACCGGGAGGCTGATCGGCCAGGAGCGGGGCCACATGTGCGCCCGCCATACGCCCCACCGGCACGCCCTGTGGGGCACTGCGCGTGAACACCGGCATCGTCTCCGCGCCCAGTTCCGACGCGTAGAACAGCTCCTCGGGGCTGCGCGCGGACACCAGCAGGCGCAGCGGCACGGTGAGGCCGCGCAGCCGGTGGTGCCGCACCATCGACATCAGCGGTACGACCCCGGAACCGGCGCCGAGCAGCAGCGCTGGCCGGTCGCCCCGCCAGGCGAAGAAGCCGCTCAGCGGCCCGCGCACCTCGACCGTGTCACCGGGGCGGGCCACCGTGTGGAACCAGCCGGAGACCTCGCCGTCCGGCACATGGTCGAGGGTCAGTTCGATGTGCCCGGAATCGTCGGGTGGCGAGGCGATGGAGTAGTGGCGCTGCGCCGTGTAACCGTCCGGTGCGGTCAGCCGCAGCAGCAGATGCTGACCGGGCAGATGCCCCGCCCAGTCCGGCACCGCCAGCCGGAACGTGGCCGCGTGGGGCGTCTCGCGACGGATCTCCGTCAGCGTCGCGGTCTGCCACACCGCCGCCGCCCGGTCGCTCACCTCGATCCGCCCGGGCACGGCGAACCGCGTCGCGGGAACAGCCGGGCCGCCGGGCGGGGTGGTGGCCGGGGTGCCCGGGGCGGGGGCGGCGGCCGTGGGGTTCGTCGTCACCGTCTCAGTCACCGGAGTACCGCTGCTCCTCCCAGGGGTTGCCGCGCTCGTGGTAGCCGTTGCGCTCCCAGAAGCCCGGCTCGTCGTGATCGAGCAGTGTGAGACCCGCGATCCACTTGGCGCTCTTCCAGAAGTACAGGTGGGGCACGATCAGCCGCGCCGGGCCGCCGTGTTCGGACGGCAGCGGTTCGCCGTCGTACTCCCAGACGATCCAGGCCCGCCCGCCGGTGAGGTCGGCGAGCGGCAGGTTGGTGGTGTAGCCCGTGTGGGAGTGGGCGACGGCATGGGTGGCGGACACATGGGGCCGCACCACATGGAAGAACGCGTCCAGCGAGACTCCGCCGAACCGCACGCCGAACTTCGACCAGCCGGTCACACAGTGGATGTCCCCGTCGTACGCCGACGCCGGCAACGCGTGCGCCGCGTCCCAGTCCCAGGTCGTCGGCCGCTCGACCAGGCCGTCGATGCGGAAGGACCAGTCGGCCGGCGCGAGGTCGGGGGTGACCTCGGCGGACAGGACGGGCCAGTCCTCGCCCGCGTCGTACTGCCCGGGCGGCAGCCCCGGGTCGGAGACGCGCGGGCGGCCCGTGAAGCCTCGCGTGACGTTCATCCTTCAACCGTACGCTGTCGTCCCCCGTGCTCCGTCCCCGACCACCGCCCGGTTCTCCCAGGTCACCGCCCGGACCATTGCGTCCGTATGAACTCTTTCGGGCCGAGGGAATAGGTCTGCGGCGCTTCTCCTTTGCGCTCGATGCCGGCACCGGTACACCGGTGGCAGCGCGAGAGAAGCGAGGAAAGAGCATGCCCAAGGCGTACGTCTACACGCGGCACGGCGGACCGGAGGCCGAGGCGCTGACCGAGCTGGACCGTCCCCGCCCCGGTCCCGGCGAGATCCTGATCGAGGTCCGCGCGGCAGGGGTCAACCCCGTCGACTGGAAGCTGCGCCAGGGCTTTCTCCGCCCCGGCGAGCACCCGACCGACTTCCCCGTGGTCTTCGGCAGCGAGGCCGCCGGGGTCGTGGCGGAGGTCGGCCCGGGCGTGACCGGCTTCGCCGTCGGCGACGAGGTGTTCGGCAGCACGGTCCACGGCGGGTACGCCGAGTACGCCCTGCTGAGCGCCGATGTGGCCGCCGTCAAGCCCGCCGCGCTGTCCTTCACCGACGCCGCCACCCTCTCGGTCGCCGCGGCCACCGCCTACGACGGCGTCCGCCAGCTCGACCTGCCCGGTGGGACCACGCTGCTGGTCACCGGCGCGGGCGGCGGGGTCGGCAGCGCGGCCGTGCAGATCGCCCGCACCTTCGGACTGCGGGTCGTGGGCGTGGCGAGCGAGGGCAAGAGGGACCTCGTGGAGGCGCTCGGCGCCGTCCACGTGGCCTCCGGACCCAACCTTGTCGAGCGGGTGCGGGCCGCCGTGCCCGACGGGATCGACGGGGTGTACGACCTGGTCGGCGGCCCGGTGCTCGCCGAGGCCGCCGAGCTGCTGAAGGACCGCGGCAAGCTGGTCACCGCCGGCTCCCCGCTGCAGGCGGTCGCCGAACTGGGTGGCGACCGTGTTCAGCGGGCCCGCACCGCCGCCGTCCTGGAAGCGCTCGTGGACCTCGTCGTACGCGGCGACCTGAAGCCGTACGTCACCCGCACCTTCCCGCTGGAGCAGGCCGGCCAGGCGCTGCGCGCCGTCGAGGACGGGCACACCCGCGGCAAGATCGTCATCGAGGTGGCCGCGTGAGCCACATAGCCGGGGGCGGCGACGCCCCGACCACCGCCGCCCCGCAGGTCCTGGACGATTCCGCCACCGCCGCCGCGCAGATCCTGGACGGACCCGCCGCCCCGCACGTCCTCGACAACCCCGCCCTGGCCTCGCTGACCGGCCCGCACGCCCGTTTCGCCGAGCGGCGCGGCCGGGTGGTGCGCTACCCGGTGGACGTCTCCCCGTGGCTCGCCCTGCCCGACGAGCCGGACGCGCGGGACTGGGCGGACCTCGCCGCGCTGGCGGGCCCCGGTGCGGAGGTCCCGCTGCCGGGCTTCCGCGGCGAGGTGCCGGAGGGCTGGGAGATCACCTTCCGGATCGAGGGCGTACAGCTGGTGGACGACGGCCTCGCCGCCGAGCCGGACGCGGAGGCGGTGCGGCTCGGTCCGGCGGACGTGCCCGAGATGCTCGACCTCGTGGCGCGCACCCAGCCCGGACCCTTCCTGCCGCGCACGATCGAACTCGGCACCTACCTCGGCATCCGTCGCGACGGCGCGCTGATCGCCATGGCGGGGGAGCGGCTGCACCCGCCGGGTTGGACCGAGATCAGCGCGGTCTGCACCGACCCGACCCACCGCGGCGAGGGCCTCGCCACCCGGCTGATCCGCGCGGTCGCCCACGGCATCCGCGAGCGCGGCGAGACTCCGTTCCTGCACACGGGCGCCCAGAACACGAACGCGATCCGGCTGTACGAGTCCCTGGGCTTCCGCCTGCGCCGCCACACCGCGTTCGGCGCGGCCCGCGCCCCGGAACACCTGGCCGGCGGCCGCACGGCGGTGCCGGTGGCGTAGCCCTCACCGGCATGCGCGGGCGTGCCCCGGTCAGTCGGACGCGGTGCCGCCCGGACCCGCGTTGTACCGCTCCAGATAGGCCGCGAAGCGGATCAGGTCATCCTCCGGCCAGTCGGCGAGCCGCTCCCGGAAGGCGGCCCGGCGGCTGCGGGTGACCTGGGCGAGGATCTCCTCGCCCGCCTCCGTCAGATGCAGCACCTGGACCCGGTGGTCCTCCGGGTCCAGCCGGCGCTCGATCAGCCCGGCCTGCTCCAGCGCCGCCACCTGACGGCTCACCGTGGACTTGTCCAGGGCGTAGTGCGCCGCCAGGTCCGTCGCCCGGCAGCCGCTCTGCTCCTCCAGGTGGCCGAGCAGGGTGTACGACACCAGCGACAGTTCGGGGTGCATCCGGCCCGCCGAGGCCCTGGCCCGGCGGGCGAAGATCGTCATCTCGCGCTGGATCGTCTCGACGGCCGACTCCGCTGCGCTCACGGGAATACCTCCTCAGGCGTTCTAGTTGTATAGTACAACTTGCTGTGAGAGTTGTATAAGCCAACCTTTGGAGGTCCGCGCGATGAGGTCACCGGCGCTGCGCCATGTGCTCACGCACCTGATCACCCCGCTGCTGATGTGCATAGGCATGGGGCTCGCGTACATGGGGGCCTTCGTCACCCCCGAGCCGCACCATCTGCCGGTCGCCGTCGTCGGCACCACCCCGCAGGCGAAGGTGTTCGCCCAGACGGTCAAGGACACCGCGGGGGACAAGCTCGACGTCCGCACGGTCGCCAACCGCGCCGAAGCCGTACACCTGCTGAAGTCCCGGGATGTGACCGGCGCCTATGTGCCGAGCGCACACAAGCCCGAGCTGCTGGTGGCCAGCGCCGCTTCCGACATGGGTGCCACGGCCGTGGAGAAGGTCTTCACACCGGTCGCCGCCGAGGAGGGCGTTCCGTTGAAGGTCACCGACGTGGCCGCGCCGGTCTCCGACGACCCCACCGGCCAGGGGCTGTTCTTCCTGCTGATCGCGGTCAGCATCGGCTCCTACGCCTCGGTCGCCGCGCTCGGCGCCGCCGGTGCCGCGCTGCCCATGCGGGTACGGGCGCTGCTCGCGCTCGGCGTCTCCGCGGTGGTCGGCGGCATCGGCACGCTGCTCGCCGGACCGGTGTTCCACCTCGCGCACCACGACCTCGCGGGTGTGTTCGGCATGGCGTGGCTGTACTCGGCGGGCATCCTCCTCATCGGCGTCGGCCTGCACACCTTCCTGAAGCGGTGGACCACGCTGACCATGATGGTGCTGTTCGTGATGCTGAACTTCACCAGCTCCGGCGGCCTGTTCCGCCCCGAGCTGCAGAACGGCTTCTTCGGCACCCTGCACGCCTTCTGGAACGGCGCCGGCTTCGTCGAGGGCCTCCGCAGCCTGCTGTACTTCGGCAACGACGGCCTCGCGCGCACTGTGTGGACCCTTCTGGTCTGGCTGCTGGTGGGCCTCGTGGTGACCGGAGTCGCGGCCCTGTACGAGCGGCCCCGCCACGCCGCCGCCCACGACGAGACCACCGCCCACCCGCAGCCGACCTCCGTGCCGGCCGCCGCGCAGACCGCAGCGGACGAGACCCGGCAGGAGACCGAGCAGGAGATCGAGGAAGAGGTCGAGGAGACGGTCGGCGTCTGACCCGACACCAGCCAGGAACTCCGGGGCCGGCCAGGGACTTTGACGCCGACCGGGGGACCCCGGCACCGGCCAAGGACTCCCCGGCGGAGCATGTTGCCACCGGCCAAGCCCTGCGCCACCAGCCACCACGGACAGGGAGCGCACCGCCCGGCAACGGGCGGAGCCCCCTGCAGGGCCTCATCGGGGGAGTCCCCGCCGGTCCCAGCGGGCGGAACCCCCTGTTGGCCTCATCGGCCGGAACCCCCGCCGGTCCTCACCGGGCGGAGCCCCCTGCCGGGCCGCCATCCCCACGCCTCGCCCCGACCCGTCACCCACCACCTCACCCCGACGCCGAGCCACCGCACCCCACCACCGCACCCCACCACCTCACCCCGACGCCGAGCCGCCGCACCCCACCGCAGCACCCCACCACCTCACCCCGACGCCGAGCCGATCGTCACCACCCGTGCCCACGCGGGCGGTGTGTCCGGCCGGTGGTCGGGATCGTTCTCGTCGTACGACATGGACGATCCGCCGGCCCGCGCGAACAGCCCCACCACCGTCCGGCAGGCGGGCCGGGACTCGGGCCACGGGGTCTGGCCGTCGGTCAGGACCACCACCACGTCGGGACGGGTGCGCAGTGCCCGCGCGAACCCGGTGCGCAGATCCGTTCCGCCACCGCCCGTCAGCTCGATGCCCTCTGTCCGGCACAGCGGCTGCACGGTCCGGGCCGCGGCGTCGCAGCACAGCACGGAGACCAGGTCCCGCCGCCCGCCGAGGGCCCGGGAGATGGCGGTCACCTCCAGCAGCGCGCTGCCCAGTTCGGCGTCGCTGACCGAGCCCGAGGTGTCGACGACGACGCAGACCCGCGGCGGACGGCGGCGCAGGCTCGGCAGCACCACCTTGGGCAGTCCGGCCGAGCGGCGGGCCGGGCGGCCGCGGTGGTAGTCCTCGCCCGCGCCCGGTGCGGAGACGGCCGACCGGAGTGCCGACCCCAGCAACTGCCGCCAGGGCTGCGGAGGATGGAACACCTCCTCGGCCCAGCGCCGCCAGCTCTGCGGGGCGTTGCCCGGTGCGCCGTTGATGCCCTGGGCCACCCGGAAGCGCACCGCGTCCCGCTCCTGCTCGCTCAGCCCGTGTGCGCCGTCGGGCCCCAGCTCCCACGCCCGCTCCAGCCCGTCGGCGCCGCTGCCGCAGTCCAGCCATCCCAGCCGGTCCAGCGGTGGCCCGAGCCGGACATGCCGCAGGTAGTCCTCCATCAACCAGCCTGCGGGCACGCCCAGTTTCTGCGGTGTCACGGCGTCCTCGGGGCACACCAGACCGTCGCCGAACACGTCGTCGTTGATCTCACAGTCCGCGGCGATGTTCATCCGCAGCCGCTCCGCCGGGCCGGTCAGTCCGCGCTCGCGGGCGACCCGGTCGCCGCGTCCGTGGTGGTCGCGCAGCAGATGCGCCACCTCGTGCACCCACACCGCGGCCAGCTCCTCCACCGGGGTGCGGTCCACGAAGGCGGGGGAGACGTAGCAGCGCCAGTACCGGTCGACGCCCATCGTCGGCACCTGCCGTGACTCCACCGGGCGCAGCGCGAACAACGCCGTCGCCAGATACGGCCGGACACGGGCCGCGTGCAGCCGTGCCGCGAAGAGCTTGCCGAGATCCAGCGCCCCGGGCGCGTCCGCCGTCATCGCCGGGCCCCGGCGGCCACCGCGGACCGGTGGGCGGCCTTGTCGGCGCGCCGGGACAGGGACACCACCCCGGCCAGCCGCTCGACCGCCGCCGGCACCTCCCAGTCCTCCCGGCGCAGCGAGGCGAGTGTGGTCGCCGGGACGACCACCACGTCCGGCGCGCCGGTCTCCATCGCCCGCACCAGCAACGCCCAGGCAGCGTCCCAGCGTTGCCGCTCCGGCCGGTTGCGGACCGCGGCCACCACCCCGTCCAGCGCGGCCTGGCGCAGATCCCCGCGCTCGGGCAGCACGGCACCGGCCGGGTCGGCCAGCAGCGACTCCGGGTCGGGCAGGTCCATCCGGTCCAGGCTCGCCAGCAGCTCCAGCCCGGGACCGTCCCCCACGGTGCCCCGGACCAGCAGCGACAGCACGTCCCGCGAGGATCCGGCGGCGGTGGCGAAGGCGATCAGCCGCAAGGTCGCCTCCCAGCTCCGGGGCGACGGCCACGCCCCGCCCCGCCGGCTCTCCCCGCTGGGCAGCCGGTGCACGAGCCCCGGCCGCGCCTGAAGGAAGGCGCACACCGCGCGCCGGGCGAAGTCCACCGCCTCGGGCAGCCGTTCCGGGTCGAGCCGGGGCAGAGTCGCCCGCGGCCAGGTCCCGCCGAGACCGCGTACGACGACGTCGTGGTCGTGGGTCCACTGCAGATGCACGAACCGGTTGGCGAGCGGCGGGCTCAGCTCCCAGCCGTCGGCGGCCGAGGAGCGCGGATTGGCGGCGGCCACGATCCGCACCCCGGACGGCAGCCGCAGGGCGCCGATCCGCCGCTCCAGCACGAGCCGCAGCAGCGCTGCCTGCACGGCAGGGGGAGCGGTGGACAGCTCGTCCAGGAACAGCAGTCCCCGCCCGGCGCGCACCAGTCGTACCGCCCAGTCCGGCGGCGCCATCGGGACGCCCTGCACGGCCGGGTCGTCTCCTACGACGGGCAGCCCCGAGAAGTCGGACGGCTCGTGCACACTCGCGATCACGGTGGTCAGCGGCAGGTCCAGGGCGGCGGCCAGCTGGGTCAGTGCGGCCGTCTTGCCGATGCCGGGCTCACCCCACAGCAGGACCGGGAGATCGGCGGCCACGGCCAGGGTCAGCGCCTCCAGCTGGGTGTCGGGGCGCGGCTCGGTGGTCGTATCACCGAGCAGGGTCAACAGGGCCTCGGCCACGTCGAGTTGAGGGACGGGCGTGAGGGAAGCAGTCATATGGGATCACCTGAAGTCAGTAGGAGAGAGAGGGGAGTTCGCCAAGTAGGCGTCGAAGCCGGGGAGTTCAGCGACCGCGTCGGCGGTGCCCGGGCCGCTTGCGGTACGGGTCGGCGGGGGCGTGGCCCGGGTCGGCCAGGCCGGCCCGGTAGAGGCCGTAGGCGATGCGCCGTTCGGCCGCGGCCGCCAGTTCGTCCCGCAGCGGACCGTCGCGCAGTACCGCCCCCGGACCCAGCAGCGCCTCGACCACGGCCAGGGCCCCGGCGCTGTCGCCGTGGTCCAGCCGCTCGCGGACGCCGGTGAGACAGTCCGGACGCCGGTGCGCCTCGTCGATGACCCGCAGGCAGGGCAGCGGAGGACCGCCGAGCGCGACCAGCAGCTCCTCGCGCCGGATCTGGTCCGCAGGGTGGTCCAGCGGGACCAGGACACCGTCGACCAGACCGATCCGGTGCCGCTCGCCCCGGCATTCCACGAGACGTGCCTCGGCCACCGGATCGGCGTCGGGCGGCGGCCCGTCCGTCCGGTGACCGGGGGCCAGCGCGGCGGCCACCAGCGGGTGCAGCCGGTCCGGTGCGAGCAGTCCGGCACGCAGCAACTCCAGATCGGGCGGCACCCACGTCGCCGCATCGGGCAACACCGGTGCGGCGGAGAGGCCGCCCGGGACGCGCCCGGTGACGATCCGCAGGTCCGGCGCACTGTCGCCGCCCGCGGCGAGGTACGGGTGGTCATGGTGCCGGAACCCGTACAGGCCAGGGGGCCCGTCTGGCGGGCCCGCCGCGCGCCGGTGTCCGGCCGGATCCGGGGCGTCGCCCACGTCCGCCCCCAGCGCCAGAATCAGCCTGCGACCGCCGCCGAGCCGTACGGTGAAGACACCGGCGGACCGTTCCTCGGCGCTCAGCAGGATGCGCGCCTCGGCCGCCCATCGGCCCACGGCACAGCCCTGTCCCGGTGGTGCGAGTCCCAGCGGGTCGGCGTCCGGTGGTGCGGGCCCGCCGGCCCCCGAGCGGTCGCGCAGCTCGGCGGTCCTGCGGGAGTCCCACAGGTG
The DNA here is from genome assembly GCF_044388685.1 of Streptomyces sp. NPDC020192. NCBI lineage: Bacteria > Bacillati > Actinomycetota > Actinomycetes > Kitasatosporales > Streptomycetaceae > Streptomyces > Streptomyces sp. NPDC020192. The sequence continues at coordinate 23,383 of NZ_JBIRXG010000028.1, read as the reverse complement.
CCGGTGGAGATCGAGACGGTAGCGCCGGTTGGGGTGGGGATGCGGATGGCCGCCGGTCCGCGCGCCGGCCGGATCCCACAGGGCGAGGCTGACCCGCTGGCCGGCATCGGCCCAGGCCGGCGGGGTGCGGGCCACGAGATGCAGCGGACCGGCCCGGCCGGACCCGCCGTACCGGGCCAGCGTGAGGGTCAGCCCGGGGCGCAACAGTCCGTCGGGCGCGATCCTCGGCATGTGCCAGCGCAGCAGGTCAGGGGCGAGATGACGGAGATCGGCACGGAGCCGGGCCGCCAGTTCCCGGCCGTGGGCGCGGGCGACGGCACGCAGATCGAGGTCGACGTCGATCCGGGCGGCGGCGCAGGCCCCCGCCCAGTCGCCGACGGCACGGCGGCCGGCGGCCAGCTCGATCATGGACGGTGGCACGGCGTACGCACGCACGCGCTGCCACAGGGAAAGCCAGGTGTCCCGGTGCGCGGTCAAGGTGGGCATCAGCACTCACCTTGCGCGGACGGGACCCCCAATCTCAGAGTCGAGTGAGTGGTCATCGCGAGGATCGTAACCACGCTCCGGGCGGTGCGTCACCCCGTTTTTCCCGACGGCTCGCTACGGCAACTCCGCGCGGCTGTCGGTGTAGGGTGGCCGTCCGGTCGCGAACGGTCGCGGCCCCGAGCGTCGAGGAGGTGGGACCCATCACCGCTGTGTCAGCCGGGGTGCTCTCTCCTCAGGACGGCGCGGTGCACCGGCAGCGGTGACCGCGGGAGCGCCCACCGGTATCGCGCTCCCGAAAGGCTCTCGCCCTCCGTGCACTTCTCTTCTTCCTCCGCTTCCCCTTCCGCCGTCGTCTCCGCGCTGCGCGCCGCCGGGTGCGTCTTCGCCGAGGACGAGGCGGAGTTGATCCTCGCCACCGCCCGCAGCGCCGAGGAACTGACCTCGATGGTGGACCGGCGCGTCGCCGGGTTCCCGCTCGAACAGGTCCTCGGCTGGGCCGAGTTCCACGGCCTGCGCATCCATGTGGAACCGGGGGTGTTCGTGCCCCGCCGCCGTACCGAGTTCCTGGTCGAGCAGGCGCTGGCCCAGGCGCCGGACGCGTCCGTCGTCGTGGACCTGTGCTGCGGCTCCGGGGCGCTCGGCGCGGCCCTCGCCGACGCCCTGGACGGTGCCGAGGTGCACGCCGCCGACATCGACCCGGCCGCCGTCCGCTGCGCCCGCCGCAACCTCGCCCCCTTCGGCGGCCGGGCCCATGAGGGCGACCTCTACGGCGCCCTGCCGCCCGCGCTGCGCGGCCGCGTCGGCGTCCTCCTGGCCAACGTGCCCTACGTTCCCACCGCCGAGGTCCCGCTGCTCCCGGCCGAGGCCCGCGACCACGAGCCGCTGGTCGCCCTGGACGGCGGCACGGACGGCCTCGACGTACTGCGCCGGGTGGCCGCGGGGGCGCCCGAGTGGCTCGCCCCGGGCGGCCGCGTGCTGACCGAGACCAGCGAACGCCAGGCATCGGACGCCGTACAGGCCTTCACCGACGCGGGCCTGACGGCCCGTCTGGCGGTCTCGGAGGAGCTGTACGCACATGTGGTGATCGGCGAACTGCCGTAGCCGTTACGGAAGTTGCTGAGCCCGTGCGATGAGCAGCGCGACGTCGTCGTGGTTGTCGGGGTGGTGCAGGGTCCACAGGAGGAGGTCGCAGGTCTCCTCCAGCGGGCGGGCGGGATCGTCGAGCAGGGACAGCATGAAGTCCAGCCGCTCGTCCAGCGAGTGGCGGCGGGTCTCCACCAACCCGTCGGTGTAGAAGACGAGTTCGTCGCCGGGCTCGAAGTCGACGGTGACGGTGGAGAATGCGATCCCGCCCACCCCCAACGGCACCCCGGTCGGCAGCTCGAGCAGTTCCGGCGGCCGGCCGGGGCGGACCCGGGCCGGCGGCAGATGGCCGGCGTTGGCGATCCGGCACTGCCGCAGATGCGGATCGTGGACGGCGTACACACAGGTCGCGATGGAGTGGTCCAGGGCCGACGTCGTCTTGTCCAGGTGCTCCAGCAGCAGCGCCGGGTCCAGGTCGAGGGAGGCCAGCGTGGTGGTCGCCGTACGCAGCCGGCCCATGGTCGCGGCAGCGCTGATCCCGCTGCCCATCACGTCACCCACCACGAGCGCGGTCTTGCCGCCCTCCAGCGGGATGACGTCGAACCAGTCGCCGCCCACCTCGCTGGTGGCCCCGGCCGGCTGATAGCGGGAGGCCACCTCCAGGCCGGTGGTGACCGGGGGATGGCTGGGCAGCAGACTGCGCTGGAGAGTGAGGGCGGTGTTGCGGGCGTTCTGGTACCAGCGCGCGTTGTCGATCTGCACCGCCGCGCGGTTGGCCAGCTCGCGGGCGAGCAGGACGTCGTCCGCGTCGAACGGCGCCTGATTGCGGGTGCGTTTGAGGTCCAGGGCGCCGAGCACCTCGCCGCGCGCGATCAGCGGCACCGCGAGATACGAGTGCAGTCCGGCCCGGTCCAGCAGCGCGGCCGCCTCGGGGGAGCGGGCGATGCGCGGCAGGTCGTCGTCCTTGACCTGCGGCACCAGCACCGCCTCGCCCGAGCGCACACACTCGGTGACCAGACGGTCGGGCCCGTACCGCGCGATCCGGCCGGGCGTGTCGGCGGCTCGTACCGCGTCCGAGTCGTCCTGCGGGCGCACCGCGAGGGCCCGGATCACCGCCGGCTCCGCCGGTCCCAGCGTGCTGGGCCGGCCCTCCATCACCGCGTCCAGCAGGTCGACGGCGGCCACGTCGGCGAGTTCCGGTACGGCGACGTCGGCCAGCTCGCAGGCGGTGCGGTCCAGTTCCAGCGTCGTACCGATCCGGGCCGAGGCGTCGGCGATGACCGCGAGCCGGCGCCGGGCCGCCTCCGCCTCCACGGAGGCCCGGTGCGCCTCGGTGATGTCGACCATGGAGGCCGCGACCCCGAGCACGTTGCCCAGCGCGTCCTCCAGGCGGTACAGCGACAGCGACCAGGTGTGGTCCTCCTCCGGATCGGCCGACGTACGGCCGACCACGGGCCGGTCGATCACCGGTACCCCGGTCCGCAGCACCCGTCGGGCCTCCGCCTCCAGGGCCTCGGTCTCCAGCTGGGGCAGGACCTCGGCCAGCGGGCGCCCCACGTGCTCGGCGGCGGGCAGTCCGTTGATCCGCTCCAGCGCCGGGTTCACCGAGACGAACCGCAGGTGCGGGTCCAGGACGGCGAGCCCGCTCGGCGACTGCTCCACCATCCGCTCGGACAGCGCCACGTCCTGCTCCAGCCGCCGCACGGTCGACTGGTCGACGGCCAGTCCGAGCGCGTACACGTCACCGCGGTCGTCCAGCAGCCGCATGTTGCGGAACTCCACCAGACGGGTGCTGCCGTCCTTGTGTTTGATCGGGAAGCCGCCTGCCCAGCTCTGCCCGGTGCGCATCACGTCGGCGAAGAGCCTGCCGACCAGCTCGATGTGCCGGTCGTGGACCATCAGCCGGGCGGCGTACTGGCCGAGTGCCTCGTGCGCGCTGTACCCGAACAGCTCCTCCGCCTGGGGGCTCCAGAGCACGATCCGGCCGTCGGTGTCCAGCACCACCGACGCCACGCCCAGCACGTCGAGCAGGCCGCCCGCCCGCACCGGCCCACGCACGGGCTCATCGCCCTGCGCCACCGGAGCCTCGGCTGCACTCATGCCCTGCACCGCCTTCGCCCGTCGGCTCGGCACGTCGTCCCCCGTGCCGGTTCCCCTCAGGTCCACCGCGTCACACCCGACTCCCCGGCGCCTTGGCCGGCTACCTCCACCATCTCTCACCACGGCGGCACACGTCCGCCGAAGCCGCCGTGCCGGGGGTCCGCTCCCGCGCCGGCGCCGCCGTACCCGTCACGGGTTCCCGCCCCGCACATCCTGCACGCGCCGGGCGCGGGCCGGGAGAGTTCACGCTCATGTTGCTTATTGGTCTGTACATGACCACCGGGCCACGCCAGACTGTCCGCCGATCGAGTACCACCGCCCCCCTGCCCTAGGAGTCGGCCATGCCCGCGCCCGCCCGGCAACGTTGTCACGCAGTCCTCGCCGGACTCGTCACCCTGGCCACCGCCGCCGTCGTCTCCCTCGCCGCGCCCGTGCCCGCCTCCGCGGCCGACACCTGGACCGAGACCGGCTCCGACCGCGCCGACCCGCTGACCGAGAGTCAGGGGCTGACCTCGGTGGAGGTCCCGGCCAACAGCCCCAACCGGTACACCGGCATCGGCACCATCCCGATCGGCGTCTCCGTCCGCGGCTGGAACCACGTCGGCGACCCCGACGCCTCGTACAACGGCTACTACATCGAGCCCTACCAGCAGGACTCCGGCAACTCGAAGATGTACCGCGTGCAGGCGCCCGACGGCACCTGGTCGGAGTACGTGCACACCCTGAGCTCCGGTGAGGCCCTGAACAACTCCTGGGACGCGATCTCGCCCGACGGCCAGTGGATGCTCTCGGGCGAGTGGGGCACGATGAACCGCCTGCTGGTCTTCCCGACGCCCGGCGTCAACGCGAGCACCTCGCCCTCGGCCGACCTCCCGCTCGCCTCGAAGGTCGACCTGGACCACCCCGTCCGTGACGTCCAGGGCTGCGACTTCTCCGGCCCCACCACCCTGCTGTGCTCCTCCGACGACCCCGACGGCAGCCTCTTCGGCATGACCAAGCCCCTGCTCCGCATCGACCTGTCGGCCGCGCCGGGCGGTTCCTCGGACGTCACCGGTCATGTCACCGCCCTGCGCCAGCTGCCGCTGCGCAGCTCCTGCTCGGGCACCTTCGAGGTCGAGGGCATCGACTACGACCGGCGCACGGGCATCCTGCGCGTCATCGTCATGTCGCCCGGCTTCTGCATCCTGACCGACAGCAAGACGTACAAGTTCTCGCGCGGCTGAGTCCCGGCTGGGGGTGTGTTCCGCGGCCGGTGGTGCTTTCCTGAGGAGGGACGCGGCGTGGCGGGTACCCCGTCCCACCGCGGCGCGGCCACGAAAGGAGCGCTCCATGGCACACACGAAGCGGTCGCATCCGGAAACCGTCACGGTGGAGATCAGCGGCTCCAAGGAGGACGCCCGGATCGTCTTCGACGCCCTGAGGTCCTGCTTCGCGTCCGACCGGGGCGCGGACGAGGTGCCGCAGCAGCTCCACGAGGTCCGGCCGATGGTGTGGCTCGGCACGTACGACGTCGCGGACGAGCATGTGCCGCACTGCTCGCCGGTCCACCTCGATGCGCCGGTGCAGGCGGACGTCCAGGGCGGCTACTGGGCCGTGGACCGGTTCCGGCACACCCTGGACTCGATCTTCACCGTTCGGGAGACCTGCGCGGCCTCCGGCGACCAGGAGCGGGACCTGCACCTGCGCCTGGAAAGCGCCTGACGACAGTTCTGCGCGGTGCTACGACGACGCCCCGGCCGGCTCCCCGCCGTCCGGGGCGTACTGCGCCGTCCCGCGGCCGAAGGTACACAGAGTGGCTGGTGTCACCCTCCGGTGTTTATGCAACTAGTTGCATAAAGGTGCTCGCGTCCTCTACAACAAGAGGCGACGACACCCGCGCACGGAGGGCCCGATGAGCCGTTACCCGCACCTGATGACCCCGCTCGACCTGGGCTTCACCACCCTGCCCAACCGCGTCCTCATGGGCTCCATGCACGTCGGCCTGGAGGAGGCCGAGCGCGGCTTCGAGCGAATGGCGGCGTTCTACGCGGCCCGCGCGCGCGGTGGTGTCGGCCTGATCGTCACCGGCGGCATCGCGCCCAACGACGAGGGCCGGCCGTACGAGGGCGGCGCCAGGCTCACCACCGAGGCGGAGGCCGAGCAGCACAGGGCCGTCACCGGGGCCGTGCACCGCGAGGGCGGCCGGATCGCGATGCAGATCCTGCACTTCGGGCGGTACGCCTACCACCAGGACCTCGTCGCCCCCAGCCCGCTCCAGGCGCCGATCAGCCCGTTCGTGCCGCGTGAGCTGACCGACGCCGACATCGAGCGGACCATCGCCGACTACGCCCGCGCCGCCCGCCTCGCCCGGCAGGCCGGCTACGACGGCGTGGAGATCATGGGCTCCGAGGGCTACCTCATCAACGAGTTCATCGCCCTGCAGACCAACCGGCGCACCGACCGCTGGGGCGGCTCCTACGAGAACCGGATGCGCTTCCCGGTCGAGATCGTCAAGCGGGTGCGCGAGGCCGTCGGCGAGGACTTCATCGTCATCTACCGGCTGTCCATGCTGGACCTGGTCCCGGGCGGCTCCTCGCTGGAGGAGGTGATCGCCCTCGGCAAGGCGGTCGAGGCCGCCGGGGCGACGATCATCAACACCGGCATCGGCTGGCACGAGGCCCGCATCCCCACCATCGCCACCTCCGTGCCGCGCGGCGCCTACACCTGGGTCACCAAGAAGCTCATGGGCGAGGTGTCCGTGCCACTGGTGACCACCAACCGCATCAACACCCCGGAAGTCGCCGAGCAGTTGCTCGCCGAGGGGTACGCCGACATGGTCTCCGTGGCCCGCCCGATGCTCGCCGACCCCGACTTCGTCGCCAAGGCGGCCGCCGGGACGCCCGAGGCCATCAACACCTGCATCGGCTGCAACCAGGCCTGCCTCGACCACACCTTCAGCGGGAAGATCACCTCCTGCCTGGTCAACCCGCGCGCCTGCCACGAGACCGAGCTGGTGCTCTCCCCGACCCGGCTGAAGAAGCGCGTCGCCGTCGTCGGCGCCGGACCGGCCGGCCTCGCCTGCGCGGTCAGCGCCGCCGAACGCGGCCACGAGGTCACGCTGTTCGACGCCGCGAGCGAGATCGGCGGCCAGCTCAACGTCGCCCGCAAGGTCCCCGGCAAGCAGGAGTTCGACGAGACCCTGCGCTACTTCCGCCACCAGCTCGACGCCCACGGCGTCCACGTACGCCTCGACACCTGGGTCACTCCCGAGACCGTCGCCGGCTACGACGAGGTCGTGGTCGCCACCGGCGTCACCCCGCGCACCCCGGACATCCCCGGCGTGGACCACCCCCGCGTCCTCGGCTACCTGGACGTGCTGCGCGACGGCGCCCCCGTCGGCGACCGGGTCGCCATCCTCGGCGCCGGCGGCATCGGCTTCGACGTCGCCGAGTTCCTCACCGACGGCGGCGACAAGGCGAGCGAGGACCCGGAGACGTACTTCCGCGCCTGGGGCGTCGACATGGACTACCGGGTGCCGGGCGGCCTCGCCGCACCCGAGCGGCCCGCCCCGCCGCGCCAGGTCCACCTCCTCCAGCGCAGGACCACCAAGGTTGGCGCCGGACTCGGCAAGACCACCGGCTGGATCCACCGCACCGAGCTGAAGCACCGCGGCGTCACGATGGTCCCGGGCGTGCGCTACGACCGGATCGACGACGCCGGCCTGCACATCACCGTCGGCGAGGAGAGCACGGTCCTGGAGGTCGACACGGTCGTCCTGTGCACCGGCCAGGAGCCGCGCCGCGACCTGTACGAGGAGCTGACCGCCGCCGGACGCAGCGTCCACCTGATCGGCGGCGCGGACGTCGCGGCCGAGCTGGACGCCAAGCGGGCCATCAAGCAGGGCACCGAGCTGGCGGCGGCGCTGTAGGCCCCGCACGAGGGGTCCTTAGGATGAGCCCATGTCACTCCCGCACGCGATCCTCACCGCTCTGCTGGAAAAGCCGTCGTCGGGACTGGAACTGACCCGCCGCTTCGACAAGTCGATCGGCTACTTCTGGTCCGCGACGCACCAGCAGATCTATCGCGAGCTGGGGAAGCTGGAGGCCGAGGGGCTCATCCGCGCACTGCCGTCGCAGCAGCCGGCCCGCGGGCAGAAGAAGAGCTACGAGGTGCTGCCCGCGGGCCGCGCCGAACTGGCCCGCTGGACCGCCGCCGCCCAGGACCCCAAGCCCCAGCGGGACGTGCTCCTGCTGCGGCTGCGGGCCGCGGCGGTGGTCGGCACGGCGGGTCTCGGGGCGGACATGCGCCGCCATCTGGAGCTGCACCGGCGGCAGTTGGCCGAGTACCAGGAGATCGAGCAGCGCGATTTCCCGCCGGACCGCGACACTCCCGAGGACCGGCTGCGCCATCTCGTGCTGCGCGCCGGCATCGATCTGGAGACGTTCTGGATCCAGTGGCTCACGCACGCTCTGGCGGAGTTCGCGGACCTGCCCGACACCGGGTGAGTCCCGCGCGCTCCGTTCAGAGCCGGTACGGCTTCGAGTGGCGGCGCATACACCAGCCTGTGGCGATCACGCCGGTGCCGACCAGGGCCGAGCCGATGCCCAGCGTCAGCGGGCCGTAGTCCCGGGCGGCGCCGCCCATACCGCCCAGCACACCCCCGGGTGCCGACGAGGATGTGGAGGAGACCGCCGGCGCCGAGGCCGACGAGACGATCACCGACTGGGAGCCCGCCGTACTGCCGCTGGAGCAGACCACGGCCACGGTGTACGTCCCCGGGCTCACTCCCGACCAGGCCGCGGACTGGCGGACGGTGGTGCCCGCCAGGGCCGCCTGCCGGCCCTGCGCGAAGTTCGCCTGCCTGCTGGTGAGCAGGGCCGCGTTGCCCCAGCTGCCGTTGATCCGCGCGCACGCGCTGGTGACCACCGAGACGGTGGAGCCGGTGGTGCTGACGGAGATGCCCGAGACCGCGGCGGTCTGCCCGACGGGAAGCGCGAGGGTGGCCGCCAGGATCGGTCCGGAGCGGAGGAGGAGTCGCTTGGTGTGCATGGGCCGGCCTCCGGCGGCACGGTCGGCGGTACGTCCCATGCGCCGCCGAGGGTGGGGAAACGTCCGTGCGCCTGTGAGCAGCCAACGTTTCTCTGTGCGTGCCCGCACTCGGGAGGCGCCCGGTCAGGTGACGGTTTCCTTCGGCTGGCGGCCGGCTGGGTTGGTTGGTGTGCCCGTCAGCTGCCCGTGGTCATCGTTTGCTCCGGTGACCAGCCGCCCCATGTGCCATCCGGCAGTCGGGCTCGCAGCCGGACCCGGTGTGCCTCGCCGGTGGTGGCGCCGGTGTAGAAGCTGTAGGCCGCTCGGCCCGTCGGCGGTGTGCCGCCCCATACCAGTGAGGTGGCCGCCGTGCCGTCGAGCTGGATCTGGTACTCGGTGATCACCCCGTCCGTGCGTGGTGGGTTCCAGGAGAGGTCGATGTAGGAGGCGCCGCCGGACCGGTGGGTCGTGGCGGTGAAGCCGGTGGGGGCGGTGTCACGGCCGTCGTCGGTGCCCGGGGTGGTGAGGCGGACCGGGGCGCTCGCGGGGGAGAGGTTGTCGGCCGCGTCCCGGGCCCGGACCGTGAAGACGTACGGTGTGCCGGGGCGCAGCCCGGTGAGCACGGTCGCCGTCTGGTTCCCGCCCACGCTGTGGATCTTCACCCCGCCCTGGTAGACGTCGTACGACGCCACACCCCGGTCGTCCCGGGAGGCGCCCCAGGACAGCTGGACCGCGCGGCTGCCGGCGACCCGGCCGGCGGGTGACGACGGCCGGGTCGGTGCCGAGCGGTCCGCCGCCACCCGAACCGGTGTCCGGGCCCGTACCGCCCGGCTCGGCGGGCCGAGGCGGCCGGCGGTGTCCCGGGCCCGCACGGTGAAGGTGTACAGGGTGGACGGCCTGAGCCTGGTGACGTCCACCATGTGCTGTGAACCCGGGACTTCGGTCGCTTTCGTGGTGCCCTGATACACCTCGTAGGAGCGGATGCCGGGACCGTCCGGCACCGCGTTCCACATCACGTGCACGCTCGTGGCACTGCCCGCCTGCGCGGTGATCCCGGTCGGAGCGCCGGGTGCCCGGCCCTCCGCGCCGTCGTCGGCCCGGCTCCAGCCGCAGGACACGACCAGCAGCAGGGCTCCGCAGACCGGTACGAGCGGCAGGGGTACGCGTCGCACGGCTCTGCCTCCCCGGGGACGGCATCGGCATCACGCAAAGGTCCGGACCAATATGCCCGCCGGGTGCGGCGGCGGCAAGGGGCCGTGCGGGGTGACCGGCGCAGGGGCCCCGCGTTGGTGAGCACCCGGGAGAGTTACGTATGCTGAGGCTCCCTACGGCTGAACTACCCGAGAATGCAGGGGAGTTCAGCCGCTGGCGCGGACACGCTGTCGTCGCCGAAGCCGCGCCGACGCGGGCGGCCGGGGGATCCGGGCCGGAAACGTCCTGGATCCCCGGCCCCTGTTGTCCCCGGCGTCCATGTCCGTCGGTGTCCGTCGCATATTCCTTCTGTCCCTCACGGGGCGTCAGAAGCGTGCTCCATCCGGCCCCTTCGCAGCGGTCCGGACGGCCCGGGGCGCGGGCCCGCACCACAGTGGCCTGGATGTCCGTCCGTCCTCGACGAGAGGGTCCCGATCGTGCGTGTCCCGTCGCTGACGCCGGCCGCGGTCGGCGCGGCGCTGCTCGCCCCGGCCGTGCTGAACGGCCCTGCCGCCGTCCCGCCGCCGCAGCGGTCCGTGGCCCGGAGCGAGGGCGCCGTCGCCGCCGCCGACCTGCTGGCCCGGCTGGGCGAGTGCCACCAGATCTCCCACGGCCGGTACCGCACCGACGCCGGCAGTCCCGCGACCGTCCCCGTGTGCGGCACCCCGGACGCCGTCTTCTGGAAGGCCGACATGGACATCGACTGCGACGGCCAGGCCACCGCCCGCTGCAACCGCCGTTCCGACCCGGTGTTCGCCGCCACCACCTCGTTCCAGCAGTCCGACGGCCGCCATCTGAACGCCGAGACGCTGCCCTACATCGTCGTCCCGGCACCGAGCCGGATCTGGGACCACCGAGCCGCCGGCGTGCGGGGCGGTTCCGTCGCCGCCGTCGTCTACCAGGACCGGGTGCAGTACGCGGTGGTCGGCGACACCGGCCCGCGCGACCTCATCGGCGAGGCCTCCTACGCCACCGCCCGCGGCCTCGGCATCCACGCCGACCCGCGCGGCGGCGGAGCGCCTTCCGGCGTCACCTACGTCGTCTTCAGGAACACCCGCGTGGACCCCATCGAGGACCACACGGCCGCGGTCGAGGCAGGGCAACGGCTGGCCCGCCTCTTCACCACCGACCACTCACCGGCTCCGCCCCCGGTCGCGCACGGCTGACCGGGTGCCGTCCCGGCCGCGTGCCGGTGGAAGGTGTGGTCGTCCGCCGATGACGCCGATGACCGGCTCCGGTCCCGGCCGCGCGCCGATGACCAGCCGCACCAGTGGCCGCGCGCCCCTGACCGGCCCCGCTCTCGCCGGCACCCGCGGCCGGGTCACACCTTCCGGTAGCCGTACGCCTCCGTCGCCGCGGCCTCCACCGCGTCCACGTCGGCGCCCGAGGCGGCGGTGACCACCGCGGCCACCGCGCCCTCGAGGAACGGCGCGTCCACCAGCCGGGTGCCGTCGGGCAGTTCGTCGCCCTCGGCGAGCAGCGCCTTCACGGTGAGTACGGCGCTGCCGAGGTCGGTGAGGACCGCGACCCCGGCACCCCGGTCGACCAAGGCCGCCGCGGCGGAGATCAGTTCGGCGCTGGTGCCGAGCCCGCCGCCCTCGGTGCCGCCCGCCGGGGCCACGGGCACCTCCGTGGCCCCGCCCGCGAGCCCCTTCGCCATCTCGGCGACCGCCGCGGCCACCTCCGCGCTGTGCGACACCAGCACGATCCCGACCAGCTTCTCCTCGCTCACCGATCAGCCCTCTGCCGCTTCTTCCAGCGCGGCGATCAGCAGCGCCGACGAGGTCGCCCCCGGGTCCTGGTGGCCGATGCTGCGCTCGCCGAGATAACTCGCCCGCCCCTTGCGGGCCTGCAACGGGATCGTGGCCTCGGCGCCCTGCTCGGCGGCGGCCCGCGCAGCGGCGAAACCGTCCGCGAGCGCGTCCACGGCCGGCACCAGCGCGTCGATCATGGTCTTGTCACCGGGCGCAGCCCCGCCGAGCTTCATCACCGCGTCCACGCCCTCCCGCAGCGCCGCGGCCAACTGCTCCTCGCCCACCTCGGCGGTGTCGCCGAGCTCCTTGCCGGTACGGCGCAACAGCGTGCCGTACAGCGGCCCGGACGCGCCGCCGACCTTGGAGATGAGCTGCCGCGCGGCCAGGACCAGCACGGCACCCGGGGTGTCCGGCGCCTCCTCCTCCAGTGCGGCCGTCACGGCGGTGAAGCCGCGCTGCATGTTGATGCCGTGATCGGCGTCCCCGATCTCCGAGTCGAGGGCGGTGAGGCGCTGCGCCTCACGGTCGACGGACGCGGCGGTCGCCGTCATCCAGCGGCGGAAGAAGTCGGCGTCGAGCACTGGATCTCCTTGCGTGATAAGGGACTTGATCGGCGTGCGTGGCTGGCAGGGAGGTGTCGGTCGCGGCCGGCGTCTGCGCCGTGTCACATCCCCCAGCGCAGCGCCGGGGTCTTCACCGGCGCGTCCCACAGCCGCAGCAGCTCCTCGTCGACCTGGCACAGCGTCACCGAGGCACCCGACATGTCCAGGGAGGTGACGTAGTTGCCGACGAGCGTGTGGGCCACGGCCACACCGCGCTCGGCGAGCACCCGCTGTACCTCGGCGTTGAAACCGTACAGCTCCAGCAGCGGGGTGGCGCCCATGCCGTTGACCAGCACCAGTACGGGGTTGCGCGGGGGCATGTCCTCCAGGATCGCGTTGACCGCGAAGTCGGCGATCTCCCCGGAGGTCATCATCGGCCGCCGCTCCCGGCCCGGCTCGCCGTGGATGCCGATGCCCAACTCCAGCTCGCCGTCCGGCAGATCGAAGGTCGGGCTGCCCTTCGCCGGCGTCGTACAGGCGCTCAGGGCCACGCCGAAGCTGCGGGAGTTCTCGTTCACCTGACGGCCGATCGACTCCACGCGCTCCAACGGCTGCCCCTCGGCCGCGGCGGCGCCCGCGATCTTCTCCACGAACAGGGTCGCGCCGGTGCCGCGCCGGCCCGCCGTGTAGAGGCTGTCGGTGACGGCCACGTCGTCGTTCACGAGCACCTTGGCGACCTGGATGCCCTCGTCCTCGGCCAGTTCGGCCGCCATGTCGAAGTTGAGCACGTCACCGGTGTAGTTCTTCACGACGAACAGCACCCCGGCACCGCTGTCCACGGCGGCTGCGGCACGGGCCATCTGGTCCGGCACCGGCGAGGTGAACACCTCGCCCGGACAGGCGGCGGACAGCATGCCCGGCCCCACGAACCCGCCGTGCAGCGGCTCGTGCCCCGACCCACCGCCCGACACGAGCGCGACCTGCCCGGCGACCGGGGCGTCCCGGCGGACGATCACCCGGTTCTCCACGTCCACGGTCAGATCGGGATACGCGGCCGCCATTCCGCGCAGCGCGTCCGCCACGACGGTCTCCGGAACGTTGATCAACATCCTCATCGGTGTCTCCTCGTGCGCCTTGCGGGAGCTGGGTGGAGTACGGAGCTACGGAGCTATTGGCAGTATCGACCTTGGACCGGGCGAGGTCACGCGTAGACGCAGTGGTCACGGAGCGCGATGGGCGTCACCCGGACCGTGATCGAGAGTCCGCGGACAGGCCGGTACCGCGAGCCCCCGGCGGTGGCCGCTCTCGGGGTCGGCATGCCCTGCGCCGTCGGCGCGAGCACCCCGTGCCCCGCCGCGTCAGCGCCTCCAGCGGATCGCCGGCCGCCTTACGGATCATCAGCCGGGAGACAACCTCGGGATTCAGGACCGGCAGCCGCTCGCGGTCCGACCATCGGCGCGGGTCGTCCGCGTTGTCGACGGTCGCGCACACGTCGTACCCCTCGCCGGCCAGGAGCAGTTCCAGGCCGTCACGGAGCGGGGCGTCGTCTTCGGAGACGAGGACCCGCAGGGGAGCCTCCAAGTCGCAGCGACACGGCCGCGATCCCGGCCCGACCCCGTTGTGCGGATCGCGTTCGATGCGCCGCGGCTCGGCGTCGTGCCCTTGCGGCGCCTCGCCCCGACTGGCCGCCAACTCACGTACTCCGTCAGGTAAGTTGTTCCCGGGGCGGCCGGTCGGTGACCGCCGCCAGGACAGCCCGGAACGCGCCCGCGCCAGCAACACAGTGACCGCCGTCGCGATCACGGCGAACCCGAGCCTCCACCACACCGGCACGGTCGGCCAGTTGACCACCTGACCCCACAGAGCCGGAACCGCCGCGCGCACCAGCGTGCCGGGACTGGCGCACCGCAGGGCGCGCAGCAAGATCCAGGCGCCCGGCGAGGCGTGCGCACTGGTGTTCCGGTAGCCGGTCCGCACGAGCCGGCCCGTCAGCCGGCCCGCCGCCCCGCCGGCACTCCGCGAACCGGCGCAGCAGCCGCAACGCGCCTGGCGGCGACAGGAATCGGATGTCCACGACGCGGTCGCGGTGACGCGGGAACTCCGGGTGCGCGCACCGCTCTTCACGCCCTCCCCGTCGCCGTACCACCACCCGGGGGCGACACGCCCGGGGCAAGTCGTTGCATCGGGCGCACGCGCGGAGCACAGTGAAGCCCCGGTCAAGACGCGGCTGGCTGATCCTTCCCCACCCAGGAAGCCCGATCCCATGGAAAACGGTCAGCCGTCCCGTGCCCGCGCCCACCCGCTGGGCCCGGCCCCGCTGCTCCTGCAGACCGTGCACGAGCGGCGTCCCGAGGTCGGCGGGATCAGCGTCCTGAAGGCCCGGGGCACGGTGGACGCCTCCAACGCCGTGGAGTTCTCCGAGGTGCTCGCCGAGCACATCGCCCACGCCGACAGGACCGGAGAACACCCCCTGCTGGACATGACCGAGATGTACCTCGCCTGCGCCGCCGCCGTACGCTCCCTGGACCGGGCGACCGGCGTCCTCGCCTTCTCCGGCCGCGCCCTGCCCGTCGTACAGCCCCGCCCGCATGCGCGCGACGCGCTGCGCACGGCCGGGCTGCCGGGCGTCCGGGTGCACGCCACGATGGCGTCCGCCATGAACGCCCTGGAGGCCCGAAGGGACGCCGTGCCGGACGGAAGCACAGAGCCGGGGGCCGGAACCGACGCCGCGACGACGCGACGACGGGCGGGGCCATGACACCCTCTTCCGGCACCTCCGAGGCCTCCAGCACCCCCGGCGTCCCGGCCCCGCTGATGATCGAGTCGTCCGTGGTCGAGGGACTGCCCGCCGAGGGCGCGCTGCTGCTGCGCATGTCCGGCAGCCTCGACGCCGAGGGCGCCCGGTCCTGGTCGGCGGAGCTGCGCGGCCACCTGGAACAGGCGGACCTCGCGGGGCTGCGGCCCGTCCTCGACATGGCCCATGTACAGCTGGGCGGCGCCGCCGTACTGCGCGCGCT
Organism: Streptomyces sp. NPDC020192; assembly: GCF_044388685.1. Taxonomy (NCBI): domain Bacteria; kingdom Bacillati; phylum Actinomycetota; class Actinomycetes; order Kitasatosporales; family Streptomycetaceae; genus Streptomyces; species Streptomyces sp. NPDC020192. The sequence continues at coordinate 8,203 of NZ_JBIRXG010000028.1, read as the reverse complement.
GGGCGAGACGACCCGGGCCCGCACCGGCCGCCCGGACCTGATCATCGTCCGGGCCCGGCCCGGGGTGCGCGAGGCCGTGCACCTCGCGCGCCTGGACGGCGTACGGCTCTACGCCACCCTCGACGAGGCTCTGCGTGAGCTCGCCCGCGCCGCCGCCCACCGTGCGGACCTGCCCGCCTGGCGGTCGCAGATGGCGGACCCGCTGCGGCCCAGCTACGAGGACCTGCGCAAGGAGGTCCGCGCGCTGCGCGCCCGGGTGCGCACCGCCCCGGTCATCGGCATGGCGCAGGGCGTGATCATGGTCCGCTACGGCCTGCCGGACTCCGGCACCGCCTTCCGGGTGCTGCGCGAGGTCTCGCAGCGGTTCAACGTGCCGCTCCGCGTCCTCGTCTCCGCCGTGGTGGTGGCCCGAGCGCCGGACGGCGCGGTGTGGTTCCCGGGCCGCCGCCCGCTGCCCGTGCCGCCGCTGCGGATCCTGGCCCGCGAGGGCCGGGATCCCCGCTACCGGCGCCAGATGATCGACGCCGTGCTGCACGAGGCGCTCACCCTCGGGCACGCCTCGTCGGGGTACCTGCGCTGCGTCGACCCGGCCGTGAACGCGCTGGTGCTGGAGTCCGACCACGGCTGTGCGGATACGTTTCTGGACCATCTGGTGCGCGGCTGGGACGAGGGCACGGCGGACGCCGTCGCGTGTCTGCGCGGACGCCGGGTGAGCGTGCCAGACGTGGCCGCCGACACGCTGCTCTCCGAGGAGTCCCGGCGCGTCCTGCTGGCCACGGGCACCCGCGCCGTCCAGAGCATCCCCGTACTGTCCGGGACCGGGTCCTGCACCGCCGTACTGACCCTGCACTGGCCCGACGCCGGACACCGCCCGCCCGCCGACCGGACCGAGGCCCTCGCCCAGCTGGCGTCCGACACGGCGGCCTGGCTGAGCTGGTACCACCGTTCGGTCCTGCTCGACGCCTTGGAACACCTGCACCGGGTTCTGGCGGACCGTCCCTGAACAGCGGAGCGACTACCCTCCTCCCTATGCGGATCTCCGTCTCCTCCGACATGGACGAACCCGTGGCCCGGCTCCTCCTCGCCGAGCTGGAGAAACGCGGCCACGAGGTGCGGGCGCACGGCGCGCTGCGACCCGGGGCCGACCCCCAGTGGGCCGTCTGCTCGGAGGCGGCCGCCCGGGACGTGGCCGAGGGCGCGGCCGACCAGGCGGTGGTGTGCTGCTGGACCGGCACGGGCGCGTCCATCGCGGCCAACAAGGTGCCCGGCGTCCGCGCGGCCCTGTGCACGGACGCCGTGACGGCGGAGGGCGCCCGCCGCTGGAACGACGCCAACGTCCTCGCGCTCAGCCTGCGCCTGACCTCCGGTCCGCTGCTGACGGAGATCCTGGACGCCTGGTTCGCCGCCGAGCCCAGCGACGACCCCGAGGACCGGCAGAACGTGGCCCGCGTCGGCCGTCTGGACGCCGCCGGGAAGGACTCCTAGGTCCAGTCGTCGAACTCCGTCAGTGGGCGCCGAGTCCGCCGCCACCGAACGAGCCGCTGGACCCCTTGCTCCAGCGCGGCCGGTCCTTCGACTCGCTCGGCCTGGTGTCCTGGTTGCTCAGCTCGTACGGGAGGAGCGGGCGGCCGCCCTCGGGGGGCACGGGAACCTCCTGGGATTCCCTGTTCTCCCGTAGTTCGCGCACCGCACCCTCCGGCGGCAGCTTGGGCTGCTCCTCGGGGCGCGGCCGGGGGGACTCGCGGTACTTGACGCGGGAGGTCATCCAGTAGCCGCCGGCGAGAAACGCGAGCACGCCGATGGCTACGACGAACAGGACAAGGCTCATCAGGCCGCTCGCCGCGGCCAGCTGCGTGGATGCGGTTTCCATAGCAAAGGAATACCCCGCTCAAACCAGGGCGAACCGGACACATTGCGTGACCGGTGATGGACGGACGGCGACACCATGGGGCCGGGCCGGTGCCGGAATTCGCCCCGGGCGCGTCATTCCCAATTTCTGGAACACGTTCTACGGTGTGCGCCGTCAGGACCGCCCTTGGGGAGCCTGGAGGCGCCGTGCACCTCGACCACACGCCCGAGCAGCAGCGACTGCGCGCCGAGCTGCGCGCCTACTTCGCCGAGCTGGTCCCGGACCACGCCTACGACCGGTACGCCGACCCGGCCGCGCAGAAGCGGTTCTACCGCGAGACCATCCGCCGGCTCGGCGCCGACGGCTGGCTCGGCGTGGGCTGGCCCAAGGAGTACGGCGGGCGCGGGATGACGGCGATGGAGCAGTTCATCTTCTTCGACGAGGCCGCACAGGCCGGCGTACCGCTGCCGCTGATGGCACTGAACACGGTCGGCCCGACGCTCATGCGGTACGGCACCGAGGAGCAGAAGGCGTACTTCCTGCCGCGCGTCCTCTCCGGCGAGCTCGACTTCGCGATCGGCTACAGCGAGCCCGACGCCGGGACCGACCTGGCGTCGCTCAAGACCAGGGCCGTACGAGACGGCGACGAGTACGTCGTCAACGGGCAGAAGATCTGGACGACGAACGGCGACACCGCGGACTGGGTGTGGCTGGCGGTGCGCACCGACCCCGCCGCCCCGCCGCACAAGGGCATCACCATGCTGCTGGTACCGACCTCCGATCCCGGCTACTCCTGCACCCTCATCAACACCCTCGCCTCCCACGACACCACCGCGAGCTACTACGAGAACATCCGCGTCCCCGTCTCCCGCCGCGTCGGCGAGGAGAACCAGGGCTGGCGGCTGATCACCAACCAGCTCAACCACGAACGCGTCACCCTCGCCGCCCACGGCACCATGGCCATCCGCGCCCTGTACGACGTCCAGCGCTGGGCGAGGGAGACGAAGCTCGCCGACGGCCGCCGGGTCGCCGACCTGCCCTGGGTGCGGCGGCTGCTCGCCCGCACCCACACCCGGCTCGACGCGATGAAGCTCATGAACTGGCAGATGGTCACGGCCGTCCAGGAGGGCACCCTCACCCCGCAGGACGCCTCCGCCGTCAAGGTCTACGGCTCCGAGGCCCGCCGGGACGCCTACGCCTGGCTCATGGAGATCGTCGGCGCGGCCGGACCGCTGAAGGAGGGCTCGGCGGGCGCCGTGCTCCACGGCGAACTGGAGCGCGGCTACCGCTCGGCGGTCATCTTCACCTTCGGGGGCGGCAACAACGAGATCCAGCGCGAGATCATCTCCTGGATCGGCCTGGGGATGCCGCGGGTACGGCGCTAGCCTGCTGCGACCACAGACGCACGCCGGCATCGACGGTGGCGCTACACCTTGGTGAAAGGTCGGCAGGCAGCTGGCTCGGCGGTCAGCTGGTGTTGTGCGCACATGCCCTCTGCGGCACGGCTTCAGCGACCAAGGAGGGCGTGAAACAGCGATGTGCTCGGGGTGCTCACACGGCCACGACTGATTGCGTCAATGTCCACAGCACATCGTCAGGCACCTGGTCTTCACCCCAGTTCAACGGCCCTACGTTCGGCCACCCAGCCGCAGCTCAGGATCAGCATCGCTGCCCCTGCGACGGGTCAGCGATGCTGTTGGCTGTAGGTGTCGTCGACCAGCTCGGCACCGGAGGTCGACTCCGTCGCCCTGACGTAGGCCCTGGAATGGCGGGAAGTGTCGGCGAGCCGCCTGGAGACTCACAGGTCAGCGCCTCGCCGGCTCAGGTCGAGCGCGGTCACACGATCACCAGCCCGGTGCCAGAGCAACACGCGTAGAAGCCCCGCCGCGTCATCCACCGCCGTAAGACCTCACAGTGACGAACTGGCTTCCATCAGCACGAGCGCTCGATGGACTGCTCGGACCAGATCGTTTTGCGGTTCTGGCCATGGCGGCAGCCCCAGCGTCCGGCGAGTTGGGCGACGAGGAACAGGCCCCGGCCTCCCTCGTCCGTGGTCTGGGCGCGGCGCATGCGAGGCTGGGTGCTGCTGGAGTCGGTGACCTCGCAGACCAGAACGTTGTGGCGGATCAGCCGCAGCTCCGCCGGCGCGCGGCCGTAGCGAATCGCGTTGGTGACCAGTTCGCTCACGATGACTTCGGTGGTGAAGAGCAGGTCATCCAGCCCCCACGTGGTGAGTTGGCGGGCCGTCCATTCCCGCGCCTTGGACACGGCGGCAGGATCCGCCGGGATCTCCCAGTGAGCGATGTCCTCCACAGGCACGGCGCGCGTGCGTGCCAACAGCAGGGTGGCGTCGTCGCACGGCTCGGCGTCCACCAGGTCGGCGAGGAGGGCCCGGCCGGTTTCATCGAGAGCGCGGTCCGGGCGGCACATGGCGGCGACCATGTCCGTCAGGCGTCGGAGCCCTTCGTCGCTGCCGGCTTCACCATGTTCGACCAGGCCGTCGGTGTAGAGCGCGAGGACACTGGCCGGGTGAGATCCCGATGGGCTCGGTGGTCCCGTCGGGCCGCACCAGTACGGGCGGCGGGTGCCCGGCACTGGCCATGGCGCAGCGGCGGGTGACGGGGTCGTAGACCGCGTACAGGCATGTCGCGCCGACGATGTCGTGGTCGCCCGGTGGGGCCTCGGCCGCGAGGCGTTGGACCAGATCCGCGATCCGGGTGAGCAGCTCGTCCGGTTCGAGTTCGATGTCCGCGAGCGTCTGGATGGCTGCGCGCAGGCGGCCCATGGTGGCGCTGGCGGCCATGCCGTGGCCGACCACGCCCCCGGCGACAAGGGCCAGCCGCAGGGAGGGCAGAGCGATGGCGTCGTACCAGTCGCCGCTGATTTCCGCTCCGTCGCCTGCGGGCCGGTAGACGCCGGCGGTCTGGGCTGCCGGGGTTTCGGTCGTGGCCGGAGGAAGAAGCCGCTGCTGCAGTGCTACTGCCGCCCGGTGCTCGCGGGTGTAGCGGCGGGCGTTGTCGATGGCGAGTGCCCCCCGCGAGGCGATCTGCGTCATGAGATCCGCCTCGTCCTCGGTGAACGGGCCGGATCGGCCGCAGCGCCATACCGATATGGCGCCGAGAGTGAGACCGCGGGCGAGCAACGGTGCCACCATCACGGCATGGGCGTCCATCGGGACGAGATACTCGACCAGCTGCGGGTCGGCGACCACGGCAATGAAGTCGTCAAGGTCGAGGGCAACTGTCTTGCCCTCTCGGAAGCTGTGCAGGAAGGGGTGGTCGGGGAAGGACGGGATGGGGTCGCCCCCGGTTGACGCCCGCCGGCCATGCTGCAGCGACCGGCGCCAGGGCGGCGTTGTCCATGTCTCCAACACCCAGGTGCTTCGCGGGTTCCTCTCGGTCGAACACCGCGTGCGCAAGGTCGACTGCGGCGAGATCGCCCAGGCCCGGTACGAGGACGTCCTCCTGGAAGGGTGCCTGTTCCCTGGAGCGGCCGAACAGCGCCAGTCCCAGCACGCAGCGTCGCGCGCGGATGGGTACGACCATCAAGGAATGGACGCCGCTGTCACGCACGTTCTGCGCCCGCGCCGGGTCGTGGTGGACCCACGGGCCGAGATGGGCCTCCATGTCCAGCACCGGTACCAGGTTGTAGGGGCCGTCTTCGGGCGTCCACGTCAGTCCAGGGCGGGCGCGTAACAGCAGGTCAGGCCGGCCGGCGGGGGCTTCTGGGCGGGTGTGCTGCAGCTCCGGCGTCGGCACCGCTGCCCCCCCGGGGTCTCCTCCCTGCGCCCTCGCGTGGTCGGCAGGCTGTTCATGGTCGCGGAAGCTGCGACCTGTTCCGCCTGATGGACGCTGCCGACCGACAGCGTCCGCCCCCTGCAGGCCCGCGAGGTGCGGGCGGACCGCGAGACGCTCGCCCCCGGGTACGCGGGCGTGGACTCCGGTTTCCTCGGGCACGCCGTTGCCGCGGCGCGCCGTCACGGCCTGGACACCCGGGCGATCCTTGTCGAAGCCGACTGGCGCAGGATAGTCGGCGGCCAGGCGGACATGATCACGGACATTGCGCTCGACCTCGCGGCGGCCGGTTGCGTCGACTGGCGCGAGTGATCGGTGCGGTGGCTGTGGTGGCCCGGCGGGGCCGGTGCCACCGCTGTCCACGTCAGGACGGACGGCGATGTCAGCGGCTCGTGTCGGCGTCACCTTCGTCATTCGGAGGGTCTCCCTGTCTCCTGCCGCCCGGAGGGGAGCCGTCCCCGTGCTCTTCCAGCAGTTCGACGAGCGCGGCATCCGCTCTTTTCTGGTCTTCCTTCGTCAGCTCGAGCGGTGCGTTGTTGTAAACGGTGTAGCGATCTGGATCGATGATGTTGGCGGCCCTCAAGCTGAACGTCAGCAAGGGGCGCCAACCCTTGCGGTGGCCGACCCGCACCTGTATCTGGGCCTTGTAGTCACGGGCCTCCGGAAGGAATCCGGAAAACGGTGCCTCGAACTCGAGGAAGAGCTGTTGCGCTTCTCTGCCGGGCACGACGAACCCCGCCGGCAGCTTCGCCTCCTCGTCCGGCCCCGGTTGGAGCCGGGACGGGGAGGACACCCACAGGAGTGGCAGATGAGAGGCGGGCTCATCGGGGAAGGTCAGGATGAGGTCCTGCACGACGATCGGTTTGGGACCGGTGTTGTGCAGGACGAGCGGCAGTCGTAGGCGTGCCGTGGAACCGTGGACGATCGCCGCGAAGGAATGAGGTTCCCACGCCTGCAGGCGTCCCTGTCGGGCGTTGAGCCACCAGAACGACGCGACGGTGAAGAGCAGTGCGCAGACTGATACCACACTGGCGCCGGTAAGCGATGAGGACGCGATCTGATCCGCCGCGACCATCAGCGGAACCACAGATTCAGTCTGCCAGCCCCGCCGTGGGCTCGCTAACAGGACGAGTGGCCGCCGGCAGTCTCCCGGAACGGGTCAGAGGCCGGCGAGGAGTACGAGATACCAGGCGACCAGGGCCGCGCATGTCACTGCGGGGAGGAGTTTGGTCAGCCCGTCGCCCTTGCGTACGTGCGTGGTCACGGCACCGGCGAGCAGCATCAGCAGTCCGATGCCGGCCAGGCCGCCGCACAGCGGTACGACCGGGCCGAGGGCCACGCCGATGGCGCCCGCCAGCTCCAGCCCGCCGATGACCCGGTAGGCCGCGGTGGTGAAGCCGGCGTGGGCGGCGAGCTCGGGCATCGGACCCAGGGCCAGGATCTTGGCCGCGCCCAGCAGGGCGAAGATCAACGCGATGAGACAGGTCAGCGAGGCAGAGAGGATCACGACGCGCCTTCGGGGGTGTGCGGGCGGCGGGCCTGGCGGCGTTCGGCGCCCAGGCCGGCGAAGTAGGCGATCAGGTCGGGGTTGTCGACCGCGGAGGGGTTGAGGACCTGGTCGGCGCGGGCGCCCTGGAGGAGGCGCTTGACGGGGACCTCGAGCTTCATGCCGGTTTTCGTGTGAGGCAGGGCCGGTACGGCGAGGATCTCGTCGGGGACGTGTCGGGGACGTGTCGGGGTGAGGCGCCGGTGCGGATCGCGTCGCGGATCTTCTCGCACAGGGACTCATCCAGACCGACCCCGTCGGCGAGGACCACGAAGAACGGCATCCAGTAGCCGCCGTCGGGTTCCTCCGCGCCGATGACGAGGGCCTCGGTGATCTCGGGGAGGTGTTCGACGATGTCGTGGATGTCGGCGCTGCCCAGGCGTACGCCGTTGCGGTTGAGGGTGGCATCGGAGCGGCCGTGCACGATCACCGAGCCGTGCGAGGTGTGGGTGATCCAGTCGCCGTGCCGCCGCTGGTGGAGGCCAGCTGGACGCCTGCGCCGACGTGGTCGCGGACCCAGGGGTAGGTGGATGCGGGCAGGGTGGAGCCGGTGCTGCCGATGGCGCGGACGGCGGACAGGTCGTGCGCGGAGGGTTCGATGCCGAGCTTGGTCATGGCCAGCAGGTACTGGGGGCTGGTGCCGAAGACGGTGACCTTGTGGCGGGCCGCCAGCTTCCACAGGATGTCCGGGCGGGCCTGCGGCGCGGGGCTGCCGTCGTAGGTGCAGGTGGCGGCACCGGTCAGCAGGGTGGAGACGACCAGGTTCCACATCATCCAGGTGTCGGCGAAGTCGCCGGTGCCCAGGGTTGCGGGCAGAAGGTCCCGGCCAGTGCGCGGCCGGCCGGCCGGGGGTGACGCCGTACGAGTGGGCCGGCGGTCAGTGCGGGGCTGAGGTCGCGGCTCACTGCCGCGGTCACATCGGGGATGCGGCAGGCCGCGCCCACCACGGCCCGGCGGAGGGCCGCACCGCGGCCCTGGCCGCCGGTCATGGCCCAGCCCACGGCGACCGCGACG